>NZ_PNCY01000022.1:0-80777 GCF_005887105.1 Pseudoalteromonas sp. S2893 | reverse complement strand
ACGCATTTGCGCTTCTTGCTCTGCTAAACGAGCGGCTTGTGCTTGTTGTTGTACCTGTGCTTCAGCTTGCTCTTTCGCAAGCAACTCAGCGTTGGCTTTTTCAATTGCTAATTTTTCATCTTGCTCAGCTTGCTCACGCTCTGTGTCTAAACGTTGTTGCTCAGCTCGCTGTGCAGCCATGCGCTCTTGCTCTAAACGCATTTGCGCTTCTTGCTCAGCTAAACGTGCAGCTTGTGCTTGTTGTTGCGCCTGTGCTTCGGCTTGCTCTTTTGCAAGCAACTCTGCATTAGCCTTTTCAATTGCTAAACGCTCTGCTTGTGCTTTTTCAGCAGCAATACGCGCTTGTTCTTCACGCTCTGCTTCAGCCTTTTCTGCCGCTAAGCGCTCAGCTTCTTGTTGCTGAGCTAATGCCTGTTGTTTATCAGCTTCTGCTTGTTTTTTATCTGACTTACCAAAACCGAGCCAAGACATGAATTTACTTTTTTTTGCCATACTTGCTAATAACCACTTATAAAAATCTGATAAACTAAAATTTGAAATAGCTTGGTGTGGCTCAGCAAAGCGTGCCGGCCAAACAACCGTTCAAAACGTAAGTGCTAAATAGTAACACTTTTAATGCGGTTGAAAAATGAAGCTAAACGTAAACTACGCACAATATTATCTGAGCTAGATCCCTTATACCATTTTTTAGTGACCTAAATGAGAAAAAAAACAACGAAAAATAAAGCAATTAGCAAATCTACTGACGGCTTTATTAGAGTAATCAGCGGGCAATTTCGTGGCCGTAAACTGCCGGTAAAAAATGTAGAAGGGCTACGCCCAACAACAGACCGCATTAAAGAAACCGTGTTTAATTGGTTAATGCAAGATACGCGCGATGCAACAGTACTCGATTGCTTTGCAGGCTCCGGTGGGCTTGGCTTTGAAGCGCTGTCTCGGTTTGCTAAAAGCACCACGTTTATCGAACTAGATGCCTCGGCTGCTAAGCAAATTGAGCAAAATATTAGTACCTTAAAGCTTGAAAATGCACAGGTAAAACACACTAATTCACTCTCATATTTAGAGCAAAAGAATACAAATTCACCATTTAATTTAGTTTTTGTTGACCCACCATTTCGTAAAAACTTAGCGCAAAGTAGCTGTGATTTATTAGAAAATAACCAATGGCTTAGCGAAGACGCGCTCATTTATGTTGAGGTAGAAACCGAACTAAGCAGCTTTTCACAACCAGATAACTGGCTGTTAATTAAAGAAAAAAAAGCAGGGCAAGTATTCTGTAGGCTATACCAACGCCAGCCAAATTAACACTATTTAAGCCGCTGCATTTCTGTTAATATTATCCTTTACATGTGGTGTTGCTTCGGATTACAATACCGCACCATTTTTGAACCACTTGATCAATGTTTGATCAACTTGAGCAACGCTCATAATTTAGGTAGGTGAATTTTTAATGCCAGTAATTAAAGTAAGAGAGAACGAACCGTTTGACGTAGCACTTCGTCGCTTCAAGCGTTCATGTGAAAAAGCAGGTATCCTTTCAGAAGTTCGTCGTCGCGAGCACTATGAAAAGCCAACAGCTGAGCGTAAGCGTAAAAAAGCTGCAGCGGTTAAGCGTCACATGAAGAAGCTTTCTCGCGATAACGCACGTCGCGTTAAATTATACTAATAGTATTAGGTCTTGTATAAATGAGCCTTTTAATAACGCTAAAAGATGCGCAAAAAGATGCGATGAGAGCGAAAGACAAACAACGTCTTAACCCTATTCGCATGGTGCTTGCCGCAATCAAGCAACGTGAGATTGACGAGCAAATAACACTAGACGACGCAGGTATTACCTCCGTTATAGTGAAGCTTGTTAAACAACGTCGTGATTCTTACACTCAGTACAAAGATGCTGGGCGTGAAGATTTAGCCGAAATTGAAGCCAATGAGATCGCAGCACTAGAAACTTTTTTACCTCAACAATTGAGTGAAGAAGAAATAGTTGCCCTTATTGATGCGGCTATTGCTGATACTAATGCAGCAGGTATGCAAGACATGGGTAAAGTAATGGGCATAATCAAAAGCAAAGCCGAAGGACGTGCCGATATGGGCAAGCTTTCTGGTTTAATTAAGCAACGATTAACAGCCTAATACTCCCACATACACAAAGTATGATTAAAGCAAACCGAGCCTAGTGCTCGGTTTCTTCGTTTAAGTAGACAAACAAAACGCTTTTAAGTAATGCTCGTGCATGTAATTAAGTGATTTATTGTGTAGCTACAAAAGCACATTGAGGGCTAGGTAAAATGGGTTATTTAGGGCTAACACTTACCTGCGCCTGCACTGCTCTACCTTCAATATCCTAGCTTTGTACGCTGTTAGCGTCAGGTTTAGCACCTAAAAATGATTAAGTATTATTGCCCATGGATATAATGTAGCTTTTTAGCTTACCGATACCCCTTTTATAAATGCGCGCATTGTGTTGAAATTACACCTCACCAATTGTTAGGACTACTTACAAAACATGGCTGGAAAGATCCCACGAAATTTTATTGACGATTTACTCGCCAGAACAGATATTGTAGAGCTAATAGACTCTAAAGTTGGTCTTAAAAAAGCAGGCAAAGACTACCAAGCTTGCTGTCCTTTCCATAACGAAAAATCTCCCTCGTTTACTGTTTCTCAAGATAAACAGTTTTACCACTGCTTTGGCTGTGGTGCTAATGGCAACGCTATTTCGTTTGTTATGGAATACGACAAGCTTGAATTTGTTGATGCCATAGAAGAGCTTGCAAGCCTTTTAAATTTAGACGTACCTCGCGAGAAAGGCAGTAGCTCAGCACCTGAGCGCACAGCAGCGCAAAAGCGCTCAGATTACGATTTAATGTTACACACAGCACGCTTTTACCAGCATCAATTAAAGCACCACAGTAACTCTGCTGCGGTGATTGATTATGTAAAAGGGCGTGGTTTAAGTGGCGAAACCGTTAAAAAGTTTATGATTGGTTATGCGCCGAGCGAATGGGAAGCGCTGTGCCAACAACTTGGCCGAACAAAAGAGCAAAAAGAACAGTTGGTCGAGCTTAAGCTCGCCTCCGAAAAAACACCAGGTAGGCAGTTTGATTTTTTCCGCGATCGGTTAATGTTCCCTATTCGTGATAAACGTGGCCGTGTTATCGCCTTTGGCGGGCGTGTAATGCAAGTCGACCAAGGGCCAAAATACCTCAACTCACCAGAGACCCGCATTTTTCATAAAGGCTTTGAGCTATATGGCCTTTATGAGGCAAAACAAGCACATAAAAAGCTTGAACATGTACTTATTGTAGAAGGTTACATGGATGTAGTTGCACTTGCAGAGCAAGGTATTGAATATGCCGTAGCTGCGCTTGGCACCGCAACAACAAGCGAGCATATGCATACGCTATTTAGAACCACCGACAAAGTTATTTGTTGTTACGATGGCGACAGAGCTGGCCGCGACGCTGCATGGCGAGCACTAGAAAATGCCCTGCCCTACTTAAACGATGGCAAAGCATTACACTTTGTATTTTTACCTGACGGCGAAGACCCTGATTCACTGGTTCAGCAAGAAGGTAAAACACAGTTTGAGCAACGCTTAAGCCAAGCATATGATTTTACTAAAGTTTTATTTAATAAGCTTAGCCAAGAAGTAGACCTAACACTCGACTCAGGCAAAGCTAAGCTATTAAGTGCCGCTTTGCCGTTAATTGAAAAAATTCCGAGTGAATTTTACCAAGAAAATATTTTAGAGCAGTTAGGGCGATTAATTGGCCGTACGCGTGAGCAGCTAAATAGCCGCTTAAAAACACCAAAGCAACAACACGCTGTTGAGCGAAAATTTAAAATTACCCCAATGCGCCAAGCTATTGGTATTTTAATTCAGCACCCACAGTTAGCTAAAAGTGTGCCCCATTTGCCAGAATTGGCGCAAATGAACATAGCGGGTATTGGTTTGCTACTGCGCTTGCAAGAGCGCGCACTGCAAAAAGACAATGCAAACACAGCAGTTTTACTCGAATCATTTAGAGATTCCGAGGATTACGAACCGCTAGTAAAGCTTGCCACATGGCAGCACCAAATTAGTGATGAGCGTTTAGAGACTGTTTTTCAAAATACTTTTAAATTTATTGAAGATCAGTGTTTAAATTATCGACTAGAGACCCTATTAATAAAGGACAAGACACAGGGCTTATCAAGTGATGAAAAACTAGAATGCCATTTACTTATGACAGCGCTAAAAGCGAGTAACAGCTAGTCAGACTTGATTTAAACTGTTATACTGTGCTATTCACTGCGTCACATTATTAAAGTTAGTTAAAAGGCTAACTCTATGATGACGCCTGTTGTATCAACTTATCAGAGTGGAAGAAACAATCTCTATGGATCCAACTCCTCAGTCACAATTAAAACTTCTGATTCAAAAAGGTAAAGAGCAAGGCTACTTAACTTTTGCTGAAGTAAATGATCACCTTCCACAAGACATAATCGACTCAGATCAAGTAGAAGATATCATTAGCATGATTAATGACATGGGTATCAAGGTTAGCGAAAACGCGCCTGATGCTGATGAATTAATGATGCAAGAAACCACGACAGACGAAGACGCAGCAGAAGCTGCTGCTGCAGCCCTTGCAACTGTAGAAAAAGAAATTGGCCGTACAACTGACCCAGTGCGCATGTATATGCGTGAAATGGGTACTGTTGAACTTCTTACACGTGAAGGCGAAATTGTAATCGCTAAGCGCATTGAAGAAGGTATCAACCAGGTACAAATTTCTGTTGCCGAATACCCTGAAGCGATTACTTACCTACTTGAACAGTGGGATAAGTTTGAAGCAGAAGAAATGCGCTTAAGCGACATTATTTCAGGCTTTTTCGACCCTAACGAAGACGAAGCGCAAATCTCAGCAACTCACATTGGCTCTGAATTAAGTGAAGAACAACTTGATGAAGACGATGATGAAGATGACAAAGACAGCGATGACGATGAAGACGAAGAAGAAGTAGATACAGGCCCAGATCCAGAAGAAGCCCGTATTCACTTTGAAAACTTACGTGATTTATACGTTAAAGCTCGCGCTACCTTTGATGAAAAAGGGCGTTCGCACCCAGATTCTCAAGCCGCTATTTTTGAAATTGGCGAGCTTTTCAGAACCTTTAAATTAGTACCAAAACAGTTTGATCGCATGGTTAACAACATGCGTGAAATGATGGATAGAGTGCGTATTCAAGAACGCCTTATCATGAAACAAGCGGTACAAATTGCTAAGCTACCTAAGAAAACGTTTATTAAGCACTTTGCTAATAACGAAACTGACTCAGCGTGGCTAGACCTAGAAATAAATGCTAACGAAAAACACTCAGCTAAACTTGAAGAAGTGAAGCCTGAAATTATTCGTTGCATTCAAAAGCTATGTGTAATTGAAGAAAGCACAGGCTTAAGCATTGAGCGTATTAAAGACATTAACCGTCGTATGAGCATTGGTGAAGCAAAAGCGCGCCGTGCGAAAAAAGAAATGGTTGAAGCTAACTTACGTCTTGTAATCTCAATTGCTAAAAAATACACAAACCGTGGTTTACAGTTCTTAGATTTAATCCAAGAAGGTAACATTGGCTTGATGAAAGCGGTAGATAAGTTTGAATACCGCCGTGGTTATAAGTTCTCGACTTATGCTACGTGGTGGATTCGCCAAGCGATTACCCGCTCAATTGCTGACCAAGCAAGAACAATCCGTATTCCAGTACATATGATAGAAACGATTAATAAACTTAACCGTATCTCTCGTCAAATGTTACAAGAAATGGGTCGTGAGCCAAATCCTGAAGAATTAGCAGAACGCATGATGATGCCTGAGGATAAAATCCGTAAGGTACTTAAAATTGCCAAAGAGCCAATTTCGATGGAAACACCAATCGGTGATGATGAAGATTCGCACTTAGGTGACTTTATCGAAGATACCACTATTGATTCGCCAATCGACTCGGCAACAATGGAATCTCTTCGTGGCGCAACAAACGACGTGCTAGCAGGCCTTACAGCTCGTGAAGCTAAAGTACTTCGTATGCGCTTTGGTATTGATATGAATACCGACCACACCTTAGAAGAAGTAGGTAAACAGTTTGACGTAACACGTGAGCGTATTCGTCAGATAGAAGCGAAAGCACTGCGTAAATTACGCCACCCTTCTCGCTCTGATTTACTAAAAAGCTTTTTAGACGCTAAATAATTTAGCGCTTCATATAAACTAAAAAGGCCGCTGTAGCGGCCTTTTTTCTATTTAAAGGAAACAACCATGGCTTGGATCCAAATCCGTATCAATGCCAATGCTGCTACCGCAGATGCAGTGAGTGACTTATTAATGGAAGCAGGCAGCGCCTCTGTTACTTTTATTGACGCTAAAGACACGCCTATTTATGAGCCTAAAATTGGCACCGTTGAGTTTTGGGCCGATACCACTGTAATTGGTCTATTTGAAGCCAATCATGATATGAACGCGGTAATTGCTTTACTTAAGCGTCATGATGAAATTAAAGACACACTGGTATACAAAATTGAGCAACTAGAAGATAAAGACTGGGAACGTGAGTGGATGGATAACTTTCACCCAATCCAGTTCGGCGAAAAACTGTGGATCTGCCCAAGCTGGCGCGACATTCCAGACCCAGATGCAGTTAATGTACTGCTCGACCCAGGCCTTGCGTTTGGTACGGGTACGCATGCAACAACGGCATTGTGCCTTAAATGGTTAGAAAGCCAAGATTTAAGTGGTAAAACAGTGGTTGATTTTGGTTGTGGCTCGGGAATTTTAGGCATTGCAGCCATTAAACTTGGTGCAGAGCGCATGATAGGTATTGATATTGACCCGCAAGCGCTTGAAGCAAGCTTAGATAACGCACAACGTAATGGCGTAGCCGATAAGCTTGAGGTATACCTACCAGAAAACCAACCTGAGTTTAGTGCTGATATTGTAGTGGCTAATATTTTAGCGCAGCCGCTGCGTGAGCTTCACAGTGTAATTTTGGGATTACTTAAACCGGGTGGCAAAATTGCTATGTCGGGCATATTAGAAGAGCAAGCCCAATCGGTTGCCGATATTTACGCACCCTTTATTGAGCTTGACGATATTGCACTAGAGGGTGATTGGACCCGTGTAAGCGGTACAAAAAATAGCTAACCACATACATTTATAAATTTAGAGTTTTAACTCAAAACTTGCATGTAAAGCCTGTATTTAACAGGCTTTACTATTTTTTTACAGTTAGAAAATTAGCACGCATAATTTCACAAAATTATTTTTTGTTTAAATTTCAAACAAATCGACCCACTTGTCATGCGGTTATCAAAAGTCAATACGAAAAGGGCAAAAAAAAGTCACTTTTGTTCAATTTATAGCCTTTGATTTTTCCTAAAAAAACCGTAAACTTAGCGCCCCTTGAAAAGAGGCCTATTGAATACAGTGCGTATCGGTTCATACCAACTTGAGAATAATGTAATAGTCGCGCCAATGGCAGGTATTACAGACAGACCATTTAGACAGCTTTGCCGCCGCTTAGGCGCAGGCTTGGCCGTGTCTGAAATGTTATCGTCAAACCCGAAGGTTTGGAAAACTGAAAAATCGATGAACCGTATGGATCACAGCGGTGAGTCGGGTATACGCGCGGTGCAAATTGCAGGAGCTGATCCTGAGCTTATGGCGCAGGCCGCACAATTCAATGTTGCTAACGGTGCACAGATCATAGATATCAATATGGGGTGCCCAGCAAAAAAAGTGAACAAGAAACTCGCAGGCTCTGCATTATTACAGTTTCCTGAACTTGTGGAAGAGATAGTTGATGCAGTGGTTAACGCTGTTGATATCCCGGTCACACTTAAAATCCGTACAGGATGGGATCAGGACAACCGTAATGGTGTAGAGATTGCGAGAATAGCTGAGCGTTATGGCATTGCGTCACTTGCCGTACATGGGCGTACACGCGCATGTATGTACAAAGGTGAAGCAGAATATGCCACGATTAGGGATATAAAACGCTCAGTGTCGATACCTGTGGTTGCTAATGGTGATATTACATCTCCAGAAAAAGCAAAGCAGGTTTTGGACTATACGGGTGCAGATGCCATCATGATTGGCCGAGCCGCCCAAGGTCGCCCTTGGATATTTAGGGAGATAGACCACTATTTGCGAACTGGAGAACACTTACCACCACCTGCTATTTCAGAGGTGCGAAGTATTTTAATGGAGCATTTAGATAACCTCCATGCGTTTTACGGCGAGCCAATGGGAGCGCGAATCGCTCGCAAACATGTATCTTGGTATTTGCAAACCCATGACAGTGACGGTCAGTTTAGGCGAGTATTTAATGCGCTCGACAACCCACAAGCACAGGTTGACGCATTAACGCAATACTTTAAAACACTAGCAGCTAACTAAGAAAGAAAGAGATTAAATAATGTTCGAACAAAACGTGACTTCTCCATTTATCACAAACCCTCATGTTCAGTCACACGAGAAACCGCAGCCATTGCGTGATGCAGTAAAAAAAGCTGTTCACCACTATTTAAAGCAGCTTAACGGTCAAGATGTGCAAGACGTTTACGACCTTGTTCTTTCAGAGCTAGAAGCGCCATTACTTGAAGAAGTAATGACATACACACGTGGAAACCAAACTCGTGCGGCAATTTTACTAGGTATCAACCGTGGTACTTTACGTAAAAAGCTTAAAAAATACGGCATGAACTAATACCAATTATATTGAAAGCGTAAGCATGCTAACGAGCTAAACAAGCCCATAACGGCGTTAAAAATTTCTTATGTAGAATAACTACACTGTAAAATTTTTGCCTTGTTATAGACTTGTTTTTCTATCGTTATAACTGCTTACTAATCCAATACAATTGGTATCATGCAAAAAAAGCACCTTAGGGTGCTTTTTTTATGCGCACAATTTAGTATAGATGTTGCAAAATGCTCACGCTTATTGGCGCTTTATAAGTCGTTTTTTGAGTAGTAATCAGTTAAAATGCCCGCTTCTAAGCTAGCTCATTAACTGAGGAAATTAAACTACAATGGATACTCATCGTCCTATTCGTCGCGCACTATTAAGTGTGTCTGATAAAACCGGTATTGTTGAATTTGCCCGCGCACTAGAAGCGCAAGGTGTAGATATTTTATCAACTGGCGGTACCTGCAAACTCCTTGCTGATAACGGCATAAAAGTGACTGAAGTATCAGATCACACAGGTCATCCTGAAATCATGGATGGTCGCGTAAAAACCCTTCATCCTAAAATTCACGGCGGTATTTTAGCGCGTCGCGGACAAGATGAAAGCGTAATGGCAGATAACAACATCTCTGCTATCGATATTGTTGTAGTTAACTTATACCCCTTTGCGAATACTGTCGCTCAAGAAAACTGCAGCCTTGAAGATGCTATTGAAAACATTGATATTGGCGGACCTACCATGGTTCGTGCAGCCGCTAAAAACCACAAAGACGTAACCATCGTGGTAAACGCAAACGATTACGAGCGCGTTATTAGCGAAATGCAAAGCAACAATGGCTCAACAACGTACAAAACACGTTTTAATTTAGCCATTGCCGCGTATGAGCACACAGCTCAGTACGATGGCATGATTGCTAACTACTTTGGTAAAATGGTACCTGATTACACTGAAGAAGCCGCTGAAGAGACTAAATTCCCACGCACTATCAATATGCAGTTCACTAAAAAGCAAGATATGCGTTACGGTGAAAACTCACATCAAGATGCTGCTTTTTATGTTGAAAACAACGTAAGCGAAGCGTCTGTTGCAACAGCTACTCAGCTACAAGGTAAAGCCCTGTCGTTTAATAACATTGCAGATACCGACGCAGCACTTGAGTGTGTTAAAGAATTTGATGTACCTGCATGTGTTATTGTTAAACACGCAAACCCATGTGGCGTTTCAATTGGCGAAGATATTCTTAGTGCTTACGACCGCGCCTTTAAAACAGATCCAACCTCAGCGTTTGGTGGCATTATTGCCTTTAACCGCGAGCTTGACGCTGCAACAGCACAAGCCATTGTTGAGCGTCAATTTGTTGAAGTAATTATTGCTCCTAGCGTTTCAAGCGAAGCAGCAAAAATTGTTGAAGCGAAAAAGAACGTACGCTTATTAGCGTGTGGTCAATGGAGTGGCAAAGCAACTGGCCACGATATTAAACGCGTTAACGGCGGTGTTTTAGTACAAGACCGCGACCTAGGCATGGTTACCCAAGGCGATTTAAAAGTCGTATCTAAGCGCCAACCTTCTGAGCAAGAACTTAAAGATTTACTATTTTGCTGGAAAGTGGCTAAGTTTGTTAAATCAAACGCGATTGTATATGCCCGCGACGGTATGACCATTGGCGTAGGCGCAGGCCAAATGAGCCGTGTTTACTCAGCTAAAATAGCGGGTATAAAAGCCGCTGATGAAAACCTAGAAGTACCTGGCTCTGTAATGGCATCAGATGCGTTTTTCCCATTCCGTGATGGTATAGACGCAGCCGCAGCCGCTGGTATTACCGCGGTTATTCAACCGGGTGGTTCAATGCGCGATGAAGAAGTTATCGCCGCCGCTGACGAAGCTGGCATGGCGATGGTATTTACCGGCATGCGCCACTTCCGCCACTAATCACACAAAGGGTTAAACACAACGTTTAGCCCTTTTTGTTTGCAATCAATTCACGTATTCTGGTTCAACACCTATTTAAAACGTTAAGGAACAAACGATGAAATTTGCACTAAAGTCACTACTTGTTGCCTCGCTTACGCTGACCTCAACAATGGCACTTAGCCATAACCATGAGTCAAGCCTTAGCCATGCTATTCAATCAAGCGAGCGTAGCGCTAAAAATAGCGCCCGCGATGAATACCGTCACCCTGAGCAAACACTGGCATTTTTTGGTTTTAAACCAACAATGACTGTGGTTGAAATTGCCCCAGGCGGTGGTTGGTACAGCGAAATTTTAGCCCCAGCACTTAAAGAGCAAGGCTTATATTACGCAGCGCATTTTCCGAGTGATTCATCGGTAGGTTACTACCAGCGCTCTTTAGCTGGCTTTAAGAAAAAAGTGGCCGAAGATGAGCGTTTTAGCAAAGTAAAAATTTCTGAGTTTGCCCCATTAACGCACACTGATATTGCCCCAGCCGGCACTGCCGACATGGTATTAACCTTTCGCAATGTACATAACTGGTACATGGGTAAAGACACTAAAGGCGCACTCAGTGCATTTAAGTCTTTTTATAAAGCGTTAAAACCAGGTGGCGTATTAGGTGTAGTTGAACATCGCTTAGATGAAAGCCGACCTGATGAGGATCAAAAATCAACCGGCTACATGAAGCAAAGTTACGTGGTCGATTTAGCTAAAAAAGCTGGATTTGAATTAGTTGCAAGCAGTGAGATTAACGCCAATCCAAAAGATACAGCCGATCACCCTAAAGGGGTGTGGACGCTACCACCTAGCTTACGCCTTGGCGAACAAGACGCTGATAAATACAAAGCTATTGGTGAAAGCGACCGTATGACGCTGAAATTTAAAAAACCGCTTTAAATAGGAATATTTCGCCATGAATGTATTAGTCATTGGCAGCGGCGGCCGCGAACACGCACTTGCGTTTAAGGCCGCTCAAAACACGAAAGTAAACACTGTATTTGTAGCACCGGGTAATGCCGGTACTGCACTTGAGCCAAAACTAGAAAACGTTGCAATTAATGTTGAAGACCTAGATGGCCTATTAAGCTTTGCACAACAAAACAATGTAGAACTTACGATTGTTGGCCCTGAAGTACCGCTTGTATTGGGCGTTGTAGATAAGTTCCGTGAACACGGTCTCGCTATTTTTGGTCCAACAGCCGGTGCAGCGCAGCTAGAAGGCTCTAAGTCGTTTACTAAAGACTTTTTAGCTCGCCATGCTATCCCAACCGCTGATTACCAAACGTTTGAACAAATTGACCCTGCCCTTGCTTATTTAAAAGAAAAAGGCGCGCCAATTGTAATAAAAGCAGATGGCCTAGCTGCTGGTAAAGGCGTTATTGTGGCAATGGATGAGCGCGAAGCTGAAGACGCTATTCGCGATATGCTTGCCGGTAATGCTTTTGGCGAGGCTGGCAGCCGCGTCGTGATCGAAGAGTTTTTAGAAGGCGAAGAAGCCTCTTTTATTGTTATGGTTGATGGTAAAAACATTTTGCCATTTGCAACAAGCCAAGATCACAAGCGTGCATACAATGGCGATGAAGGTCCAAATACTGGCGGCATGGGCGCATACTCACCGGCACCTGTAGTAACCGACGAAATCCACCAGCGCATTATGAACGAAGTCATCGTTCCTACCGTTGAGGGTATGGCAAGCGAAGGTCATCCTTACACTGGCTTTTTATACGCAGGCTTAATGATTGATGCCCAAGGCACGCCTAAAGTAATTGAGTACAACTGTCGTTTTGGTGACCCTGAAACGCAACCAATGATGCTTCGTCTTAAATCAGACTTGGTTGAACTAGTTGAAGCGGCTAACCGCGAAGAGCTTGATAAAACAACCATTGAGTTTGACCCGCGCGCTGCCGTAGGTGTTGTACTTGCTGCTAAAGGCTACCCAGGTGATTACCCTAAAGGTGATGCAATATCAGGCCTTAAAGTTAACTACCCTGCTGATGAAAAAGTATTTCATGCGGGTACTAAGCAAGATGGCGAAAACGTTGTCACCGCAGGTGGACGTGTATTATGTGCAACGGCACTCGGCAATACCGTTACCGAGGCACAGCAACGTGCATACGAGCTTGTAAAACAAATTAGCTGGGAAGGTATGGAGTACCGCACCGATATTGCTTACAGAGCGATTGCCCGAGAGCAGTAGCCTGTAACTAAATTATTGGTTTAACTTAGGGCCTGTTTATCTTTCGAGATTAAATTTGCAGCAGTGTGTTTGGTATTTAGGCAAGGCAGAGCCTATGTAGTGTGGTTATTCCCCATAAATAGGCAATAACGCAGTATAAATACCAAACACGCGCTGCACGAAGGTTCGTCCTAGGGACGATTAACTCTTTGTTGCTCGGTTTTTACTTAGCCCACTAGGTTACAAACCTCGCGCCACGATTAAATCGTCCCTAGTTAGAACAAATTTTAATCCTGAAGGATAAGCAGGCCCTAAAAATTTAACTAAAAAAGCGCAGTTTATATGCGCTTTTTTAGTGCTACACTAATTAAAAGAGTTATTACAAGTATACAACGTTGGAAACGAAAACTTTACGTTATCATGCCGCGGCCATAGCCATACTGATTTTCATATTTTATATTATTAGCACACTCGCTTCTAACCTGGTTGTGCCGACTCGCTATACCATCGATAAAACCACGCCTGTATATTTAGACTTTGCCTACTACATAGATGAAAGTAAATCTCACACACTCAACGATATTATTTTAGATCCCGAGCTAATCACCCACCAGCCGTTAACCGATATTCAATGGAGCTTTAAGCAGCAAAACTATTGGCTATTTATAGACCTTGAAAATAAAAGCTTGGATGCTCAAGACATTGTTGCCCATTTTGATAACCCGATGGTTGATCACCTAAGCGTGTATCGGTTAAACAAAAGAAATGAGCTTATAGAAAGCTATAAATTAGGTGATAAAGTAAAGTCTCTCACGCTTTTTCAATATAGCGTACCGCATATACGTTTTGCACTTGAGAGTAAAACAACAGAGCGCTTAGCCATAAAAATAGATACAACGGGGATCAGCAAAACCCCGGTTAATTTGTATCGCCATAAAGAATTTGTTGATTTAGTTCGCTCGCAAACCGGCATTTGGGGCATATTTGCCGGCGTGTTATTAATGGCTGCCCTGTATAATTTAGTGCTTTATTTTGGGATTAAAGACCGCGTTTATTTAGTTTATATAGGCTATATAATTAGTGCGCTGTGTTTAATGGGCATTGTAATGGGCTTTGGCTTTTACTTGTGGCCCCTAGATTGGCAATTGTACTTACACGAAAAGGTGATTTTTTCAAACTACGCAATGGCCTTTTTTACGCTCGCCTTTTGCACCATGTTTTTGCGCTACCACAAGGACAAATGCTGGCGCTATAAAATGAGTAAAGCGCTACTTATTTTAATATTTTTATTATCAACCACCACTTTATTTATACCCGAATACATTGCAGCACCCATCTTTTTTTGTGTATTAAGCTTGTTATATATTACGTGTGTTATTTTAATTTATAACAAACTACGCACGGGCTTTAGGTGGGCGAAGTTTTACGTTTTTTCGTGGGTTCCCCTCATTGTTGGCGCGGCAATACAGCCATTAGAATTAACGGGCTATTTGGATTATAGCTTTGCGATTCGTCACGCGTTTTTAGTGGCTATATTGTGTGAAGTTATTTTAATGGCTATGGCACTTGCCGATAGAGTGCGCTACCAGCGCGAGCGTGCGCTTTATCATGCTACACATACCCAGCAAACTAAATTACTTAACAGTGCCAAATTAAAGCAAGCGTTTATGAGCTTACAAGCACAGGGGCGAAATACCACCTTGTGTTTAATTAAAATTCGCCATTTTAACTCGCTCAATACCATTATTACCCCATCGCAGGGCTACACTTTAATAAAGCACGTGGCTAAACAAATAGAGTTAGAGCTTAGCCATGAGCGCGAATTTACCAACCTAGATACAGATTTTAATAACAGCCCACGCTTAGCCGACTTAGGCAGCGGGGTATTTGCCTGCATATCTACTAAAAACCAAAACCTGGAGTCACTTGAAGGGGCCTTAATTAAAGTTATAAATAGCCTGCCCAAGCAATACGAAATTCAAGGCTTAAACTTACAACTTACCTATAACATAGGGGTTAGTAGCGCAGCCCACAGTGACGACTTTGAATACTGGACAAAACGGGGTTACTTGGCACTTAAAAAAGCTAAAAGTAATAACGATTTAGTAGTAAGCGCCTCTAACGGCAGTAATATATTAATGGATGTGGCATTGGCCGCTAAATTACAAAAAGCAATTAAAGACAACCAACTAGCGTTATATTATCAGCCTCAAATAGGGCTGAACTTTAATCAAGTATGTGGCGCCGAAGCGCTGCTACGTTGGCCCGATCCGGCTTTTAAAGGCGTATCGATAGAAGAGCTGATCACCCTTGCTGAGCACACAGGTATTATTAACGAGCTTACCTTATGGGTTATTGAGCAAGCCTGTAAAGATATCGTCAAACTAACCGAGCAGGGCTATAACGATCACCCAATTAGCGTAAATTTAAGTGCTAAAAATCTGTCGATTAAAAACCTAGCCGAAAAAGTCGAAAACATTCTTATAAAATACCAAGTTCCGGCGCAGCTTCTTAAGTTTGAATTAACGGAGTCAGCATTAGTCGAAAGACACGAAGCGCTTATTTCATTGGTTAATGAGCTTTCTGATTTAGGAGTGCGCGTGGTCCTTGATGACTTTGGCACTGGCTATTCATCGCTAAGTTATTTGGTTAATTACCGCTTTACGGAGCTTAAAGTAGATAAATCGTTTGTATTTGATTTAACGAATAACACCGCCAATAAAGTGATTGTGCAAACCGCTATAGATATGGCACATAACCTAGGGCTATCTATAACCATGGAAGGCATAGAGACCCAAGATGTGCACCACTTATTGAAAGAAATGGGCGCCGACAGAGCGCAAGGTTACCTATACGCTAAGCCAATTCCTCTAGATGACTATTTGTATTTCTTAAAAAGCCAATACAGTTTAAAGATGTTAAACTCCACGTTTTAATATCAACATCTTTAGGGGCCAAGTAAAGATGCAAGGCACTTTGCGTAAATTAAAATCGAGCTTAACAGAGCCGGTTCAATATCATCTTCCTGTGGGCGACAACCTAGTCGACCTAAACGCACTCATTGGTAAAGAGTTAACGCTGACGTTTAGCGGTACCATTTTATGCTCAAACTGTGGCAAAAAAACCAAAAAGAGTTACTCGCAAGGCCACTGTTTTGTGTGTATGCGCAAGCTTGCTAGCTGCGATATGTGCATTATGAAACCAGAAACCTGCCATTACGATAAAGGCACTTGCCGCGAGCCGCAATGGGGCGAAGAAAACTGCATGATCCCGCATTATGTGTATTTAGCCAACACCTCTGGACTTAAAGTAGGCATTACTCGCCATACGCAAATACCGACACGTTGGGTTGATCAAGGCGCCACTCAAGCACTGCCTATTTTTAAAGTGCAAACACGTTTGCAATCAGGCTTAGTTGAGGTGGCATTGGCCGAGTTTATTGCCGATAAAACCAATTGGCGTAACATGCTAAAGGGCCAAAACGAAGCCATTGACCTTAAAGCCGCCGCGGCAGAGCTGATCCCGCAAATTAGCGATAAATTAAACGAGCTAAGCGAGTTATTTGGTGCCACAGCCATAGAGCAACTTGATGAAGACGTGGTTGATTTAAACTTTCCGGTAACAGAGTACCCCACTAAAATTAGCTCGTTTAATTTTGATAAAAACCCAGTAGTAAGCGGCGTGCTGCAAGGTATAAAAGGTCAGTACTTAATTTTTGATACTGGCGTTATTAATGTGCGTAAATTTACCTCATACGAGGTAACAGTAGGGTAACTATGCTAAACAGCTTTCCACAGTTATTAATTGTTTATAATGAGCTTGAAATAGCGCACGATAAACAAGAACAAGAAGCGTGTTTGCACAGCGTTACGCAAAGTGAGCTTAGTAATGTGCGCGTGTTGAACAAGCAAGGTGAGTACGTTGACCTACACGGCGCTGCATGCGCCCCTCTTTCACAGGAGCAGCTAGCGCAACTGGTCACCACTTATTTATTAAATGAAGGGCAATGCTGCCTTGGCAAAATTAAAACCCTTAATACCAAGCAGGCGTTTGATTTACTGGGTTTATAACCCTTAGTTATACCAATTCGCTTAATTAAGTATTATTGCGGATTGGTATTAGTACTCACTAAGCACTTTTATATGCGCTACAGCACTTCTTCCTAATGCTGATAGCGCATAGCCCCCTTCTAGGTAAGATATAACACCTTTGCAGCCACTCTCTTTTGCAACGTCGCATAATTGCTCTGTAAGCCAGCTGTAGTCATCTTCTACAAACTTTAAACTTGCCATGTCATCTTCTAGGTGGGCATCAAACCCTGCACTGATAAATAGCAGCTCTGGCTTAAAGGCTTTTAATTTTGGCAACCATTGGGTATTAAACACTTCTTTTAAATCATCGCCACTACTGGCAATTGGCAAAGGAGAATTAACTATGTGGCTGTTATTTTTTACGGCCGTGTTTGGGTAAAATGGGTATTGAAATAACGAACAAAGTAATATGTTTTCATCGTTTATAAATATGTCTTGGGTGCCATTACCATGGTGTACGTCAAAATCAGCAATTGCTATACGTTTAACGCCTTTGCTTTGAGCATACTTAACTGCTATAGCTAAATTATTAAATACACAAAACCCTGATGAAGCGTGTGCATTGGCATGATGCCCTGGCGGGCGTACAGCGCAAAACGCCGCATCGAGTTTATCTGCGAGTATTTCATCTACAGCCAACAACCCTGCTCCTACGGCGCGCTCTACCGCTTTAAACGAATCAGGGCAAAGCCAGGTATCGCCATCAAGGTTATGTAGCCCCTGCTCAGGGACTAAGCGCTCCACAAGGTTAACTAATGACTCATCATGGGCTAATAAGTAATGCTCACGCTGCGCTTTAGGCGCTTGTAGATGCGTTAAGCCAATATCTACACCACTTGCCAAAAGTCTATCTGCAATAGCGTCTAGGCGCTCTGGGCACTCAGGATGTTCGTCAATCATTTTATGTTTACGGCAATGAGGGTGTGAAATAACTGCAGTACGCATAAACGCTCCTTTAATGTGAGTGCTTAATATAACAAAGCCACCTTACGGTGGCTTTGCGACTTTGGTGTATAGCATCACTACTTAGCTTTTAAATTAAGGTTTCTAAAATCAAAACTAAAGTCTGTTACCGCTGTTGATACCGCGCGCATTTTTGCGCTATTAACACGGTTGTTTGCGCCCATATCAAAACGAATAAACGCATCGGCCTCGAGTAGCTTTTCATCCCACTTAACAATAAACGTATTACCCGAGTAATGCTCAAGCGTGCCTTTTAAGCGTTTGGTTTGGGTAAAATCAATACGTAGTTTGCCATCGAGTTGCTCAATAATTACATCGCCGTACCAATCGTCATGTAACGTGCCGGTGTAATTTATATTAGGTAACTGTGGCTGGTAATCTGCTGGGGTGTCGGGTTTTGCATTGGCGTAGGCTTTTTGTTTACTCGCAAAATGTTTTTTAGCCAACTCTTCAACCCAGTCTTTATCTTCAAGCTCAAGGGCATCTTCAAGCACTTCGTGGGTTACTGCCGAAAGTGCACTAAATGCTTGCTGATTAGATAAAATAACAATGCCGAGCTTTTTCTCAGGCAATAATGTGACTTGCGACACCATACCTAAAATGCCCCCGCCGTGGCCTAGCTTTTTAAAGCCGTGGTAATCTTCAATGCTCCAACCTAGCCCATAGCCTCTAAATTGCTGATGATAGGCCTCATACGCACTTTTAGAAGCCATAGAGGTAATATGCGGATGCCACATTTGCGCTTGCTGTTTTTCACTAAATAGTTGCTCGCCGCTTGGCATTTTTCCGCCAGCTAACTGCGTTAGTAACCATTGGCTCATATCGTTTACGCTTGATGCAATAGCCCCTGCGCCTCTAAAATCTTCTAGGTAGTTAACAAAAAAAGGATTGAGCTTGCCATCCATTGGTATGTGGCCAATTGCCCAGTTTTTATTGCTTTTTGGAATACGCGAAAAGCCCGCGCGAGAGTTATCCATGTGCAAAGGCTGTAATATATTTTTTTCGATGTAATCGTTCCAGCTCATACCTGATACACGTGCCACCACTTCGCCTGCGGTTACAAACATTAAGTTGTTATAGGCATACTGGCTGCGAAAGCTGCTGGCTGGCTTTAAATACTGTAGGCCGGCTAAAATAGCCTCTATAGATTTATCAGTACTTGGCCAAATCATTAAATCGCCCTGCCCAAGCCCTAAGCCACTGCGATGGCTTAATAAATCACGAACACGCATTTCGCGGGTGACGTAGGAGTCGTACAACCTAAACTCAGGTAAGTGGTCAATCACCCTGTCATCCCAACTTAACTTACCTTCATCAACCAACTTAGCCAGCGCTGCACTGGTAAACGCTTTTGTGTTTGAGGCAATACCAAAAAGTGTGTCTTTGTTCACTTTTGCATTTGTATTGAGGTTGCTTATCCCAAACCCTTTAGCAAATACAACTTTATCGTCTTGCACAACCGCTACCGCCATACCCGGTACGTCAAAGCGTGCCATTGAGGTGTTAATAACCTCTTCTAAGTCCGTGGTATTAATTTGTGCCCAACTATTAAAAGTGGCACTGGCAAGCAACGCTAAACTGGCTAATTTAGTGAGTTTCATGGTTATCCTTATTATTTTTGGTGCACTGCAAATTCAATATCAGCACGCTCTTTATTTGTATCGGGCTTATGCGGCCGATTAAGTATTGCATCACTGTATTCTTTTGGTACGCCCGCCTCAAGCGCGCCGCGATGAACGTGCTGAATATACCAGTCGTATGGCAGTACATCGTTATCGTGAGTGTTAGCAATATAGCAATGGGCCTCTATTTGCTCACCATCTAACAAAGTGGGCTTAATAGCAACGCAATCGTAGCCTGGGCCTTCTATGGTATCTAAAATTGCTTTTTCGGCTTCATCAAGTTCATAGACCACGCCATATACCAAGGCGTTTTTGTCATCACTTTTTTGAATACTGCACTTGCCCGAGCCATCTTTAAATAACATATTAAACGTAAGCTCGTAGCCCTTTAGTACAGCCGTGCCAACTCGCTTTGCTTTTGGTAAACGCGCAAGCAAGCGGTTAGAGGACATATTCGATCCAAACGAAAAATTATAAATAGGCATGACTTCTCCCTAGGGTTAAATTACTACACGAATGGCTAAAGCAATTAAAATAACACCTATACCCCGGTCAAACCAATAGCCGCTTTTTTGAAAAAACGCCCGTACACTGGGTTTTGACAACACTAAAGAAAGCATAGAAAACCACACCCACGTTGCCAGAGCCATATAAACCCCATACACAACCTGCACGCTAGTTGGTGTAGTTACACTAATAACTAAGGTAAATAACGACATAAAAAAGAGAGTGGCTTTAGGATTAAGCGCGTTGGTTAAAAAGCCGCGCCTAAATGCATGCCATACGCTTTCTTGTGGGGTAGCTTTGTTTTCTATGTTGTCTGTTTTATTTACCGGTGGTTTGGCAGCCCTTAATGCTTGTACGCCTAAATAGGCTAAATACGCCCCCGCAACGTACTTTAATGTAATAAATAAATTAGGCGATTGCGTTAAAATTAGCGCAACCCCTAATACGCAATATCCTACGTGTAATAAAATAGCAGCGCCCACACCAGCGCTTGTCCATAAGGCGTTACGCCTTCCCTGCTGTATACTTTGTTTGAGCACCACGGCAAAGTCGGGGCCTGGGCTGGCTACTGCAAAAAAGTGGGCGATGGCAATCAGTAAAAATTCGTCTAAGTAGTTCACAAGTATCCGGTTTAAGTTGGTGCATAGGCAAGCAATAGCGGATTAGCAGAATTATCAACTAATGCTTTGATCTCTTTTTGGGCTTTTTTAAATTGGCTGCGCAAATGTGGCTTTAAATGTTTTTTAGAGTCACGATCGTTTTTAAAATAACTAATCAGCGCGTGCATAAATACGGTATGAGTTTCGCTTAGCTTCGCTTCACGATTAGCATAAGGGTTATAGCACGAGCCACACCCGCCTTTAAATTGATACACAGTGTTGCTCATCATTACCCCAAACCCTAAAAAACAGGCCAGCGCATCTGCCGCTTGTGGCAAGTAGTCTTTACCGCCTGGCGGTAACACCCCAACATGATGAATTAATACAGTAGCCAGCGTGCCGGCAAAGCTAGCCACTAAATCTTGCGGCTGATTAATTTGATTAGGATTAAATGAAATATTAATCGTATGGCTTGGCGGTACAATAAGTTGGCTTTGCTCTCCGCGTAAGTGTTCAGCAAATTCAAAATGCGGAAATACTTGCGGCTGTAACTGTTGTGGCGCAACTAATTGTATTGGCCACGCACTCATACCTGCGTAATCACGTACTCGTACAAATACCTTAGTGGCCATTTCCTCAATACTCGATACCGAATCAGGAAAATGCGCCACCGTTGGCAATATTATTTGCGTGTGCTTGGTAAAAAATGCGGCATCAAAGTGCTCTACCGCCCAAATAAAGGTATCAATTAGCCACTGCTGCTCGGCTTGTTCTAGCAGCGGCTTTGATTTAAATAACGCTAACATAGTGTGCTCTTATTTTTGTTCAAGTGCCCAGTTCCAAGCTTGTGTATTGTATAAAGGCACAGTTGAAAGTGCGTGGTGGTGGCTGCCGCTCGACTCTTTAGTCGAGTACGATAAGTACAGTAATGTGCGGTTTTGTGCATCGTAAATACGGCGTACTTTTAGCGATTTAAATAAAATACTTTTTGATGACTTAAACACCACTTCGCCCGACTTACTGCGATCTATTGCTTGTAACATATCGGCTGTAATTGGCCCAGTTTGGCGACACGCAATAGACATATCAGAGGGATCTGAAAAATCTAAGTCGGCCTCAATATGGCTAATATGGCACGTAACCCCTTTTACTAGTGGGTCTTGCTGGGAATTTACCACTACATCTTTAGTAGTAAACAGCCCTAAGCTCACCGATGCAACATCATCTGAGCAGGCACTTAAGGTAACCACTGCACTTAATAGCACAGCTAAACGTTTAAAGCGGTGTGGTAATTTCATATTAATCCTTAATTTTGCTTTATAAGCGAAGGTTCACGTGACTGTTTTTATACTACCATCAAAAATTAATACAACTAAATTTAGGCCATTGAGGGGTTAGCGCACAGTTCAGGCTTTGGTACAATTATACGTACGCCCACGTAGTAACTCATAATAGGAAACGCGTAAATGCCGCACATTATTATTGAACACTCTGAAGATCTTCCTGTATTACCGCAAGTACTTGTTGAAAAAGTGCACAACGCCACTTTTCAAAGTGGTTTGTTTGACTTAGACACCATTAAAACCCGCGCCATTGCTTATCAGCAATACCAGCTAGGTGAAGGAAAAGAAGGGTTTATTCATATTGCGGCCCATATCATGGCCGGGCGCTCTATTGAACAAAAACAAATGTTAAGCGAGAGCTTGCTTGAGTGTTTAAAAACTTATTGCCGAGATTCTGACAGCTTAAGCGTTAATATTTACGACATTCAACACGAAATTTACCGTAAAAATTAACCCGTTTAAAAACGCGTTGTTATTAACCTAAACTTTGGATAATAAACCTCTTAACCAAAGCTTAGATTAACTAAGTAACAACGCGTTTTTTAGCTTAATGTTGTCACTTTTTTTAAAGCGTAAACTTACCCAGTAAGTCTTTTAATATATTCGACTCTTCATTTAGCCCATTGCATAGCTGCTCTGAGGTTTTCATATTTTGTTTTGTTTGCTCAGCAGAATCAGAAATCATCACCACATTTTGACTAATTTCTGAGGTAGCCAACGTTTGCTCGCGGGTGGCTGTAGCCACTGAGCTATTTAGCTCACTTAGGGTAACAATTTCTTGAGAGATACCCGTTAAGGTACTCCCCGTTACTTTTAAACGTTCGGCGTTTTCTAGGGTATTTTTACTGCCAAGCTCTATAGCCGACACCGTACTTGAAGCCTTAGAATTTAATGTGTCTATCATTTCGTTAATTTGCTCGGTCGACTCTGCAGTACGCATAGCAAGGGTTCTTACTTCATCGGCTACAACGGCAAAACCACGACCGTGTTCGCCTGCCCGCGCAGCTTCTATGGCAGCATTGAGTGCCAGTAAGTTAGTTTGCTCCGATATTGCTTTAATAACATCAAGCACCTGCGTAATTGACTTTATCTCACCTGAAAGCTCAGTTACCGAGGCAACCGAGGTAGCCATGGCGTTTTCTAGCTGCTCCATTTGCTTTATCGTGCTATTTACAAACTCTACTCCTTTATGAGTCGCTTCTTCTGTTAAAGTCGCAATGTCAGAGGCGTTACTGGCACTGTTTGAAATGTCTTGTACGGTTACTTCCATTTCGTTAACGGCTGCCGCCACCGTTTGCGTGCTAGATGATTGTACCTCGGCCAAGTTGGCCGCGCCTTGTACTTGTACTAACACATTTTCTGAAATGCTTTTAACATGGTTTGCTGAGTCCGACACTTGCTTAAACATGCCATGTAGCTGCTCTAAAAATAAATTAAAGTTAGCGGCAAGCTCTGATATTTCGTTGTTATCGTTAGTAGGCAGCCTTACGGTTAAATCGCCATCTTTTTTAGTTAACGCGCTCACTGCAGCAGTTATGTTTTCAATGGGTTTAAATATTTGCGACACTAAAACTCTGGCCAAGGCAAAGCCAATAATGGCAATGATCACACCAAATAATAAATTGCTATTAATGGCACTATTTATTGGCCCGTATAACTGCTGCTCGGGCACTTCTGCCACTAAATGCCAACCTAATGATTCAATAGGCGTACTCGACACAACATAATCTTCGCCTGCCATTGTTTTACTAATAATGGCGCCATTTTTTATATCGTTAATATTAATTTTTTGACCCATTTTACTTCTGTCACTGTGAAGCATTACCTCACCTTCATCAGAGACCAAATACACCACACCGGCTTCGCCAATACGGTATTCGTTAATTAAGTTGATCATAGAATCGAGCGAGCGCCCTACGCCAGTAATGGCGGTACGCTCACCATTAATTTGCAGTGCATAGTTAATAAAAACCACCATGCTATTTGTGGTTTTATCTATATCCAGTGCTATTTCAAAGGGTCTGTTAGAGGATAAAAACTGATCAAACCATACATCTTCGCTTCTATCTATCTGTCTAGATATGCCAATATCGGTGTAATAGTTGTTGGTATTTTTGGAAATTATATACGCAATAACTGCGTTGTTATCTTTTTTAATACTGGCTAAATAATTAATATAATCGGCTCTTGCTTGCTCACTCTCACCGTTGCTTAGCCACTGTTTAACAAAGCTGTTTTGCGCAATTTCTTTGGCAACAATTATAGGAGTGGCAAGTTCGAGTTCAATTTTGCTTTTTACTTCACTCAATGCGGTGGGTAGATCAACCTTTGCGAGCTTTTCATCGGTATGATTTTGAATACTATTTGAAAATAAAAATGTAGAAACCGCTAACGGCACAACAATAGCCAAAATAAGACTAATATAAACTTTTTGTTTAAGTAACATACAATACCTGTAAATGGATAAAGGACTTAACTAACACTTGCTTAGAATAAATATAGGATCAGCTGAGCAATAAGCCCAATAATTAGAAAAAATAGAACATAAAAGAAGAGCGTGTATTTTAATTTAATCCACCACAGGAAAGCGAATTAAATTTTAAAGGCGCAAGGCTAGCAACACTAACCTCGCGTAAGGTGCACTAGGGTGAATCGGGCCACTCTTGCTCGTTAATTATCCCTTGCGCAATCAGGTTTTTTCTTAATTGGCTAATCGTGTGTTTTAACTCATCACGAATAAGCCTAATGGCAGGCGTTATAAGCTGGCGGCTAGGTAGTACTAACCACATTTCAGTGAGGGGGATTTTGTAATCAGGCATTAGCCTTTTTAGCCTGCCCGCTAATAAATCTTCAGCTACATCAATGGCCGATTTTTTGGCAATCCCGGTGCCATCAACACACCAACGCCTTACTATATCGCCATCGTTAACGGCGCGGTCGCTGCTCATTTTAACCTTGTATTTTTGGTTATCGTTATACAGCTCCCACCCATCATGCACTACCTCGTAGAGCTTATATAAAAGGGCATTATGATTCAGTAGGTCATCTGGCGTTAACGGCTCACCGTGCTTTTTAATGTACTCAGGCGAGGCGCATAGCACGTGTGCAATATTACAAATTTTAAAGCCGTATAAATTTAGCTCCTGTGCGGCCTCTTTAGTTAAGGCGCGCAGCGCAACATCAATTCCATCACGGTAAAAATCAGCGCGGCTGTCGCTTGCTTGTAAGCGCAGCGTCACTTCGCTGTGTTTATCCATAATATTATTTAGTAATACCCGCATAAGGTTGCGCCCCATTTCCGATGACACTGCTATTCGCACTTCACCACTAATAGATTGCTGCTCCTCATGAATAAGCACTTGCCCTTGTTGCAATAAATCGAGTGCCTGCTGACACAAAGGTAAATACCGTTCCCCTTCAGGCGTGAGGCGTATTTGCCTTGTTGTGCGCACAAATATTTGTGCCCCAAGCGCCTGCTCTATACGCTTTAACGAGACACTTGCAGCCGATGAGCTCATATCTAATTGATTTGCAGCAGCTGTAATTGATTGCAGCTCAGCCACTTTGAGTAATACTTGTAAATCAGCTATTTTCATCAAACCCTCTTATTGCATAAACCAGCATGCGTAACTATAACGTTATTATCCACGTTTTTGCGAAAGTGTATTTAACTTATGCCCATTTATTGACTGAATTTTAAGCCGTACTATAGCGCTATACCAACTTAACGGAGCTTTTAAATGAAATTTTTACTAAACGCATCAACTTTTGCACTGGTTGCAACACTCATATCAACGCCAGCCTCTGCAGAGCAAAGCGCATCAAAAGTTGTTGCTGCAAGCAATATTGACTGGGGTTACTTAAACCCGCTACGTGGTGATAAAAGCCCTGGCGCTGCAGATTTATGGGGAAACCGCACAACCGACACTGCAACAGGCATGTTAGTACGCTTTAAAAAAGGCTTTGAATCTCCGCCGCACATTCACAACATTACCTACCGCGGTATCGTTATTGAAGGGCAAATGCATAATGACGACCCAACAGCCGAAAAAATGTGGATGCCAGCGGGTTCGTTTTGGACACAACCAGCAGGTGAAAACCACACCACTGCAGCCAATGCTGACACAAATTTAATTTACTTAGAAATCGACTCAGGGCCGTACTTAGTTAAACCAACTAATGCCCAGTTTGATAATGGTGAGCGCCCGTTAAACCTACATGCAGACAACATAGTATGGTTAAACAGCAGCGATTTAAACGACATTAACGCCCAAGGCGTGCAAACAGCCTACCTTTGGGGAAGTACAGCCGACATGAACGGCTCAATGATTAAACTTCCTGCCGGCTTTAAAGGTGAAATAAAAACAGATGCAAGCGAATTTCGTGCTGTTGTTATAGCCGGCGCCGTTGAGTACAACTCAAGCGAGCAAGATAAAGCGCAAAACCTAAGCGCAGGCAGCTATGTAGAATCAACCGGTAACTTTACCCACACGATTGAGAACACTAGCGACAAAACAGCCACTATTTACATTCGTACTAACAGTAAGTACCAAGTAAATTAGAAACTACTTATAAAAAGTAAATGGCATAAAAAAAGCGCACTGTTTAGTGCGCTTATTTTTTATTTATTAATACTTAAAAGCTATAACGAGCAGTTAAGCTAACTAAATCTAGATCGTCCAATGAGGTGTAATTAGCCCCAAGTGAAACGTTGTTATTAATGTAGTAACGTGCGCCCACACTGAAAGATGTTTCACTCTCATCTGCAATATCGACATTGCCTACTCGGCCATCTAGCTCAATATTATCACTTACCATAGAGCGAACACCTACAGATAGACTATAGCCATTTTCGTCATTCGAAGCACTACTTCCACGATACGATGCCTCTAGCTCTACGTTTTCGTAAGTTGCTAAACCATAAAAGTCAGTGTTCGCGCCAATAGCTGTGCGATAACCTATTCCAGCACTAAGCCAGTTTAAGTCCACATCTACACCATCATCTGAATTACCCATAGTTTGGTATTGGCCAGATAGGAAAATGATTGAAGCTGGCTTTTAAATAATAGAGACGGTATAGGCACGTAAACAACTAACCTAAATGCTGTATAAAAAAAGTACTGTAGAAAATATTTTGTATTGGCTATAACTATTTAAAAATTGGAAAGCTTTGAAAAGTGGTGGCCCCTCCCAGACTCGAACTGGGGACCTAACGATTATGAGTCGTGTGCTCTAACCAACTGAGCTAAGGGGCCAACTTTGTATAACTACGAGGTAGTTAATTTTTGAAGCGTTTAGCCACTGAGCGACTAAAGCGGGTTGCAGTATAAAAAGTTTTTTAAGGCTTGTCACTAGCAAAAACCTTTATTTTAACAATCAGTAAGCTGACTGCTTAAATAGTAATCTTTTTGCATGCGAATAGGCAGGAAATAACAGAAAAATAAACGCAGAAGTATGTAAGCCGCTTTTTTACAATTTTAATAACTATAAAAAAGTGGCCGGCTCACATTGAACACACCACACATTATTTTTTAGCAATAATGTAGATAGCGTGAATTAAACCAGGGAAGTAACCCAGTAAAGTTAGTAAAATATTTAGCCAAAAGTGCATACCTAAACCAACTTGTAAAAATACACCCAGTGGCGGTAATAAAATCGACAATATTATACGAATGATATCCATGATGTAGCTCCTTTAAAAATGACAAGCAAAAAGCCCAGCTAAGCTGGGCTTTTTAGTATAGTGTATTATTCAGCAACAATAGTTAGTTCATCTACTACGTCACGAACATCTTCAGCATTTTTAGCAATTTTTACTGCTAACTGCTTTTCAGCTTCTGTTTCAACAGAACCTTTAAGTTTTACTATACCGTTGTCGGTATCAACGTCGATATCTGTACCGTCAACTTCTGAGTCAAATAAGAAACGTGTAGTAATTACTGTGGTGATTTTAGCGTCAGTTAAGTCGTTATCGTCATCATCCATAGTGTCACGATCTTTGTCGTCCATATCCATGTTTTTCACAACAGTTAGGTTGTTTTCTACATCAGATACGCCATCTAGGCTAATTACAAGTTCTTCAGCTAGCTCTTTATCAAGGTCGCTGTCTACTTTACCTGTAAGTACTACCTTGCCATTTTTTACATCAGTGTTAATGTCAAAGTTGTTTAGATTAGTGTTCATAAGAAGCACTGTTTCTGCCTTACCATCAATCCAAGCATCTTTACTTTCATTTTCCCAAGTGCCCGCTTGAGCACCCATAGCTGTAGTACCTAGAACTAAAGCCGCAATCATAGATTTGTTGAATGTTTTCATAATCTTTCTCCTTTTGATTAAAGACACTTTTATATATGCGAGCTTTAGGCCAACTTTATTAACACTTTAAATTCATGAAGTTAGCTATTTTATTGGGTATAAATAAAAACACCTCCGAGTAAACATTTACAGGCTATTAGGTAAAACTTTCTTAAGTGGTGAAAATAACGATTATATTGCTGTTTTGGTTAATCTATCGTTAATATATAAATTAAGCGGAGTTATTAAAACAATAAACCATTGATATATAAATAGTTAATTTTTGGTACACCACTTGCTATGTACTGTGGTAACTCATATAAAAAGGATTATTCCCATGTCTGTAAAAATTGAAGACCGCCCAATAGATCAAGTTCGCGAACAAGTGATAGACCAACTTATTTATAACTACAGCCATGGTGTTATTTCAGCTGAAGCCTTTGAAAGGCGCTTAGACAGTGCAATGGAAGCAACCGATAATATCGCGTTACTTAATTTAGTAGAGGATTTAACCCTTACAACAGATACCCAGTACAGTGCTCAAAAGCAAACGCAGTTTGCCCCTAACTACAGCGCCCAACAAGCGGATGAAGAAAACTTAACACTGCGAAGCATTTTAGGCTCAAGCGAGCGTAGCGGCCAATGGGTGGTGCCTAAAGATATTTATATTCAAAACTATATGGGGTCGATTGTTTTAGATTTTACTGATGCCATTTTTGCCCACCAACATGTTACCGTGCATGTAAATTGTATTTTTGGCAGCGAAGAAATTTACGTACCAGAGCACGTCAATGTAGTTTCTAAAATGTTTTGTATATTAGGTAGTTTTGAAAACAAAACGGTGTCGCTTAATAAGCGCCAAGGCCCCACAATTAACCTCGAAGGTAAAACAGTTTTAGGCTCGGTGGAGGTAAAAGTTAAACGCACCATTAAAGAAAAGTTTGTGAGTTTTGCTAATGATTTAAAGGCCCAGCTTGGGGTGAGTAATAAATAATACGGGTAAAAACACAATGGGTAGAAAAGCCATATTATGCGCTTTTCTACACCGTTATTTACTACCTATTTTAATAAGTCGTTATTACGCTCGCTTGGAATGTCACTCATATATTGCACAAACTCAACCTCGAACCCTGCTGGGTCTAGGTAATATACGTTTTTTCTAAATGGGTTTTCTGCACCCTCTTTATCAATGCTAAATCCGGCGTGTTTTAAGCGCTGTATAACAGCGTCTAGGTTGTTTGTAACGTAGGCAAAGTGAGCCAGCCCGACTTGATGCCCTGCCAAATCTCTGTTTTTATGCTCGCCATTATCGCTTATAGCAATGTAGTGATTATCGTCGCCAAAATGTACCCAGCGCTTAGGTTTACCATACCAAGTGTTATGCCCTTCACTTCTAATTGACCAATAAGGAAAGGCTGCTTGATAAAATTTAAGCATGGCATTTATATCGTTTACTACTAAATGTACGTGTTCTAATTTCATTATTATTTACCCTAGTTGATTGCTTAAACACAAGATAAAACCTCAAGCTAACTTTAGGTAAAGCACTTTTTTTACTTTTTAGTATTATTGGCGTGTATTGCCCTTGTAAGATTAATTTTTACAACAGTATGTTTGCTAGCAGGACGCGGAAGCTTTGCTTCATGGAAGTTATTGAACTCCCAAGGCTTCGCACTTCGCGCTGTGATTAAGTCGCCCTTCGGTTGAACAAATTTCAATCCATACACGCCAACACGTCTTAGATACGAATAAATTTACATGCATTTCAAGGCCGTATAAAAAACGCACAAAAGTATTTAGGGTTTATTGTTTACTTTATGGCAAAAGTCGCTAAAATACGCCGGCTTAAATATATAAACGTTCTTTTACAACCCAAAGGTAATACCATGCATCCAATGTTAAACATTGCGGTTCGCGCTGCGCGCAACGCAGGCAAAATTTTACTTCGCGCAAGTGAAGATTTATCAAAAGTTGAAATTCAACAAAAAGGCACTAACGACTTAGTGACTAACATTGATAAAGAAGCCGAAGCCGTAATTCGTGATACAATTTTAAAATCTTACCCTGATCACTGCATTGTTGGTGAAGAACTAGGTGAGCACAAAGGCAAAGATGCAGATTACCAATGGATTGTTGACCCGCTTGATGGCACAACTAACTTCATCAAGGGTATCCCTCATTTCGCGGTTTCTATCGCACTTAAAGTAAAAGGTCGTTTAGACCAAGCTGTAATTTACGATCCAATTCGTGGCGAGCTTTTCACAGCATCTCGTGGTCAAGGCGCACAGCTAAACAGCAAGCGTTTACGCGTTACTAAAACCGTAGAATTAGCTGGTTCTATTTTAGCAACAGGCTTCCCTTTCAAACAAAAACATCACTTAGATGCATACACAGACGCGTTTAAAGCATTGTTTACACAAACTGCTGATATTCGTCGTGCAGGTTCTGCAGCACTAGATATGGCATATGTAGCTGCGGGCCGTGTTGATGGCTTTTTTGAAATTGGTTTAAAACCGTGGGACACAGCAGCAGGCGAGTTACTTGTAAAAGAAGCTGGCGGCATGGTTGTTGATTTTGCAGGTGGCGTTAACTACAACAATAGCGGTAACATTATTTGTGGTGCACCTAAGCTTACTCAAGCAATTATCCGTGAAATTCGTCCAGTATTACCTGAAGCGTTACTTCGCTAATAAAGTGCATGTAGCCCTATTATAAAAAAGGAGCCTATGGCTCCTTTTTTGTTTTAAAAGTAAGGGTTATCGAGCTTTAGCTCCGTGGTATAACCTTTTGTAAAAGGGAGAGAATTTATGTCTTTTGCAAAATACTCATCAAATAACGCATCAAACTCTCCGCTGTTTTGCATGTTTTGCAACCCAAGCTCTATGGCTTGCGCTAATGCTGGCTTACTACTTACAACAAAATAATAAATACCGGTGGGATAACTAATAAATAAATTAGGCACAATAACTAAGTTACTCTGCGCATTGGCAACAAGCTCAGAATTAACTTCGATAAATGAGCGAGGAAAGTAATCAATTCTGCCACGGCTAGTAAGCGTAAACATAGCTTGATAGTTACTCAGCGGCCTTACATGTAAGCCGTTATAGGCCATTATTTTTGTATCTGGCCAATCATGCCCTTGCACTGCCGAGAGCTCACTTAATTGCGCCAAAGTGGTAATGCCTTTAAATTTTTCGACATTTTTTTTACTGGTTAATAAAACACGCTTGCCTATAAAGCCTTTAAATAGCGGGACTTTAACGGCTATTGCCCGTGCCTCTCGTTCTGGGCTGCTCATGCTCCAATAAACATCTAACTCTGTTTTATCTAGCTCAATCAGGTCACGCTGTTGCTGTAAGCTCACTGGCTGCATTTTTATGTCTACAGGGTAATTAGCCCGCTCTAGGGCTCGTGTTAATAGCTCACTTAGGTATTCTTCACGGGCATTTTGCACACTTTGCTTTTGAGCAACATTAACAATCTCTACCCCTTGCACAAAAAAACTAACCGCAAATAAAGCAAACCCACCAACAACTACTTTTAATGGCAACATAATAATTACCTATTTTTTATACCACCTGTTTATTCTCTGGTGCTAAGCGCACTACGGCAGGCGCAGGCTTTCTGCGCTTACAAATAAACAAATAACTATGGCGATATCGCTTAGCCTCTTTTTTAGCATCTGTTGCAAGTGCTGCAACTTGATGGCTGTTTTTACATTCTTGTAAGTCGGGCTCCACAAGGCCAATTGATAACGTAAGTAAAGGTACAAATTGCTTTTCTCCCTCACGATTTGTAGCCCAGTAACCTTTGCTCTTAATGTGCTCAGGCGTAAAAAAAGTGCGTGATTGCAGTTCAAACTGCTCAATTATGGTATTACAAATATACACAGCATCTGATTGGTCAAACACAACCATAAAGTCATCACCACCTATATGTCCTACAAAGTTAGCACTGTTTTCGCATGCTTGCACGGTTACATCTGCCAATAATTTAATCACACTATCGCCACTGGCATAGCCGTATAAATCATTGAACTGCTTAAAGTGATTAAGATCTATATAGGCAAGCGAAAACGCACTTTGTGAGCGTAACCTTTGCTCTATTGCCTCATTAATCGCTACATTACCAGGGAGCATGGTGAGTGGGTTAGCATGCTGGGCGTGACGAATTTTTTCTTCTGTTATGTGCTTTAAAATATCACGCAAAGGGGCAAGCCCTAGGTAACGTTTATTTCGGGTGATCACAATATGGCGGCGAATATCAAAGTCTTGCTCTGTAATTTGCTGACTCACGGTATCAAGAAGTTGGTTTTCATCCACCACTAAAGGTTGTTTATCCATAAAGTCGGTTACGGGGCACTTGTCGTAAAGTGCATGGCCATAGGGAGCAGCAAACACCTCAGTGAGCTGATCTTTATGCAGTAGCCCAACCGGCTGGCCGGCTTTATTTAAAACCGCTAGGCTCATCACGGCTTTATCTTTTTCGAATAGCTTGTGGGCGTCTTTACAACGGGTTTCGCTGTCTATTGCTTCTTGTGTAACAGCAAGCCAACCAATCGCCATTGATTGATCAAACGTGTTGCTTGGCTGTTTAAAGTTCAATGCTTGTAATTGCTCTGAGCTGTAATCAAGGCTTGGATTTGAGTTTGGTTTTTCCAGTAAAAAACCTTGTACGTTTGCTATTCCTAAGCTTTCAACATAGGCAAGCTCTTCTACTCTTTCTATGCCTTCGGCTATTACGGCGGTGTTTGTTGCTTTTGCGAGTACCGTAATCGATTTTAAAAACTCTTTTTTAACTTCGCTTTCATCGCAATGATCAATAAAGTAACGGTCGATTTTTACAAAGTCGGGGCATAGTTCAGACCACTGTTTTAAGCCCGAGTAACCAGCACCTAAATCGTCAATGGCAATGGTAAAACCCAGCTCGCGGTAGTGTGCAATTGTTTTTAATAATAAAAAACCATCGTCGACCTTTTCTTGCTCTGTTACCTCAATTACCACGCGGTTTGCTGCTAAACCAAACTGCTCTATTAAGTGCAGGGTTTCACCTTTTGGGTGGCAAGGGTCGAGCAAGGTTTTAGGGCTTACATTTAAAAATAACTTACCGTTTAGATTAAGCTTTACAAAGTTTTCAATTGCTTTTGAGCGGCATAATAGCTCAAGCTCTGAAATTAAAGCGTGCTCACTGGCCGCTTCAAACAGTCGGTTAGGCATTTCCAAAGGGCTGTTTTTAGGCCCTCGACTTAGCGCTTCGTAACCTATAATTGTTTGATTAGCTATATCAAAAATAGGCTGAAATAACGTGGTTATTTCACCGTTATTTAAAATGTACTCTAGTACTTTGCGCTGCATCGTCACTGCAAAACCTGATTGTCGTTTAATAGGGGCATTAAAGTAGCAAGCCTGTATGACAATTTTATGGCATTAGGCGCTATTGACTATTCAGGATTAAATTTGCTCAATTTAGGGGCGGTACAATATAAGCGCTAAGTTTATAGCCTAATATACTGTTAACTAATCATACGTTATTGTAATGGCTTAATTATATAATCGGCTCAAGGCTTTAAATTCAGCCTAAAAAGCGTGTACGTTTAATCTTAAAGGCAACCAAGCTCTATAAAACAGCGCACAATAAAAAACCGCTCAATTGAGCGGTTTTATTTAGCATTAACTCTATTACGGCAATGCGTCTAGGTCTGCGCCTTCTTTTTCAATTACCTCTGGTATTAAATCTTCTTTACTTACGCCCATGGTAATAGCTACCGAGCTTGCAACGTAAACTGAAGAATAAGTACCAATGAACACACCAAATAACAGGGCTGTAGCAAAGCCATGAATGGTTTGTCCGCCCCACACAAATAGCGCAATTAATACCAAAATAGTGGTGATTGACGTTACAAGTGTACGGTTAAGTGTTTGCGTTAACGACATGTCGATAATTTCGATAGTGTCGTCGATGCGTACTTTACGAAAGTTTTCACGAATACGGTCAGATACAACAATAGTATCGTTAAGTGAGTAACCAATTACCGCCAATATTGCCGCTAAAATAGTTAAGTCAAACTCTAACCCTAATACAGAAAACAAACCAACTGTAATAATTACATCGTGTAGTAGTGCACCTACCGCGCCCACAGCAAAACGCCACTCAAAGCGAAATGCCACGTAAATCAAAATACAAATAAGCGCAGTTAACATGGCAAGGCCACCCTGCTCTTTTAAGTCTTCCCCTACGCTTGGGCCTACAAACTCAATGCGGCGCATTACTACGCTCTCATCAGCTTGCTTTAAGGCAGTAATAACTTGGTTACCAATAACTTCGGCTTTTACTTCACTGCCACGCGGCGCTAAACGAACCAAAATATCTTGGCTAGAGCCAAACAGCTGCACTGAGGCATCGGCAAACCCGTTTTCAGCTAATACTGAGCGTACTTTTTTCAAATCTGCAGGTTGCGAAAAACCAACCTCTACAGCGGTACCGCCAGTAAAATCTAAACCAAAGTTTAAACCTTTGATAAAAATTGAGGCAAACGACGCTAAAATTAATAGCGTAGAAAAACCCATAGCCACTTTACGAAGTGACATGAAACGTAGGGTTTTACCACCCAAACTTAAAATTTGCATGTCCGCTCCTTAAATTGAAAGTTTATCAATGCGCTTACCACCAATAAATAAGTTAATTACCGCACGGGTACCAACTATGGCTGTAAACATTGAAGTTAAAATACCAATTGCCAGCGTTACGGCAAAACCTGCAATAGGGCCAGTGCCCACTGCAAATAAAATAACCGCAGCAATTAAAGTGGTAATATTGGCATCAAAAATAGTACTAAAGGCGCTATCGTAACCAAAATGAACGGCTTGTTGAGGGCTACGGCCATCGGCCAGCTCTTCACGAATACGCTCAAAAATAAGTACGTTAGCATCAACCGCCATACCCACTGTTAATACAATACCGGCAATACCTGGCAACGTTAATGTGGCTCCTGGGATTAACGACATTACACCTACAATAAGCACTAAGTTAGCTGCTAGTGCAATGTTGGCAACTAAGCCAAACCCTTTGTAGTAAATAAGCATAAAGGCAAGTACAAACGCAAAGCCAAGGGCTACAGCTGTCATACCAGCTTCAATGTTTTCTTGACCTAGGCTTGGGCCTACTGTGCGCTCTTCAACAATTTGAATTGGCGCTACTAATGCACCGGCGCGTAATAGTAAGCTTAAGTTGTGGGCTTCGGCTGGGTTATCAATACCTGTAATACGGAATGAGCGGTCAAGACGAGCCTGAATAGTCGCAACGTTAATGACCTCTTCTACCTTAATAGGTGGAAGTGCTTTACCGTCAGCATCTTTTTTACCCGATGGCTTGTATTCAATAAATACTGTTGCCATGCGCTTACCAATAGCACGCTTGGTAAAGGCATTCATTTTTGCCCCGCCTTTGCTATCTAAGGTAATGCTTACTTGTGGGCGCTGATATTCGTCGTTTCCTGATTGTGCACCAGTGATATGGCTACCTTCAAGAATGACACGTTTTTTAAGTACCACAGGGTAGCCATCACGGCTCATGATCATTTCTGTGCCCGCAGGAATACGTCCTTGAGCAGCAGCACTTGGGTCTGCGTTTTCGTCTACTTCACGAAATTCAAGCGTGGCCGTTGCACCTAAAATTTCTTTAGCGCGTGCTGTATCTTGAACACCTGGCAGTTGCACAATAATACGCTCAGCACCTTGGCGCTGTACGTTAGGCTCTGCAACACCAATTTGGTTAATACGATTACGAATAATGGTTTCGTTTTGCTTAATAGCGTAGTCTCGTATTTCTTTAAGCTTTTGCTCACTCATAGTGGCAAAAAATGCGCGATCGTTACTGCTATCATCAATGTATACGTTTAGTGGGTAGCGCGATGCTAAAAAGCGTTCAGCCGCTTCTTTATCTTCTTCGGTACGCATTTCTACACGCATACGTTCAGAGCCCGCTACGCGGCGAACACTACGGTAACGAAGTTTTTCTTCGCGTAGGTCGCTACGAAAATCTTGTTCCATTTGCTCTAGCTGATTATCTACCGCGGTTGCCATGTCGATTTCCATGGTGAAGTGAACACCACCACTTAAATCAAGACCTAGCTTCATAGGGTTACCACCCAATGATTTTAACCATGCAGGTTGCGCAGGTGCCATATTAATAGCAGAGATATAATCGTCGCTAAGAGAATTACGCAGTAAGTCTTGCGCTTTTAGCTGTTCTTCAACATTTTTAAAACGTACTAATACTTGGCCGCCTTCAAGCACGGTAGACTTAGCTGTTACATTATGCTGTTTGAGGGTTGCGTTTACTTTGTCTACTACACTGAGATCGACATCTGCGCCTTTTGCCCCCGAAACCTGAATGGCCGGATCGCGGCCATACAAGTTTGGAGAAGCATATAAAAGGCCAATGGCTACCACAGCTAAAACAAGTAAATACTTCCAAATTGGAAACTTGTTTAACACAGGCATGTCCTTTTTATTTTTATAGTGACTTCATTGTGCCTTTAGGCAATACAGCAGATACTGCCGATTTTTGTACTGTTACTTCAGCTTGCTCATTTAAAGAAATCACGATGAAATCTTTATCTTCAGTAATTTTAACAATTTTACCTACTAAACCGCCTTGGGTAAGTACTTCATCACCTTTAGCCATCGCGCTCATAAGGCTTTTGTGCTCTTTAACACGCTTAGCTTGTGGGCGGTAAATTAAAAAGTAAAAAACTAAACCGAAAATAGCTAACATAATTAGCATTTCCCAGCCACCACTTGCAGCAGGTTGACCAGCAGCGGCGTGTGCGTTTGAAATAAATAAACTCATAATACTTCCTCTATATTTTTAAATTTTAATTTATATCTGCAAGCTCTGGCACGTCTTGGCCACGGCGAGCATAAAAATCACTAACAAATTCTTCTAGTTTACCTTCGCTAATTGCATTGCGTAGGCCTTCCATAACACGCTGATAGTAACGTAAGTTATGGATTGTGTTTAGTCGTGCGCCTAAAATTTCGTTACATTTATCAAGGTGATGCAAATAAGCACGCGAATAATTTTTACAGGTATGACAATCACACTCAGGATCAAGTGGGCCAGTGTCTGTTTTATGTACTGCGTTACGAATTTTAATTGTACCTGTGGTAATAAATAAATGACCATTACGTGCATTACGGGTAGGCATTACACAGTCAAACATATCAATACCACGGCGTACAGACTCAACTAAGTCTTCAGGTTTACCTACACCCATTAAGTAGCGCGGTTTGTCTTCTGGCATTTTGTACGCACAATGATCAAGAATATTCATCATTTCGTTTTTAGGCTCACCAACCGATAGGCCGCCTAATGCGTAACCATCAAAGCCAATTTCTTCTAGGCCTTTTTGTGATTGTGCACGTAACTCTGGGTACATACCACCTTGAATAATACCAAATAAGGCTGATGGGTTATCGCCGTGGCCTTCTTTAGAGCGCTTAGCCCAACGAAGCGATAGTTCCATTGAGTCTTTTGCTTCTTTTTCGGTGGCAGGGTATGGCGTACATTCGTCAAAAATCATGACGATATCTGAGCCTAAATCACGCTGTACTTCCATTGATTTTTCAGGCGACATCATAATTTGGTCACCATTTACCGGCGATTGGAACAACACGCCTTCTTCGGTAATTTTACGCATAGCACCAAGGCTAAATACTTGGAAACCACCTGAGTCGGTTAAAATTGGAAAGTCCCAATTCATAAAGTCGTGTAAATCACCGTGTTGTTTAATGATTTCAGTACCTGGGCGTAGCATTAAATGAAAGGTGTTACCCAAACAAATTTGTGCCCCTGTGGCTTTAACTTCGTCTGGGGTCATGCCCTTAACAGTACCGTAAGTACCTACTGGCATAAATGCAGGCGTTTCTATTACACCACGGTCAAAAATCAAGCGGCCGCGGCGCGCTTTTCCGTCGGTGCGGTCTAATTCAAATTTCATATCATCCTCAATGTCGGAAAAACAGTCCAACAAGCTATAATTTAACCGCTCGATTCTACCCTTTTTGCCCCGTTATTACTATTAGCTGCGCTAAATTCACTGCGTATTAGCGCAGGCAAATAAAAACCCAGCGTGCGAGCTGGGCTTTTAAAAACGGTACCGGATAAAAACGTGCTTATTTACGTGTTAAAAACATCGCATCGCCGTAGCTAAAAAAGCGGTACTTTTGTTCTATAGCCGTGTTGTACGCGCCCATAATGTTATCTTGGCCGCTAAAGGCACTTACTAGCATTATGAGGGTTGATTCTGGCAAGTGAAAGTTAGTCACCATGGCATCAACTACATTAAACTGATAACCCGGAAAAATAAAAATATCGGTATCGCCAAAATAGCTCTCTAATTTACCGCCGTGTACTTTTGCTGCCGACTCCAGCGAGCGTACAGAAGTAGTTCCCACAGCTATAACACGCCCACCGTTAGCTTTTGTATTAGCAACAGCGTGAACCACCTCATCAGGTACTTCAATGTATTCAGAGTGCATGACATGCTCATCTACGCTTTCTACACGCACCGGCTGAAACGTACCTGCGCCCACATGTAGCGTAACAAACGCCATGTTTACGCCTTTTTGTTTTAATGCCGCCATTAGCTTATCGTCAAAATGCAGCCCTGCTGTAGGCGCTGCTACCGCACCGGGCTTTTCGCCATAAACGGTTTGATAACGCTCGCGGTCAGCTTCGGTGTCTGGGCGGTCAATGTAAGGAGGTAAAGGCATGTGGCCAATGTCGTTTAGAATATCGAGTACATTTTGGCTGCGATCAAATTCAAGTTCAAATAACGTATCGTGACGCGCAATCATTGTCGCTTTTGCTTTGCCTTCTAAAATAACTTCGTTACCAGGCTTTAGCGACTTACTTGCTCTTACATGGGCAAGTACACGGTGTTCATCAACTACACGCTCTACAAGCACTTCGACCTTACCGCCAGAGGCTTTTTGGCCAAACATACGGGCAGGAATAACGCGGGTATTATTAAATACTAATAAGTCACCTTCGTTTACTAAATCAAGTAGGTCGCTAAACACTTTGTGTTCAACGTTGCCAGTTGGGCCATCTAGGGTTAGTAAACGGCTGCTGGTTCTGTCTTGTTTAGGAAAACGAGCAATTAATTCATCAGGTAAGTCAAAGCTAAAGTCAGCCACGCGCATAGTCGGTATTCCACATCATTAAAATCGCGCCAAGTGTATATCTATCCTCGGCTAAGCTCAAGATATCTACCACAGTTGAGAGGATTCGCCCTATTTTAGATACATTTGAGTAACTACTTTAAATAATCTTGTTCTTATTGGTAAATATCATTATTCTTACTGTCCTTAATAATGATGGTTTAGTTTTGGGGTTATAAAAAAGTGGCAGATAAGCTGAAGTTGCTCATTCTAAACGCAAGTAGCGAAGAACGCCGCACTATACGCGCCACTTTAGAGTACTTAAACGTATTTGAATTTATTGAAGCCGCAGATAGCCTAGATGCACTCACTCTGTTAAAAAAGCAGCCAGTGAACATGATTATTACGGGCTTAAGCGTGGGGAAAATAGATGGTTGGCGTTTTTCTCGCATGATCCGCTCAGGCTTACTTAACACCCCAAAAAACACCCCAATTTTACTTATTCCGCCTATTTACTGTGAGCGTATAGCAGAAACCACCGCTCGTAGTTATGGCATAGATGCCGTACTGCCCTTTGAGCACCAAGATATGCTGCCGCAGGTGCTGGCTAATGTTCTGTCTACGCATTTAGAAAAAAGCAGCCGCCTTAATTTACTCTTGCTTGAACCAATAGCGCAAAAAGCCGATGAAATAGCAGAGCAACTTAAGCTCAATTTTGCCATTACCCATGTCACCTCAAGCCAAAGTGCTTTAAATGCTTACAACCAACAACAATTTGCTATTGTACTGCTTGATGCAACCGCGTCGCGCGCAGATACTTCAAGTGTTTTAGTCGAAGAAATACTGCAACATAACCCTAAACAAGCCATTGTAACTATTATTGATAATAACGATGCCGACTATGCAGAGCAGCTGCTGCTGTCCGGTGTTACCGACTTTATAAGAGCGCCATACGACCCGTCGTTTTTAAATAAAGTATGTGACCATGCTGCGCGCCGTGAAGACTTTATGGTTAGTTATGCTGAGTTTGCCCAAAAGGTTGAACAGTTAAGTATTAGCGAAGTACGCTACAAAGAGCTGTTTTCGGCGCACCAACGTATTTTGCTGCATTTAAATACGGTGGTTTTAGAGCTCGACCAACAAGGTAAAATTCGCTTTATCAATCCTGCTTGGGAAACACTAAGTGGCTTTGGGGTTAAATCGTCTTTGCAAAAATCATTAATCGATTATTGCTCTGATGAATGCCAAGTAAAACTAAATACGACCATTAACGATATTCTTAATGGCGGCATGCACCAGCAGCAAGTTGAGATTCAACTTAATCATAAAAATGGCAATCAGATTTGGGTGGAATGCCGCTTACAGCTAATAAAAAACAGCCGTAATAATGCCACCATTACTGCCACAATCGACAACATACACGAGCGTAAACAAGCTGAATTAAAGCTGCGCCACCTAGCCCTGCACGATACGCTAACAGGTTTACATAATCGTTATTATTTTGATCAACAACTCAATAAAATATGCCAAACCAAGCACACCTATGGTGATGTAGAGCACGCGCTTATTTACATCGATTTAGATCATTTTAAAATAATTAACGACAGCAAAGGCCACCAACAAGGCGACATTGTACTAAAAGATGTAGCTCAATTATTTGAAGCAAACATTAGCGCTAAACATTTAGTGTGTAGAATAGGTGGTGACGAATTTGCTGTTATTTTAAAAAATACGCAGCTGCTTGACGCTCACCTAATTGCAGAGAGTATTTGTAGCGCGATTGAACAGCACGAGTTTAAATCAGAAGACCAAGTGTATTCAATTAGCTGCTCTATTGGCTTAACGCAAATAACGGCTAAAAATTGCGACCCGAGTGAGTGCCTCAAGCAAGCCGATATAGCCTTATATATTGCTAAAAGTTTAGGCCGTAACCTAGTGCACTGCTACTCAAAAGAAGATGCGCAAAATAACACCTTGCAAACCGGGCTTGAGTGGGGGCATGAGATTCGACAAGCACTTCAGCAAGATAACGTAGAGCTGCACTATCAGCCAATATGGGACTTTAAAGCCAATAAAGTGGCTTATTTTGAAGCGTTACTGCGTTTAAAAGTAGACGATAAACTTATTTTCCCTAATCAATTTATTCCCTCTCTTGAGCTGCTAAACGACACCTTTTTAATGGACCAATGTGTTATTCGCAATGCCATTGCTAGCGTGGCTGAACACCCAGATTTAAATCAAGTGGCTATTAACCTTTCTGCTCAATCGTTTTTAGATGAGCGCTTATTGCCACATATAGAATCGAGCCTAGAAAAATATCACGTACCGCCTTCGCGTATTATTTTTGAAATCACCGAGTCGGCCTCAGTTAACAATTTAAAAGCCACCCGTAAAATGATAGAAAAGCTAAACAGTTTAGGCTGTCATTTTTCTATTGATGACTTTGGTACAGGCTTTAGCACATTTAACTATTTAAAACAGTTACCTGCACAACATGTAAAAATAGATGGCTCGTTTGTACGCGACATGATTAACGACCCCATCGACTTAGCACTGGTTAAGGCCATTAACGATATAAGCCGCTCCCTTGATAAGCGCTCTGTGGCAGAATACGTAGAAAGCGAAGAGATATTTTTTGCATTAAAAGAGATTGGTGTTGACTACGGACAAGGCTATTTTATTGCCCGTCCTGTGCCTGTAGAAAAAGTACAATCGACGCTTAAAATTATTTACCAGAAGAAACCTTTTATCCAACAACACACTAGCGCCAGCTAAACATTTTTAAACAGTTTTAAGCATTTTATTACTATCATTATTACACTTATTGCCTATACTTTACGTACCACTTAGTAAATGTCTTGTTATTTTGATGATTTAACAATAAAAACATGACATTACCTATAAGCATACATGACTAGCAATTACATAGAGGTTAAAGCTTGTCAGGTTTAAGGAGGAAGGTATGGCGCAGTTGATTATTTTACTTCTCGTAATACATTGTGTAATTGCGTATCAGTGCTATCGGTACGCGCAGCTAAAGGGCTACCCAGTAGGCGTATTTGCTACTTTAGGCCTACTCCCGTATTTTAATGTAGTGGTTTGGATTTACTTGCTTTTCCTACCCGAACTAGAACCCTTTGAAAGCCAAACACATAGCAAACAGCAGCCCTTATAGGCTGCTGTTTTGTTTATGCTACGCGAGTGCTTAATAGTGACCAATAACCACACTGCACAGACCCTGTTTCCCTAAAACAACATATTACTGCTGCATTTTAACCTTAAAGGTAAATAGGCTTAACTCTCAAAGTCTAAGCTACATTGGCGAGCTAAAAACACTTCTAGCTGTTGGCTGAATAACTTAAAGTCGCGAATTCTTCCTGTGGTTTTACGCCACAGTATGCCTATATCTCTGTAGGCATCGCCTTGCGATGGGGTTGCTATCATGTTTTTATCTTTAAGAATGCCCGCATTAATCGCCATTTGCGGTAAAAATGTAACCCCTAACTGATGCTCTACCATGCTTAATAAGGTATGTAAGCTTGCAGCTTCAAAAGGGTTAATACAGCTTGAGCGGTTTAGATGACACGCACTCAATGCATGCCCCGTCATACAATGCTCTCGCTCTAATAAAAACACACTAGCATCGGGTAGCAAGTTAAAGTCTTCAACGCCTTTAGCAGGGCTGTAATCTTTATGGTGCACTAAACTAAAGTGATCTTTAGCCAATACTTGAGTATGAAACTTCTCCGTTTGGTACGGTAAGGCTAATAAGGCTAAATCAATATGGCCGTGTTCAAGCTTATCTAATAACTTGTCGCTGGTATCTTCAACAAGTACCAACTCTAAATCACAAAAGGTTTGCTTACAAAAGTGATACAAAGGCGCCGCTATAAAGCTGGCGATAGTGGGTATAACCCCTACCACTAACTTACCACTGAGTGGCGTTAAAAAGCTTTTGGTTAGCTCTTTTAAACTAATTGTATCGTTAATAATTTTACGAGAGCGCTCAACGACCTCTTCACCAATACTGGTAAACATAAGGCTGCGATTTTCTCGCTCAATTAGCTGACAACCGAGTGTTTCTTCAAGGTTTTGAATTGCACTGCTTAAAGTAGATTGCCCAATAAAGCACGCACTTGCTGCACGGCCAAAATGCTGGTGCTGATGTACAGCTAATAAATACTGTAGCTGTTTAATACTTGGTAGGTTGGTCATTTTTTCTTTCCACAAATAAAAAGACCCCAACACCTAGGGCGTTGAGATCTTTTCAAGCTAAAAGTCTTTGAGTACTTTTTTGTTAAACCCCAAACGCGGTTCTTAGTACGTAGAAAATAACAATAGCAAGGGCAGCGCCAACTGGCAATGTAATTACCCAAGAAACTACAATGTTTCTGATAACACCCATGTTAAGTGCACCAATACCACGTGCCATACCTACACCTAATACCGCACCAACTAAGGTTTGTGTAGTAGAAATTGGCATACCTGTACCTGATGCAATAACAACGGTAGACGCAGCAGCTAATTCGGCAGCAAAACCACGGCTAGGCGTTAAGTGAGTAATACCTTCACCTATCGTTTTTATTACCTTTTTACCTAAAATAGCAAGACCGGCAACAATACCAAAACCACCTAGTGGTAAAATCCACCAAGCAATAGCCGCTTTTTTAGCAATTTCACCGTTGCTTTCAACAATGTTCACAACCGCAGCAAGTGGACCAATTGCATTCGCTACATCGTTTGAGCCATGCGCAAACGCCATACAACACGCTGTTAATACCATTAATACCGCAAATACTTTTTCTACGTTATTAAATTGCATTTGTTTATCGGCTTTAGGGTCGATATTTAAACGTGAAATCGCAATTTTACCAATAATAGCTACAATCACAGCAATCGCTATTGCAATTAAATAGCCTTCAGTAGCGCCTAGGTTAATACCTATATGCTTTAAGCCTTTTTTGATTGTTACTAGCGCCATAATAAAGCCCGCTAAACCCATGTACAAAGGTACAAAGCGTTTTGCGTTTTTAAGCGGTGCATCAGTATCAAAAATAAGCTTTTGCGCACTCATAAAGATTAAGTAAGCAATAAAGCCCGAAATAGCAGGTGTAATAATCCAGCTACCTACAATACCACCTACTTTATTCCATTGAATAGCCTCTGTACCCACTGCAACTAATGCAAAACCAATGATTGCACCAATAATTGAGTGAGTTGTTGAAACAGGCCAACCTAAAAATGAGGCAATTAATAGCCAAGTACCCGCTGCAAAAAGCGCAGAGATCATACCTAAAACCATTAAATCAGGGAGAGCAGCAAAAGGCGCAGCATCAATAATACCTTTACGGATTGTTGATGTAACCTCACCACCTGCTAAGTAAGCACCAGCAAATTCAAAAATCATAGCAATAATAATTGCTTGTTTAATTGTTAACGCTTTTGAACCTACCGAAGTACCCATCGCATTAGCAACGTCGTTCGCGCCAATACCATAAGCCATAAAAAAGCCGACTGCTGCGGCAATTAAAACTAATACCGTGCCGTAAGATGCAATGATATCCATTGTGTAACCTTAATCTTTCGTTTGAACTGATTTTTATAAATTAACGAGCTAGCATCAGCTCAAGACGTGATCCTACGCGCTCTGCAATATCTGCAAGTTCGCCAACCCATTCAATTATTTTGTATAAAAACATAACATCAATTGGGTTTAGCTCGCTTTCTACATCGCGTAGTTGGCGGCGTACTTTAATTTGCATTTCATCCGTGTCTTGTTCTATGGCATCCAATTCTACGAGCATTTTTTCTACTAAAGTCACCTCGCGACCTTTAAAGCCCGTTTCTAACAATTCTTCTAACTCATTAATTGCTTTTGATGCTTGTTTAGTCGCATCAACACAACGTGTTAGATAAGCTAAAAAGTCTGCTTGCATAGCACTAGGAATTGTCATTTCACGGCCAATTACGCGCCCTGCAATGTCTTTAGCCTTATTTGCTATTTTATCTTGTTGAGTTACGAGTTCGAGCAGATCTGTACGCTCTACCGGCATGAATAAACCACGCGGTAATTGTAAGCGTATATCTCTTTTCATATCATCAGCTTCACGCTCTAAATTACGAATAGTTAAGCGAAGCTCTTCTGCTTGCTCCCACTCTTCTTTAAATACGTGATTAAAAAAAGGTATCAAGGCTTTACTTGCTTGATGAACCTTCTTGATGTGTTCTTCCATTGGTTTGATAGGAGATTTTGCAAATACTCCTAAAAACGCGTTTGTAGGCATAACTGACCCTTTAATCAAATTGATATGCTTTGCAGCATGAATTTTACAGTATTAGCCGCGATTGTGAACGCTTTTTATTATTTCATCATGGCTAACAATGCATAAAGCGGCACTAAGCCGCTTCAATAAAAAAGAATGATAGATAAAAACCTACAACGATTTTTCTATATCTTCTTGAGATGTATGACGAATATCTTTACCGTTAACAAAATAAATAATGTATTCCGCAATATTTTGGCAACGGTCGCCAATACGCTCTAATGAACGTACAGACCATACTAAATCCATAATTTTAGGAATTGAACGTGGGTCTTCCATCATGTAAGTCATAATTTGACGCGTGATTGCTTCATATTCACGGTCAACTTTTGCATCTTCTTTATGTACTTCAAAGGCACGTTGTACATCCATGCGCGCAAACGCATCAAGTACATCGTGTAGCATTTTTAAAACTTGGCGACCCATGTTTTCAATATTTACTAATAAATCTTGCTGATCTTTAGTAAATGAATCCAAAGCCACTTTAGCAATGCGCTCTGCTTCATCGCCAATGCGTTCTAAATCGGCAATCGTTTTTGCAATAGCAATTACTAAGCGTAAATCGCTCGCAGCAGGCTGACGACGAGCAATAATGCGCGTACATTCATCATCAATGCTAACTTCCATCGCATTTACTTTGTAATCGTTCTGGCGTACTTTTTGTGCCAGTTCAGCATCATTGCGACTTACTGCATCTAATGCACTGCTTAGCTGCTGCTCAACTAGGCCACCCATGTTAAGTACATGGTTACGAACATTTTCTAGCTCTTGGTTAAAGCGCCCAGAAATATGCTTATTTATATTATGTTCCATAATTACCTTCTCTTAAATTCGTTTACAACACTAAAACGTATACGACTAGCCGTAACGGCCTGTAATGTAGTCTTCCGTTTTCTTTTTGCTTGGCGTTGTAAATAAGGTATTTGTGTCTGAGTATTCAATCAACTCGCCCATGTACATAAAGGCCGTTTGATCAGATACACGCGCTGCTTGTTGCATGTTATGTGTCACAATAACAACGGTAAATTTGTTCTTTAAATCGTTAATTAGCTCTTCAATAACCAAAGTAGAAATTGGGTCAAGTGCCGATGTTGGTTCATCAAGTAATAGTACTTCAGGTTCAATCGCAATTGAACGGGCAATAACTAAACGCTGTTGCTGACCACCCGATAGACCAAATGCGCTATCGTGTAATCTGTCTTTTACTTCATCCCATAAGGCTGCACCGCGAAGTGATTGTTCTACCACTTCATCTAGCTTACGCTTTTCTTTAATACCTTGTAAGCGTAGGCCATAAACCACATTTTCATAAATTGATTTAGGAAATGGGTTAGGACGCTGAAACACCATACCCACGTTACGACGAAGCGCGGCTACATCTACACTTTTATCGTAAATATTTTGGCCATGAAGCAATATTTCACCTTCAATACGACACACATCAACTAAATCGTTCATACGGTTAATACAACGCAATAGCGTTGATTTACCACAACCCGACGGACCGATAAACGCTGTAACTTGGCCTTTCGGGATATTCATATTTACTTTGCTAAGCGCTTGCTTTTCACCATAGTAAAGATCAAGGTCCTTAATCTCTAACGCTTTTTGGTCATCAGTTAAGTTTTCTAAGTCTAACTTCAAGCTTTTGTTAGCTTGGTTTACTTGTGGAGCGACTGTAATCATGTTTGTTACCTATAATTCTTTACTAATTAGTGTTCAAGCGATCTGAATTTTTCACGTAAATGGTTACGTATGCCTATCGCTGTTATGTTGAGGGTAATAATCACCGACACTAATAAGAAGGCCGTTGCGTATACCAGCGGGCGTGCCGCTTCAACATTCGGGCTTTGAAAGCCCACATCATAAATATGAAAGCCTAAGTGCATGAACTTTCTATCTAAGTGAAAATAAGGGAAGTTGCCATCAAGTGGTAACGTAGGGGCCATTTTTACAACACCTACGAGCATTAACGGCGCAACTTCACCGGCCGCTCGAGCAACTGCAAGTATTAAACCTGTCATAATTGCTGGGCTTGCCATAGGAATAATAATACGCCATAAGGTTTCAACTTTGGTTGCACCAAGCGCTAATGAACCATCACGCACTGTACTAGGAATACGCGATAAACCTTCCTCGGTTGATACAATAACAACCGGTAATGTAAGAATAGCTAATGTAAGCGCAGACCACATAACACCCGGCGTACCAAATACTGGCGTAGGCGCAGCTTCTGGGTAAAACAGTTGGTCAAGGCTACCACCTAACATGTAAACAAAAAAGCCTAAGCCAAATACACCGTAAACAATAGACGGTACACCGGCAAGGTTAATTACCGCAATACGAATCATCTTAGTTACTGCATTTTTAGCTGCGTATTCATGTAAGTAAATTGCAGCTACAACACCAAACGGGGTCACAATAACGGCCATCAGCATAACCATAAATACTGTACCAAATATAGCAGGGAATACGCCGCCTTCGGTGTTTGCTTCACGTGGGTCGTCTGATACAAACTTACCCAGTTGTACAAAGTAATGACCTAACTTTGAGAAAAAGCCCATGTCGTTAGGCAACCAAACATCAAGCACTTGATACAGTGGAATGGTGACTACTTCACCACGCATGTCCTTAACTAAAACTTGGTCACGCTTGGCTTTTTTACGCAGTGCAAATAACTCTTTTTCAAGTACTGCGTATTCGTTACGTAACTCGGCACGTGCTTGAGCAAGCTCAGCAACACGCTCATCGGTTAGTTCGTCATCAAGTAGGTACGCTTTTTCTTGTAAGCGAAGACGTTCTAATTCGTAGTTGATATGACCGATGTCGCCATTTTGTAAATCAAGCGCTTCGTCGTTTAAATCAACCGCACGCTCTACTAACTCATGTAAGGTTTCGATTTTATCGCCAGTAACCGGCTTTCCATCTTTAATTACACCTTCTATGTAGCCATAAAAGTTACCGTTTTTACTGCGCTCAAATACAGCAAGCGTAGCCGGTGTACTTTGCTCAGTAATATCGGTTTCTAATATCCAACGAAAATCTAAATCTACATATTCGCGGTTACCTGTTTTTATAAGTAAACGCTCAACTTCGTCTTTATTAAAATCTGATACATCAATACCTGTTGCAGCTAAACGCGCTGTAGGCACAAGTTCTCGGTCGTAAACTTCACCAATTATGGTTTGTTTTGAAATAGACCCTTCTAGCTCAAATTGAACTACCTCTGATGGCCAGAAAAAGCTTAATCCCTTCCAAGCTATCATTGCTAATAAACCGAGAACTGAAATTAAGCTGATACTTACCGCACCACCTGTCATCCAAATCCAAGGAGAACCAGACTTAAACCACTGCTTTACCATGTCGTGTCTCTCCACTTACATTGAGCTGTATTTTTCACGCAGTTGCTGACGAACAAACTCAGCCACTGTGTTGAAAATAAAGGTGAATATGAATAGTACAAATGCTGCTAAGAATAATATTCTATAGTGCGAGCTGCCTACTTCTGATTCAGGCATTTCTACCGCAATGTTTGCTGCAAGCGTTCGCATACCTTGGAAAATACTCCAATCCATAATAGGTGTGTTACCTGTAGCCATTAATACAATCATGGTTTCGCCTACTGCACGGCCAAGTCCCATCATTACAGCAGAGAAAATACCTGGGCTTGCTGTAAGTAGTACAACGCGTACGAGCGTTTGCCACTGCGTAGCACCAAGTGCTAGTGAGCCATTTGATAAGTGTTTAGGAACACTAAATACGGCATCTTCTGCAATCGAGAATATAGTAGGAATAACGGCAAAGCCCATCGCAATACCCACCACTAATGAATTACGTTGGTCAAACGTCATACCCAGCTCGTTGGTTAGGTACTGACGTACATTTCCGTCAAACATCCAAAGCTCTACTGTTTCGCTCATCGCGAACGAGAACCAACCAATTAATAGAACAACCGGAATAAGTAAAATAGAGTGCGACCCTTCAGGGATTTTATGGCGAATACTCGCTGGTAACTTAGTCCAACCGAGTGCTGTTGCTAGCACACCTAACGGTAATAAAATCAGTAAGCCAACAATAGCAGGTAGGTGCTCTTCTATAAGTGGCGCTAACCACAGGCCTGCTAAAAAGCCTAATATTACAGTCGGGAGGGCTTCCATAATTTCTACCGTTGGCTTTACCACTTTACGCAGCTCGCTCGACATAAAGTAAGCGGTGTAAATAGCGGCAGAAAGCGCAATGGGTACTGCAAATAGCATGGCGTAAAGCGCTGCTTTTAACGTACCAAATGAAATAGGAACCAAAGAAAATTTAGACTCAAAGTCATCACTTGCCGATGTAGATTGCCAAATATAACCAGGCTCAGGGTAACCTTCGTACCACACTTCTTGCCAAAGTGCAGACCAGGTAACCTCTGGGTGCTCATTATGAATTTCTAATACGGTTAGTTGGTTATCGGCTAAAATAAGGGCGGCATTTGAGCGCGGAGCTATAGCAAAGTTTTTAATCTCGCCATCACTTACTTTACCTTGCCAAAGTTTTGCCTCACTTGTGGTGTAATACACACCTAACTCACCGTTACTGCTCGTAGTGAAGAAAGTTCGACGATAAAACTCGGTAAAAATGTTCAGCTTGCTTTGTTTAGTTGTTTCAAACGAGCGAATTTTTTGATACTCACGGCCGCTGTCTGTATTTACTTCAAACCACTGCGATACTTCACCGTTATCGTTTGCAAGCATGAGTGAGTTAGCACCAGCAAGTAGCTGCGCAGACACTAAGTTAGCACTTTCTTCGTTAGCCGAAAGCAGCTGAATTTGCTCTACTTCGCTTGGGTAGCGTGTATCGTAAACATAAATTTGATTTGCCGAACGTACAAATGTGCGGGTGGTGTCTGGCGACATTAAAAGCTCATCAACACGGCCTTCAATATTAAGCTCAGTGCGCTCAACTACCCATTCTACTTCACCGGTAAACATGTTTTCTTCAGCAACAAAGCTGCTAAATAAAACGCGTTTGTCTTCGGTTAAAGCAACCACGGCTGTTTTATCTTCGTAATGACTAAATGCAAAACGCTTAATGGCAGCACCTTGCTCATCAACTTCTAATGCCATTTTGCCAAGTGGGTAATCTAAACGTGGCGTTAGCTTTCTTTCGTTGTTAGGAAAAGTAACTAAAAACTTAGGTGCTACCAGCACCACTGAGCCATTTTCTAAACCAAACGCATAATGCCCCTGAAACGGCGCACTGTTTGCAAAGCTTGATGCATCACTAGGTAGCTCGGCGCTTAATGTTTTAAGCTTTTTACCAAAGCTGCCATCTTGCACACTATAAAAATCTACCTCTCCTTGCTGAGAGAGTAAAAAAGCAACCTCAGTTTGCTCCTCAACACCTAAGCCCACAATTTGTTCAGCATTAGCAACGTTAAAACTGTTACGTTTTTCTACTTTTGCTGATTCAAAAATTGGTTGTACTACATAAAGAAGGTAAAAGAATATTAATAACAATGCTATTAATACCATTACTCCGCCTGCGGAAATACCCCACTTTGCAAACCGGTCTTTAAATAGACGGCTTCGATCCGTATTTAAAGTCGGCTTATTCGGATTGGAAGTCATCAAAACACCCTTTAATTCTGTCGTTGCGCAAATTATATTTCATCAAGATGACAGTAATGTTACAGATGTAATAAATACCCGCCTAAATGCTTTAAAATCAGTCCTTTTTTCTAATAACAGCGCTTGCTAAATTGTTACTCACTGATATGCCACAACATAAATCGATACAAAAAAGGGGAAATATTTAATATAAACGCCCTAAATTAGTGCCTATTTAGCTATTTAATAACGCGTTTTACTGCCCTGCTGGAGATGACTAAATTTATGCTTTTATGGCGCATCAGTTGTTAACACTTTTATGGTTAAATAAAGTACATAGCGCTCAAAGCATTAAAAAAATAAATGTTATGGTTCATAAATGACACTTATTATCAAAAATGCTATAAAATTGTTAATAAATTCAGAGTGTATTTATGTTCTTGAAGGAACTAATTTGTGCTTTTATTGGACAAACAATTTAACGCAGACAATACTAAATCTATGTATAACGAAACCAGACCGCAGCGCTAAAGTTAAAGAAACTCAACGATAAAGACACAAATAAGTAATAATAAACAATTAGTTTTTATGCGTTTATATTACCCACTACAATGATAGAAACGTTATAAACACTTAATGCCTACGCATTTACATTTTCAGGCTTAGAGAGAGCTATTTATGAAGCAGTTGGTAATCACCATTTTAGGGCAAGACCGGCCCGGATTAGTAGAAAGTATTTCATCGGTTATCTTGCAAAACAAGGGTAACTGGCTGAGCAGTAATTTAAGCCACTTACTAGGCCACTTTGCCGGTATTATTCAGGTAGAAGTAGCGCAAGAGCACTTTGAAGCATTGCAAAACGAATTAAATGCCTTACCTAAACTCGACGTGCGGATTGAAACTGGCAACACAGAAGTAGAGCCAAGTAGCAAAGAACAAATAAATTTTGTCATTACTGGCAATGACCGCCCGGGCATTGTGCAGGAGCTGGCAAGTGTAATACGCCACAAAGGCGCTAGCATTACTCACTTAAACTCAAGGCAACAAAGTGCGCCAAATTGGGGAGTGCCTATTTTTAGTGCCGTAGCGACTGTCACCTTACCCAGTGGTATGAATAAAGAAGAAGTTATTGATGCACTTGAATCGATTACCAGTGATTTAATTGTAGATATTGAAGAGGCATAGCCCAAACGCCGTTGACATAAAAATGACATGGTAGTCATTTTTATGTCATCTAACTGGCGTATGTTTGAGTAAAAAGGGCTGATTATTACTACTTTTATCGCTTTTTACATTTAAACCTCATAAGCGCACGCACAGCCCCAAATTAAATTTGAAACATATCCTGATAACGGAATAGATATGAATGCCCATATAGAACCCCCTCAAACAACTGAATATTTTGCAAAAGAATTAAGCTGGCTGTCATTCAACGAGCGTGTACTACAAGAGGCTAAAGATAAAAACAATCCGATTATTGAGCGCATGCGCTTTTTGGGCATTTTCTCTAATAATTTAGATGAATTTTTTAGAGTACGCGTTGCTGATGTAAAGCGCCGAATTTTATTAAATAAACTCCCCGATGCTAATTTTGAAGAAGACGAAATACTGCTTAGTGAGATACAAAAAAAAGTACTGCAGTTAGGTAAAAAATTTAACCACATACATCAGCAGGTATTAACCGACTTAAACCATCATAACATTCATGTTAGTCGCCCTGATGAGCTCAGTGAGTTTCATTTAAACTGGTTAAAAAATTACTTTCATGATCACGTTCTGCAACATACCTCTCCTATTTTGCTAAACGAGAACAAAGATTTCTCTACCTATATAAACGACACCATGACCTACTTATTTGTAGAAATGAGTGATGAAAAAAGTTATTACGCAATGCTTGAGGTACCCACCGACAGGGTTGATCGCTTTATAAACCTGCCTCCAGAAAAAACCCGCCGCCATAAAACCATTGTAATGCTTGATGATGTCATCACTTACTTTTTAAACGATGTATTTAGTAGCTTTTTTTCTTATAAAAGCATTGCCGGTTATGCAATAAAATTAACTCGCGATGCAGAGTACAACCTAGACGACGAGCTAGAGGCTGGCTTACTTGATAAAATGTCCAAAGGGTTAAAACAACGTATTTATGCTGAGCCGGTAAGATTGGTTTACGATCAAGCTATGCCTGAAAACATGCTAAAAGTGATGAAAAAACGCCTCGGTGTCACGCATCATGATGCGTTAATTCCTGGGGGGCGTTATCGTAATTTTAGAGACTTTATATCGTTTCCTAATGTAGGGCGCCAATATTTAGAAAACAAACCTCTCCCAGCGTTGCAAAGTAGTGCGTTTAATAAACATGCTAGTGTATTTGACGCTATTAGCGAGCAAGATATTTTACTGTATTACCCCTACCACACTTTTAATCATGTGCTTGAATATGTGCGCCAAGCGGCCTTCGACCCTAAGGTTACGCAAATAAAGGTTAATATTTATCGTGTAGCGAGTAAATCTAGGCTGATTTCATCGTTAATTAATGCCGCTCAAAACGGTAAATTAGTAACCGTTATGGTTGAGCTAAAAGCACGTTTTGACGAGCAAAATAATATTGAATGGGCAAAGGTGCTAAGCAGTGCAGGAATTAAAGTAATTTTTGGTATACCCGCACTAAAAGTGCACAGTAAGTTATGTGTGGTGCACCGTAAAGAAAAAGGCCAAATAGTAAAATATGCTCATATTGGCACTGGTAATTTTCATGAAAAAACAGCCAAAATTTACACTGACTTTAGCCTATTTACTCGCCACACTGGTATTTGTGAAGAAAGCGACAGCGTATTTAGATTTATAGAAAGCAGTTATAAACCGTTCAAATTTGACTACTTAATGCTTTCGCCAATTAATGCCCGTGAAACGCTGCTTAATTTAATCAATAACGAAATTGACCATGTTAAAAACAACAAACCAGGCAAAATAACAGTAAAAATAAATAACCTCGTCGATAAAGAGCTGGTAGACAGGCTTTACCTAGCTGGTCAAATCGGCGTTAAAATTAGAATTATTGTACGTGGCATGTGCTCACTCATCCCTGGCGTGCCTAAACTTAGCGATAATATTAAGGTAATTAGTATTGTTGATCGCTTTTTAGAGCATCCTCGCGTAATGGTATTTGGTAACAATGGCGATGAAAAAGTATTTATATCTTCTGCTGATTGGATGACACGTAACCTAGATCATCGTGTTGAAGTAGGTGTTCCTATTTTGGATGTTAAGTTAAAACGCCTTATAGTTGATATATTAGAGCTACAATTTAAAGACCGTACCAAAGCACGCATTATTGATAGCGAGCAAAAAAACGCTTATGTAAGAAGGGGTAACCGTAAAAAAATTCGCTCTCAGATAGCAATTTACGATTATCTAAAAAAATGGGAACACACTTATTATAATGAATGATCACCCTTCAATAGCCGCAGTTGATTTAGGCTCCAACAGCTTTCATTTAGTGGTTGCCCGAGAAGTAAACGGCACTTTGCAAATTTTGCACAAAGAAAAACAGCGCGTTTATTTAGCCGATGGACTAGATGATAAATTTCGCTTAAGCCAAGCTGCAATAGACCGCGCCCTCGTGGTACTAAAGCAATTTGCTAAAACCTTACATGAGTTCCCCGCAAGTAATGTAAAGGTAGCTGCCACTTACACTTTTAGGCGCGCTAAAAATATTAACGCCTTTTTAGCCCAAGCTAGCACTGTATTTCCTTTTCATATTGATGTAATTGCAGGTCAAGAAGAAGCGCGCCTTATTTATCAAGGCGTTGCGCATTATGTTCATAATGAAGAAAACCGCTTAGTGATCGATATTGGTGGTGGCAGTACCGAGCTTATAATAGGTAAACATTTCAAGCATAAGCTTTTATCTAGCCGTAATATGGGCTGCGTTAGCTTTACAAAGCAGTTTTTTAGCGATGGAAAAATAACGGCCAAACGCTTTAACAAAGCGCAAATAAGAGCCGAGCAAGAGCTTGAAGCCATTTTCTCTAATTATGTAAGCGAAAATTGGCAATCAGTAATTGGCACCTCGGGCACTATAAAGTCAATTTTAGCTATGATAAGCGCCACAAACCCGCAACAACCTAACATTACTTACGATGATTTACTCGCGTTAAAACAACAGTTTATTAGTGCTAAACATATTGATAACTTAGCTATTGCAGGGCTTACACCCGAGCGCCAACAAAGCATATGTGGTGGCTTAGCAATTTTAATTGCGATATTTACAGAGTTTGCCATTAAAGAGCTGACCTACAGCGATTTTTCGTTGCGCGAAGGGTTGCTGCACGAAATGCAGCAAAAGCTGGCCGATAAAGATATTCGCTCAAACACCATTAATAATTTAAGTGAGCGCTACACCGCTGATAAAGCGCATGCAGCGCGTGTTGCTGATACGGCTATTTGGCTCTATAAACAGTTAAAAAATGTATGGCATTTAGATAATAACGACGATATTGCTTTGTTAACGTGGGCAGCAAAATTACACGAAATTGGTTTATCAATTAACTCATCGGGGATTAACAAACACAGCGCTTATATAGTGGCGAATAGTCAATTGCCCGGTTTTACGCAGCAAGAGCAACTTATTTTAAGCTCACTTATACGCTTTTATCGTAAAAAAATTAAACTGACAGAGCTGCCAGAGTTTTTAACTATTTCTCAAAAGCATGTGCTTAAACTGATTGTTATTTTACGCTTAGCCATTTTATTTAATCAAAAGCGCCAAGTTAGCTTAAAGCCGGATATGGAAATAAGCGCAAGCAACTTAGGGTTATTTATTAAGTTTAGTAACAGCTATTTGCAAGAGCATACATTGCTACAAGCAGACCTAGAGCAAGAGCAGCTCTATCTTAAAAAAGCAGGGATTCAGTTTGAGTGCGTTTAATTTTATAAGGCTATTAAAAGCCTGTGACATTGTTTGTTCTAAAGTAATGTAATTGCGACCCGCACTTTTTAAAGTGAGCTTGCTGCTTTACTTACGCCCCATGTAAAGCACACATAATAAAGCGCCCTCGGGTAAACCCAAGGGCGTTTAAAGCTTTATCTATAAAGATATTCACCTATAAAGGTAACAACCGAGTTATTTTATCAGGTTTACATATCCATATGGCGGTTTGAGCTTTGCATCATTTGCTTAACGCCTTGCTTTTCAAGCTCTAAAATTTGCTCGAGCTTTTCTTTACCGTTTTCTGTCTCAGCGCGCTCTAATAAGTACTCGTAAAGTTCGATTACTTTTTTGTGCTGCTCAGAGAGGTAGTTTTGAATCACCTTTTCATCAAATTCTTGGTCTTTGCTAATATCGTTGAACGTAATTAACTCGGGGTTGTCTGCAAAGTATTCGTAGCTGTAAGTATCTAAGGTGTTGATCTCTGTAATTGCTTTAAAGCCAACTAAGTCTTCAGCTAACTTTTTTTCATAATCTAAATAATAGTCCACTAGCATCGCGTTACGTTCATCAAGTAACTCCTTAACGCTGTAAAAATTTGCCGCCATTTGTGTGTGAAATAGAACGGTCCAATCGTACACTTCTTTAATTGTTTTAACTTGCATGTGCATTCCTTACTAAGTTGACTGTATAAGGTATAGGTTGCGTAAACCGTGCCAACATAAACTCAATTAAAAACAATGCACTAAAAATAAAAAAATAGGAGCTAGGCGGGTTATTTGGTACAAGTTACAAAATACGGGTAATTTTTATAGGGCAACGAAACGGGTATTGCCCACCTTGTGTTATTAGAGCGTGCTGAATTAGGGGCAGCTATCAAGCTCACAAGGGTACAAACCGTGCGCCGCGATTTAACCGCCCCTTCATTCAGCAAGTTTTAACTCACAAAGAACAACACCTATTGACTAATATGCTGCTTTTTCCACAGTAAATACACCGCAGGTATAACCAATAACGTAAGTATAATTGCGCTTAGCATCCCGCCTACCATCGGCGCAGCTATTCTACTCATTACTTCGCTACCGGTGCCGGTGCCGTATAAAACGGGTAATAAGCCAGCAATAATGGTAGCTACCGTCATCATTACGGGGCGCACTCTTAGCCCTGCACCTTGCATAATAGCGTGTTGTAGCGCTTGTAAGTTAAATGCAGTTCCAGTTTGCTCGCACTGCTGGCGCTGCTCTGTATAAGCTTGGTTTAAATATACAAGCATTATGACGCCTATTTCTACCGCAACACCGGCCAATGCAATAAACCCCACACCCACTGCCACCGAAAAGTTAAACGCTTCAAAGTACATTAGCCAAATGCCGCCTACCATAGCCAAAGGAAGGGTGGCAATAATAATAAGTACTTCGCTTAGGCATTTAAAATTAAGGTATAGCAGTATTACAATAATTGCGAGTGTCAGCGGGATCACATAAGTAAGCTTTGCTTTTGCGCGTTGCATGTATTCGTACTGCCCTGCCCAAGTAATTGAATAACCAGCGGGTAATTGTAGGTTATCACCAAGTACTTGCTGAGCTTGTGCTACATAGCTGCCAATATCACTGCCTTTAATATCAATTAAGCTCCACCCATTTAAACGCGCATTTTCGCTTTTAATGCCGGTAGGGCCATCTTCAATAAATACTTTAGCAACATCACCAAGTGCAATATGTTGGCCTGACGGTGTAATAATAGGTAATAATTTTAAATCTTCAGGCGAAGCACGAAAGCTCTGCGGGTAGCGTAAATTTACCGGGTAACGCTGTTGCCCTTCAATTGTTTCAGTCACGTTTGAGCCGCCAATTGCAGTAGCTACAACCTGTTGTATGTCGGCTATATTTAGATTATACCGTGCTGCTTTTTCGCGGTTTATATCCACTTTAATATAACGCCCTGTGGCTACACGCTCTGAATACACTGAGGCTGTGCCGGGCACATCTTTTAACAATTGCTCAATTTGCTGCCCAATATTTTGAATTTCTAACAAGCTTGGGCCCGCAATTTTAATACCTACGGGCGTTTTAATACCGGTGGCAAGCATATCAATTCGCGTTTTTATTGGCATAACCCACGCATTTGTAAGGCCCGGTAATGCAACTAAGCTTTCCAACTCGGCTTTAATTTTTTGCTTCGTCATGCCCTCTCGCCACTGTGATTTGGGCTTAAATTGAATAAAGGTTTCAATCATTGTCAGCGGTGCGGGGTCGGTTGCGGTATCGGCGCGCCCTATTTTACCAAATACAGTTTTTACTTCAGGCACAGAGGCTATGAGCTTGTCTGTTTGCTGTAAAATTTTTCGTGCTTCACCAATAGAGAGCCCTGGGTAAGTTGTTGGCATATACATTAAGTCTCCTTCATCTAGCAAAGGAATAAACTCACTGCCTATTTTGTTTACCGGATAAAAGCCTATAACCGTCACTATAAATGCAATAAATAACGTACTTTTTGGAAATTTAAGTACGGTGGCTAACAGCGGTTTATACCCTGCAACCAAGGCTCTATTAATAGGGTTTTTATGCTCAGAAATGACCTTACCCCGAATAAAGTAGCCCATTAACACCGGCACTAAGGTTATAGCTAAGCCGGCAGAGGCTGCCATTGCATACGTTTTAGTATAAGCAAGCGGGGCAAACATGCGCCCTTCTTGCGCCTCTAAAATAAATACAGGCATAAAACTTACAGTAATAATGAGCAAACTAAAAAATAACGCAGGGCCTACCTCGGTGGCCGATTTAGTCACTATTTGCCAACGGTTTTGCTTGGTCAGTGGCGTTTTTTCCATGTGTTTATGCATGTTTTCTATCATTACGATAGCACCATCTGTCATAGCGCCAATAGCAATAGCAATCCCGCCTAACGACATAATATTAGCGTTTACACCTTGCCAATACATCACAATAAAAGCCATTAATATACCCATAGGCAAGGTAATAATAGCCACCAGCGATGAGCGCACATGAAATAAAAATACCACGCACACTAAGGCTACAATAATGAGCTCTTCAAACAATTTACTACTTAGGTTATCGACCGCGCTTTTTATTAACGTGGAGCGGTCGTAAACCGGAATTATTTCAACCCCTTCGGGTAACCCTTGTTTTAAAGACTCAAGTTTTGCTTTTACCCGAGAAATCGTTTCTTGGGCGTTTTCGCCATAACGCATCACCACAATGCCACCCGCAACCTCGCCTTCGCCATTTAGCTCTGCAATGCCTCGTCGCATTTGAGGACCTAAGCGTACATTTGCTACATCTCGTAATTGTAATGCACTTCCTTGGGCGTTAATTCCTAATGGAATGGCTTCTAAGTCGGCGACACTTTTAATATAACCTGTGCTGGTTACCATGTATTCGGCTTCAGCCATTTCGATTACTGAGGCGCCAGTTTCTTGATTACCTTGGGTAATTGCAGTTTGTATCAAACTAAGAGGAAGGCCATAAGCACGTAACTTAACGGGGTCTACAACCACTTGGTACTGCTTTATCATGCCACCTACAGCGGCTACCTCAGATACACCTTCAACACTTTGCAGTTCAAATTTTAAAAACCAATCTTGCAAGCTACGAAGCTGGCTAATATTGAGCTGATTTGTTTTATCGACTAATGCATATAAATAAACCCACCCCACTCCTGTGGCATCGGGCCCAAGTTGTGCCTTTGCACTCGCTGGCAAGCGGCTTTCTACCTGACTTAAATACTCTTGTACGCGGCTACGGGCCCAGTAAATATCGGTATTTTCATCAAAAATAATATACACATACGAGTCGCCAAAAAACGAAAAACCACGCACTGTTTTAGCACCAGGCACAGACAGCATTGCCGTGGTGAGCGGAAAGGTAACTTGGTCTTGCACTACTTGGGGCGCTTGGCCTGGGTAGCTGGTTTTAACAATTACCTGCACGTCCGATAAATCCGGAAGCGCATCAACGGGTGTCTGTTTTACACTGTAAATACCCGCGCCAAATACAATAATACTCAGTAACAAGACGAGAACACGATTAACAACCGACCAGCGAATAACAGCAGCTATCATAATGACCCCCCATTCATTGAATGATGAGCTGCGCCTTCGTCAGTAGGGTGCTCAGCAATTTTGCTTATTACAAATTCGCCCTCAATAATGCTAAATGTAAAATGCACCTGCTGATCAGGGGAAAGCGCACTAATATCAAGCTCTTTAGCAAGCATAAAGTCCATAGTAGCAGGGCCTCTGTTCCATTTAGCAATAGCCTCTCTGCTAATATTAATAACCCGCTGCGCTGCGTTTATATTATTTATGGTTCCCATTACTGTAGCTGTTTGAACCGCTTCAGCCTTGTCCATTTCCATGTTAGGCATGTCGCTCATGGCGTGAGTGCTTGGCGCGCTCATACGCTTAAAGTCCGAGTCTTTACTCGATTCAGAGTCTATTAAAAACTGCGCAGCAGTTACAACACGGTCTTCTTTGGTAATGCCCGATAGAATAGCCACCTCATGTTGGCTAATTTGCCCAACTTTTACCGCCACCGATTTAAAACGCCCATCGCCTAGAGCAAGTACTACTCGGTTTTGTGCACCTGTACGAATAAGCGCTTGCTTAGGTATAACTAATTGCGGTGAGTCACTGTGTGTGTGAATACTTACTTGGGCAAACATATTAGGCTTAAGTAGCCCTGCGGTATTTTCAAAACGCAGCCTTACACGTAAAGTGCGATTTTTAGCATTAAGCGCTGGATAAATGTAATCTACTACGCCCTGCCACTGCTTACCTTGAATGTAATCAAGGGTCATTGTAACGGGTAGCCCTTTGCTCACTAAAGCTGCTTGGCGCTCAAATACTTCTGCCTCTACCCATACTTGATCTAATTTAGCGATGCTCATCATTGAGGTGCCGGGCTTAACATAAAAACCTTCACGTATATTAAGCTCATCAAGCACGCCACTTTGACGCGCGTAAAATGTAATATTTTGCATCACTTTTTTATTTTTTTCTAAGCGCTCAATAAAGCCATCAGACACATTTAGCGACTCTAAACGCGCTTTAGCAGCCCGGATCAATACGCTGTTTTTTCTATTTACTGCGAGTAAAAATTCTTCTTGTGCGTTCACAAGTTGAGGAGAGTAAAGTGTGTAAAGTGGCTCACCAGCACTAACGGGCTCCCCTTGCGCTTTTACAAATAGGGTTTCTATCCACCCTTCTACGCGGGGGTGAATATGAGTTAACTGATCTTGATTGTATTGCACATAACCGATTGTTTGAATATCACTTTGCAGTGTTTTCAGTTGCACTTTACTGGTTTTAACGCCTAAGTTATTAACCACTTCAGGTGATATTTTTATAGTACCTGGGCTGTCGTTTTCAGCGTTTGCATATACAGGCACCAGCTCCATCCCCATTGGTGATAGCCCTGGTTCATCGCGCCTATAGTTACTGTCCATTGGCGCAACCCAATACAGCGGCTTCGCTTTTTTATTATCAGCGGTTGTGGCTAAGTGCTCAGTGTCATCAATCAACCAACGATTAGCAATAAACATTAACGTGGCACCAATAAGCAGCGCTACAAGGTATTTTAAGTTAGTTTTCATTGTTTTATCCTTGTAGCTCAGCCATTACTAGCGAGTCTAAACTGGCTGCGTAATAATTTAAGCGAGCAATAATTATGTGTTTGTCTATTTGAATATTAAGGGCATCTATTTTGGCGTTTAGCTCACTAATACGCGCGCGCATAACATCAGAAAAGTCGCCATCGTCACGGGTATACGCGTTTAAAGTAGCCTGAGCTTGCTGCGACATTTGCGGTAATAACGTGTTTTGATAAAGCGTATTGCGCTGCTCAATTCGCTCAAGTTGACTAACCTCTTTAAAGTACTGTCCTTTTAAGCTTTGTAGCGCCACGCGTTTGTCGGTTTTTATGGCCTCTGCATTAGCAATAGCCGCATTAACTTGCTGATCTTGCCTATTGTCGGTAAATAAAGGTAAATCAATACTCACCCCAACCGAAAGCAAATCAGAACGCGATTCACCAGCTTGGTTATCAGCGCGGTAGCCATAACCCATATTTACGCCAAGTTGTGGCTTATAACTTTGTTTAGCAAGGCTCACTTGTGTACGTTTAGCGGCTATACGTTGATCTATAGCCACCATAGAGGGATGCGCCATAAGTAACTTAATGAGTTCATCAAAGTCTAAGCTATTAAATTGGGTAAGCGGGGCTGGCGCTGTAAAAGTTAGGCTTAATGGTTGGCGTAATATGCTCTGTGGTAACCACTGGGCTAACCCTTGTTTAGCGGCATCTAGCTGCTGCGCTAATACAATCAGTTTATCTTCAAGGCGTGTGAGCTCCAATTGTGAGCGAATAATATCTTGCTGACGGGTTTTACCTAAACTACTGGAGTAACTGGCTTCGGTAACTTCAATTAACTGGCTAAACAATGCTTTATCTTGTTCAATTAACGCAATACTTTGCTGTGCTCTGTAGGCATTTAACCACAGCTCCATTACCCTAGCTTTTACTTGCGCCTTTCGCTGCGCCCTAAGCCACGGCTGCTCAAGTGCCTCTTCTTTTATTGCTTGTTGGCTAAGTGCCAGGCTATTACCACGGCTAAAGCTTTGGCTTATACCCAGTTTTAACTGCGTCATGTTTTCTTGATCAAACGCAAAGCCATCTACGGGTACGCTTTGCAAACCTATGCTTAATACGGGATCTGGTAGTGTTCCTGCAGCAATACTTTGCGCTGTGGCGGCGGCTTGCTTTTGCTCACTGGCGCTCAGCCACGGCTCGTTATTGAGCGCTAGGTTTATGGCATCCGTTAAATTAAGGGTTGATGCTTTTGCTATAGCATCACTATTAAATACAGCACCAAATAAGGTGGCGCTCAGTAATACAGCTTTAAAAATTACAGTGCGGGTCATTGCCTGCTCCATCTAAAATTAAAAATAAAATCTTAAATTAACAAGCAGAACAGGCGCTTTAAGCGAATATAGCTAAATTTCACTCATACCAATGGTGTTAAATTAGTCGTTATGTATAGCGACAGTTAAATAGAGTGATAACAAGGCATAAATATCGGCATGTAGTTGCTCTACACGAGAGGTTTATAACGCTGTTAACGCTTTATTTGGCACGCTAAATGACTAAATAATCAAGTCGATTGGTATCACACCTATCCTGCGTTTAAGCAAACATAGGAGGGCGATATAAAGTATTACTAGGTGGGGAGGAAATACCGCTATTAAGCTGGGTAACTTTTTCACTCGATAACGAAAAAGCAGTAAATAAGGCCGGGTACGTTAAAATAGAGCTGCTTCCACAGCCATTTATGGGGCAATGACAATCATTTTGAACATCTGCTTCATCACTGCAGCAATCCATTTCCATCATACCTGTATGCAATTTACTCTCGCTCATTACATGTGTGGCATGCTTTGCTGATAGGCTCATATGTGGCATTTCGCACTGCTGATTTACAGACGCAACGGCTTGCCCCACAAACGTGAGTAGCATCACAACAACGAGTAAATTTGAGTAAAAACGCTGCAAAACAAAGCCTATTAAGTAAATTACCCAGTAATAATATTTGAGTTATTGAGCTAACTCAAATAATTAATTTTCTTTTTTAGGTGGTGTAATTAAGCTACTCGCTAAAATAGCAAAAATACAATAAGCACTAAAATACCAAAATCCCTCACCAAAAGTGCTATGCATAATTAGTAAATCGCTACTTTTGCCATGTGCATTGCCTGCCAAATAAGTCACTATTAACGCAATAACAAACACATCCACCATGCTCCACTTGCTCAGTGCGCAAATAACCACACCTAACTTATTTTTAAATCTGCTGGCCGACAAGCAGCAATACAGTAATTGCAGCAATAATTTTAAGCTTGGGATCACAATAGAGAACAACCCAACTAACGCTGCTACAAATAAATTATTATTATTAGCTAGCTCGTTTACGGTTCCCCAAATGCTTTGTGTTTTGCTATACGCGTTTATTTCACCCTCTAATTTATCAAGTCCTAACATGCTAGAGAACATCATTAACATACTACGGGTACGGCCATCGCCTTCCTCAGCCAGCATTTCTATGCCTGCTTTGGCGAGTTGCGATTTATCAATGTTGCCCTCAATCGATAACACAGGTTTGGTAACACCAGGAAATAACAGCCCTAATGCAACCACAATACTTAAAATAGATAACCAATTACGCATATTTATTCTGCAATAGCCTCAATAATTTCGTCACTATACAACAGTGCATCAAGAACATAATTAAAAATATGACCTATATGCAAATCACTGTTTATTGCCGGCATTAACACCGCTATTTTATCCATTTCATCTAGTTCAAACGCCCTAATAAGCGCAAGGCTTTGCCCTAAAATGCCATCATTGTTTAATAATGCCTGAGCAATACTTTCATCTAGCGAAAATTCTTTAACAATCGCTTCAAGGTCTGTATCTAAAATTGCATCCATCACAGAAAACAACCCTACCAAGTAGCCCTGACCAACCAGTTCTGCGTGGTTTTGCCCTAGTAATAGCGCAATAAACTGCGCTCTAGTTAAGGCAAGTTTTGTGAGTTCTGAGGGCTTATCGGCGCCTAATTCGCTCAGCGCCAGCACGCGTACCAGTTGCCTTATGCTGTCCTCTCCTAAATACACAACCGCTTGCGAAATAGAGGTAATGGTTAATTTAGCACTGCCCGAGCGGGCATTCGCTAATTTCAATACTCGCGCTGTAATTGCCACATCTCTGGCTACTTGTTTTTGTATTTCATCAAAGCATAAAGATTCTTTTGCCGTAAAGCGCAGTAAATCAAACACAATCACCTTACCCGGCTCCACATCTTTGTAAGTGATCATCTCTGGGCGGGCAAAAAAGTAACCCTGAAACAAATCGCAACCGGCTTGTTTTAACGAGTGAAATTGCGCATGAGTTTCTATGCGCTCAACAATAATTTTTGCATGCGGATTAGCGCGTTTAATTTTTTTTATGCGCATATTGGTTTTAATTATTACATCGTCCATTTCAATTTTGATGTAATCTACATGCGCAAGTAATGGCGACCATTTATCGTCGCCATCGTAATCATCTAAGGCAAACTTGTATCCCTCTTGCTTGAGCGCTTTCACGCGCTGAGTTACCTCAGCTATTTTGTTCGTACGCTCAACAATTTCTAACACACAATTTTGTGGCACTAACAATTTAGGAAAATTTTCTAAAATAGTGGCTGAAGAAAGGTTAATAAACGCCAAATGATGCGCTGTAAGTTTGTCTGGCCCTAGCATCATCAGCGTATTAAAAAACAAACGGCTGGTTGCTTGCTCATCAGATGTCCCCACAGGAAATGCGTTATGGGCTGAATCGCGATAAAGCAGCTCATAAGCAAACACATTCTGCTGCGCATCAAAAATAGGTTGCCTTGCAACAAACTGTGTTATCTTTTGCCCGTTCTGTAAAATATTTGTGGGATTCACTTAATAAAACCTATCTAATTTGACGTTGTTTATTACAATTAGGTTATACACTGTAATTCAACTGCTATGAAGATTCTAGAATCATTGCAAGCGGAGTAAAATTACATAACGCTCAAGGTTAAAAGTTTAGCAAAGGTTACGTATTTGTTTTTTTTAAAGTTGTTTTTACCCTTATTTATTTTGCATCTTGCTACGTTTGCTAATGCCCAGCAAAACCAGCCAGAACTAAATTACAATGTCAGTGCGTCAGGTAGTCACTACCCTTTTTACACCGGCAACCCAGAAAAACCCGGCATTTTGCCAGAAATAATCACCGCTTTAATGGCGCAAGCAAATATTACCGCCAACCACGTTGAGCTTCCCACTAAGCGAATTACCAAATATTTAGAAAACGGCTTTATTGATTTTGATGTAATTTCTTTAAAATGGTTAGCGCAAAGCGAGCGAGATAACCCTTACTATATTTTTTCAGAGCCGCTGATCCCCGCAACCGAAATGATTGTTGCACTGCCTGATAACGTCGCACAGTATCAAACTAAGCAAAGTTTATACTCTAAAGAGGTTGGTACAGTACTTGGCTACTACTACCATGATGATGCAAAATTTAACCGCGTCGATTTTCCCTCTGAAAAAGAGCTAATGATTGCATTATCTAAAGCGCGTATTGACGTTGCTATTATGGGTATTCATACCGCAGCGTATTGGTCTAAACAATTAAATATTAATGCTGAGTTTGGCGCCCAGCATTCGCATGGTTATTTAAGAGTGCGTTTACTTGCTAAGCACAAAGCGTTACTGCCTAAAATTAACCAAGCCCTTACCCACTTACATAGCAGTGGTTACATAAAACGCATAGAAGATAAATACATTAACCCAATACCCGCACAAAATTTAAGGGATTAGTATCGCCGCCTACCTTTGCTAGGGTATAATACGGCCAAATGTAAACCTCTTCCTATATAAGAACGCCTTATGAGTATTGAAAAAGCCTTAATCGAGCGCAGTAATAACCAGTGTGAATTATGCAGCGCAACCGAACACTTATCTGTTTACGAAGTGCCTCCTGTTACCGAAACCCATTCAGACAAATGCATTTACACCTGCCAAACCTGTAAAGATCAAATAGAAAACAACAGCGAGCTTACCCCAACACATTGGCACTGTTTAAACGACAGCATGTGGAGCCAAACACCTGCCGTACAAGTAGTGGCTTACAGAATGCTAACGCGCTTAGCTGTTGATAATGGCTGGGCACAAGATGCGCTAGATATGATTTACCTAGAAGAAGACACCCTTACTTGGGCCAAAAAAGCCCTTGCTGAAGATGACGATATAAAACACGTAGACAGTAACGGCGTAGTGCTACAAGCTGGCGATACCGTTACTTTAATTAAAGACTTAGACGTTAAAGGTAGTAGCTTGACCGCAAAACGCGGCACAGCAGTACGCAATATAGGCTTAACAAATAACCCTGAACATATTGAAGGACGAGTAGACGGCCAACGTATTGTTATTTTAACAAAGTTTGTAAAAAAATAGCGTTAAAGCATTATATTAAGGCGCATTAGCGCCTTTTTTTGTGCCTTAAAAAGTTAAGCCATGATTAAGCTCCTCCCCCCTACACTTACCAGCAATATAGGAATAAGGAGCGCAAGCATGGCAAAGCAGCAATTTAGGTTTCAAAAACGCACATTTACTGGCTTAGGTTTATTAGCCCTAAGTGCACTTACATTAGCGGGCTGTGAAAAACCAGCTAACGAATCACAATCCACAGTACAAGAAAAAAGCGTTATGGGTTTAACCACGCAAGTGAGCTATAAAGATCGCAGTATGCCACGCCCTGGCTCACAACTAATTGTAACGCTATCTGATGTGTCAAAAGCAGATGTAAAAGCCGAAATAATTACGCAACAAGTAATTGATATAAATAAAGCGCCGCCGTATACCGTGGAGCTAGCTTATGATGACAACAACATTGTTGATAAACACCGCTATAACCTCACCGCTAGAATCATTAATAAAGACAAGGTTCTTTATACCAGCACAATGCAGTACGACCCTTTTAAAAATGCAAACTCGGGGATTCTTCACGAAATTGAGCTTGAAAAAGTCGCCTCACCTAAAAGCGATGTTACCCTTACAAATACATACTGGAAAGCCATTACAATTAATGCGCAAACAGTCAGTGTAAGAACAAAAGAGCCATTTATACAATTTGATAAAGATAACCGCGTTAACGGCTTTTTAGGGTGTAATAACGTCAGTGGTAGCTATAGCACAGAGCAACATTCAATTTCGTTTAGCCAATTGGCAAGTACAAAAAAAATGTGCTCACAAAGCATGGAGCAAGAAGCGGCTATGTTAAACATGCTCAATAACACGCAAAAGTGGGCTATAGAAGGCGAGTCTTTAGAATTAAAAGATAACAGTGGCAACACGCTTGCCACCTTTAATGCGGTTTATTTTAATTAAATAAAAGCCCAGCTGGGCTTTTACTTTACATAATGGCAGGCAGTTATTCGTCGACTAACTGCTCGCTTCTATAAAACCCGCTAGGCTCACTTAAAAGCTCAACTAACTCAGGTAATATGCTCTCCATAGTTTGTTTTAATTTCCACGGTGGGTTAATAACAATCATGCCTGATGCCGTCATACCGTGTACGTCAGTATCCGCTTGCGTGCCTAACTCAAATAATTGAATATTACGCATTCCCGACTCAATCAGCCCTTGCTCCATCGTATTGATTCGCTCCCTATCAACAACGGGGTACCAAATCATATATGTGCCGGTTGCAAAGCGCTGGTGCGCCTTAACTAAAGTGCTTACTACAGTATCGTAATCGTCTTTTATCTCATAAGGTGGGTCAATAAGCACACATGCACGGCGTGAAGCTGGCGGAAGTAACCCTATTAATCCGGCAAAACCGTTTTCGCCACGTACGCGAATAGAGCGCTTACCTTGCATGTTTTGCTCAAGTAACTGTAAATCGCGCGGGTGTAATTCAAAAAACCAGCCTTTGTCTTGACGACGTAAGTAATGCTCAGCAATTTTTGGCGAACCGGGGTAAAACGCCAGTTCGTCCCCATCATTAAACGATTTAATTAATGCAATATAATCGTTTAGCGCCTCGTGCTCACTGCTATGTTGCCAAAGCTTAGCAATGCCCTCTTTGTATTCTTGTGTTTTTTGGGCATCAGATGAACTTAACTCAAAAAATCCCGCACCAGAGTGGGTATCAATATAATCAAGAGGTTTATCTTTAATGGTTTGATATTGAAGTACCTGTGCAAGTACTAAATGTTTAAGCACATCGGCAGGGTTACCTGCATGAAAAGAGTGTCTGTAACTAAGCATTGTTAATTTTCGCTATACGCAATTTAATATCGGCAGTGAACCATAAGCTCTGTATTTTGGCAACCTATACACCGCTTAGTGAGCAGTTAAGTGAACCATTTATGAACAAAAAAGCCGCCACCCTGAATTATCACTTAATAAACAATAAAATTGTGCTAAAACCACCGTAAATGCTGGCAAAACAACACACTTTGCTTTACATTTGCATGACATTAATTACAGTTATATGAGCGCCTTTATGAACAACACAACTCTTCAACAACTCGAACAACTGATTGACTCGCTTATCGAGCGCAACAACCAATTACAAACAGATGTTGCTAGCTTAAAAGAGCAAAACGCAAAACTAAGCGACGAAAACGAAATTTTACAACTAGAAGCCCTTGAAAACGAAGAAAAGCAAAAAGATGCCAGCTCTACGTTAACAGGCTTACTTGATAAACTACAAAGCGCACAACAGGCAAGCTAATGTCTGAGCTGCAAAACCAGCGGGTCACAGTTGAGTTGCTAGGTAAAGAGCAGCAGTTTGCATGCCCGGTTGGGCAAGAAGATGCATTAATAGCAGCAGCACAAAATTTAAATGACTTGGTTGAGCAAACAAAGCAACGCTCATCAGTTCGCAACGAACAACAGGCGATACTTTTAGCAGCACTTACACTTAGCCATGAGTTGCTAGAAGCTAAAACGCATGCCAGTGTAGAGCAGCAGCAGCAAGATCAACTCATTGATAAACTCAGCCAATGCTTGGCGAGTGATCCAATAAAAAAATAAAAAGCGCCCCGTGCGCTTTTTGTTTATTATGAGGGTAAATAAATGCCGCGCAGAGAAACACAATGACATTAAAACCCCTTTTAGTAACTGTAATCCCCGCCCTTTTTATTACCCTTAGCCTATTTTCTCACTCTAGTAAGGCAGCGGTTACTTGGCAGCAAATAAACGAAAATGTACAATTTTTAAAACAACAAGATAAGCTACGTTTTTACGATTCCAACCAAGTGCTCATAGAGGGCGAGCAATGCGCACTCATGGTAGATGCAAGCGGAAACTTTGCAGCCGTTGAAGCACTGGCAAAACAGTTAAAAAAACACCTTAAAACCCCGCTCTGTTATTTAGTTGCGACCCACTTTCATGACGACCATTTACTCGGCATGGCCGTATTACAAAACGCCTTCCCAAAAGCGCAGCTAATAGTACATAAACAGGTAGCCGATAATTTTGCCACATACCAACAGGCTTATGATGATAAGTTAGCAGGCTATGAAAAAAGTATAGAGCTGAGCTATCAGCGCTTAGCCACATTGCCCGAGCAACAGCAAACACAGTGGCGCGAAAAGCTCTCTTTAGCTAAACAACGTTTTTTACGTTGGAAAAACTATCACTTAAAATCACCTAGCACCGTAATCAGCGAGCAACAAAGTATTGATTTAGGTAACTTTGCGGTACAAATAACGCCCGAAAAAGCCCACACAAACGGCGATTTAACACTTAGCACCAATAATGGCACGCTGCTAATAGGCGGCGATATTGTTGACTGGCTACCCTACCCAGGCCACGGCCAGTTACAAAATTGGCAAGCCTTGCTCAAACGCTATATTAATCAGCCTAATTTGCGTACAATACTTCCCGGCCACGGCGGGGCGCTTGAAAAAGCGCAACTTAAGCAGCCTTTAATGTTTTTAACAAATTTAAGAACCCATGTTAAAAACAATAAAAAACAAACGCTTGAGCAACTTACTGAGAGTTTCCCTGCGGATGTTTTAGCACCATATAAACAAGAAGCGTTAAATACAAAGTCGAGCCAGTTATTTTTACAGGCTGGGCTTAAGCGCGCCCAGTTAATTGAGCACGCGCAGTAGTGTTATAAAATAAAGGATTGTAGATAAGAGATGAAGATGCGTGGATTGCTTGTAAGTTGTGTAATTATTTTTTTGTATGGCTGTAACAGCACACAAACACAACCCGAAACAGACGCACCACAAATTTTTACTCACTTTGAGCCAAGCTACGAAAACCAAATAGAGCTTGAGCCTGTACAGCCAAAACAATTACAGCAAGCCAATACTGCGCCGCCGGTAAAGGCAAAAAAAACAATTGTAAAAAAGCGCCCCGCCAAAGCTAAAAACCTATGGGTGCATATTGCCAACAACCTACATTTTACGGTGTATCAAAATCGCGCCTTAAAAAAGCGTATTAACTGGTATTTAAAACAACCTAACTATTTACCCACGGTAAATAAACGCGCCGCGCCTTATTTGTATCATATCGTAAAAAAAATTGAGCAAAAGCGCCTGCCTATGGAGCTGGCTTTACTGCCCTTTGTAGAAAGTGATTTTAGACCCACCATTGCCTCATCGCAGCAAGCGGTAGGCGTTTGGCAATTAGTGGCCGCCACAGCGCATCATTTTGGCATTAAATCCGATCAGTGGTATGACGGACGACAAGACGTACTTGCCTCCACCGATGCCGCACTTGAATACCTCAGCTATTTACACAAACGCTTTGATGGCGACTGGCTACACGCCCTAGCGGCTTATAATAGTGGTGAGGGGCGTGTTAAACGAGCCATTGAGCGAAATAAAAAACGTGGCAAAAGTACCGATTACTTTTCCCTAAAGCTGCCAAAAGAAACGGCCGACTACGTACCTAAACTGTTAGCGCTCAGCTACTTAGTTAAACACCCGCAAAAAGGTTTTAAGCGTCCTAAACTGGCTAATAAACCAATAACAACGCAAATGAATGTTGGCCAACAGTTTGATTTTTCGGTCATCGCTAAGCTCTCCGGGGTTGGCTCAAAACAGTTGCACGCGCTTAACCAGGGCTATTTAAAAAATCAAAGCTCACCGAATGGTCCCCACTCATTGCTTTTACCTATCGGCCAAGAGGCACTGTTAAAAAGTCAGTTTTTTAAGTCTAATTTTGCAGGCGAATACATCGTTAAAAAAAATGATACGTTATACAGCATTGCAAGGCGCTTCAGCATGTCGGTAAGCGCGTTAAAGCAGCTCAATGGCAAACAAAATAATATGATAGGCATAGGTGAAAAACTGCTGGTTGGACAGCCTAAAACGCTCCCAAAATCGCTCACTATAGATTATCAAATTAGTCCTTATTTGGAGCCACAAGAAGTCGTGATCCCCACTCTTGAAATAGACTATGAAGTAAAACAAGGCGATAGCTTGTGGAGCATTAGCCAGCTTTACGAAGTGCCGCACAGTGATTTAGCTAAATGGAACAACTTAAGTGCCTCAAGCATTTTAAAGCCTGGCACGCAATTAACGCTATTTATTCCCCAGGCAGAAAAACCCAAACAGCCGCAGCAAAAACAAGATTTACTGCAAGATCTACAAAAATCACTTATTCAACCACGCTGAGTTTATAAAGCTCGGTATTTCGCGTAAAATCGGCTTTTAACTTAGTCAAAAACTTAAAGAGACAAGCATGCAAATTAGCAAAAATTCAGCAGTTGAATTTCATTACACATTAAGCGAAGCGGGCGAGCAACTAGAAAGCAGTGTAAACCACGCGCCTCTTAGCTATATTCATGGCAGCGAAGGCATGCTTCCTGGCTTAGAAAAAGCACTTGAAGGCAAAGCAGCTGGCGATAAGTTTAGCGTAACACTTGAGCCTAGCGAGTCATACGGTGAGCGCGTTGACGATTTAATTCAGCGTATTCCGCTTAAGCACCTACAAGGTGACGTAAAAGTGTGGAAACCAGGTATGACTGCGATGGTGCACTCAAACCAAGGCCAACACCAGGTAACATTAGTTAAAGTAGGCCGCTTTAATGCAGATTGCGATTTAAACCACCCGTTTGCAGGCAAAACGCTAACGTTTGATTTAGAAGTGGTATCGGTTCGTGAAGCAACCAGTGAAGAGATTTCGCATGGCCATGTTCACGCTGAAGGCGGCTGTGGTCACTCTCACTAATCACACACCTTAAATTAGGAGCAAGTATGTCTAAGGTTGCTATTGTTACAGGCGGTACAAAAGGCATTGGATTAGCGGTTGTAAAACGCTTTATTGAAAATGGCTACACGGTGCACAATTTGGATATTGAGTACAGCGAGCTGGGGGTTTTTCACCAATGCGATGTGAGTAATGTTAGTGCTGTAAAAGCATGTATTACGGCCATTTGTAAACAAAGCTCACGCATAGATGTACTTGTTTCTAACGCCGGTAAACACCTCAGTGCTAGCATAGAGGATACCGATGAGCATACTTTCGATGCGTTATTTGCATTGAACGTTAAAGGAGCCTATGCGGCTGTACAAAGTGTACTACCCAGCATGAAAGCGCAAAGCAATGGCGCTATTATTTTAATAGCCTCAGATCAGGCAATAATTGGTAAACCTAACTCGTTTGCCTACAACCTGACAAAACATGCTCTTGCTTCTATGGCAAAAACTACAGCACTTGATTACGCCCAATTTAATATTCGCGCGAATGCGGTATGCCCAGGGACAATAGAAACCCCTCTATTTCACAACGCGATAGATGCTTATTGTAAAAAAAGTGGGGCTAACAAGGCCGATATAGTGGCAGAAGAGGCAAGCCTTCAACCGCTAAACCGCTTAGGACAAGCTGATGAAGTTGCCGCGTTAGTTAGCTTTTTAGCAAGTGATGATGCAAGCTTTATAACCGGTAGCCTACAACATATTGATGGCGGCTATACCACACAATGAGCACATGCCAATGAGCCTGAAAATTATTGACCCCCACGTGCATTTTTTTAACCTTGCTGAGGGGCAATATACTTGGCTGCAAGGCGAAAACCCACCAGCATGGCCAAATTTAGAGTTAATAAAACAACCTATTAGCGAAAAAGAGCTACTAGAGAGCAGTGACTTTACCCTCGCCGGTATAGTACATATAGAGGCAGGTTTTGATAACAACGCCCCCATTAACGAACTTAATTGGCTAACGGCGCATTTAAAAAAGCTTCCCTTTAAAGCCATTAGTTACGCTCAGTTAGATTGCGCACCTGTGCAATTTGCAAAAGCAATTAACGCCCTTGCCCACCCGCATTTAATAGGCATACGGGATATCACCGAAGGCGCAGACGCACAGCGATTATTAAACCCAGTGTGCTTTAGTAATTTGCAAACCCTTTGCCAGCAAGGACTGCATTATGAAGCCCAGTTTGAGCTTGAAAATACCGCAATAGCTGCTCAGCTTGCTCGTTACGCTAAGGCGCTGCCTCAGCTAAAAATAATAATAAACCATGGCGGCCTACCTAATAATATTAATAACTGGCAGCAAAGCATTCGCATGCTAAGTGCGCATAATAATATAGCGATTAAGTTTTCAGGTTTTGAGCTTTTAGCGTTGAATTTACAACAGCAACAAGATTGTTTTGAAACTATGTTCTCGCACTTTGGCGAGCAGCGCATTATGTTTGCGAGTAACTTTCCGGTTTGCCAAATTAACGCAAGCTATAATGATGTTTGGCATAGCCATCAAGCTTTGTGTAAAACAAATAAAATATGGCACAACCTTAGCTACGCAAATGCTAAGCATTTTTATAACATGCCCTAGTTAAGCTATATTAAATTTAACCACTTACGTAAATGCGGCAATGACTATGACATTACACTCGCAATTATCAGCCCTTGGCATCTTAACTATTTTAAGTGGTTGCGCATCTAACACGCAGCCTACTCCTAAGCTGCATCATGCCTTACTTACCGAGCCAAATAGCCAAGCGGTAGAGCGTGTTATAGAGCGCTTAATGCATATAAAAAACGTAACGCTTGCTGACGATATCTTTATTCACACCAGTACCTTTACTCTTAAAAACACAAACCGTAGCGATATAACAGCCAATCAACAGCTTAACTTTCCCGATCAATTTGAGTTAATGATAAACAATAATCGCTGCTATATACGCCACCTTGATAGTAAAGCCACCGCTGAGATAAAAGGCGTTACGTGTACAATTAATCTTGCCAATTAATTCAAATGGTATTGCTCATCGGTATTAGAGCAACACAGCTATAAAAAAGCCGGTAAGTGAGCTATCACTTACCGGCTTTTACTTTAAACAATAGTATTTAAATAACGCTCTTTAAATAAAGCTTAAATTATTTAATTTCTACACGCTGCGAACGCATAACAATCTCATCATTTAATTCAATGCCTAAGCCTGGCTCTTCTGATACTTCAAAAAAGCCATTTTTTGGTTGTGGATCTTGTAAGCACAGCTCTCGGTTCCACTTTTTAATGGCATAAGTATGATGCTCATGAATCAAAAAGTTAGGAATAGCGGTTTCTAAATGTAACGACGCGGCAGTAGCAACCGGCCCGCCACATACATGCGCCTGAATACGCACATCAAAAATATCGGCGTAGTCACACACTTTTTTAGTTTCAGTAAAGCCACCACATAAACCAATATCGGGTTGTAGTACATCAATGCTTTGATCTTCTAAATAAGGGCGCACACCCCAGCGGTTGTATAAACGCTCACCGCCTGCAATTGGCACTGCTACTTTATCTGCTACTTTTGCATGTAAAGAATGGTTTAAGTAGTTAACTGGCTCCTCGTAGTACATGCAATCAAACTCTTCGGCTATTTCACCAATTTGTATAGCAGAGGTCGCGCCAGGTAAGCTGTGACACTCAAAAATAATATCCACTTCATCACCAACTGCTTCACGTATAGCTTGCATACGAGCTCGGTATAGCTTCATTTCAGCGCGAGAAATTATTTTAGTACGGTCGTAATACGTATTGCCGTCTTTATCGTATTGGATAGGGTCAACTTTTACTGCATCATAACCTTCGCCAATCGCTTTTAACGCCGCTTCTGCGTATTCTTGCGGTTGTACTAACGCTTTAAATTCGCTGTCCCAATCAAACTGTAGCTGCGATGCATAAGTACGTAGCTTATCGTTTACTTTGCCGCCCAGTAATTGGTATACCGGTAAACCAAGTGCTTTACCTTTTATATCCCAAAGTGCTGTATCTATGGCGCTCATTGCTGCATAAACAACAGGGCCGCCACCTAAACCCCAAAAGCTTTCGCGTAACATACGCGACCATAACTTTTCGGTTTGAAACGGGTCGTGCCCAATTAAAAAAGCATCAGCCATTTCTTTTATCATTGCTGCTGCTGCGCTGTGGCCTAAATCGTAAGCTAAACCAGCCTCACCTACACCACTAATACCTTCATCGGTATGAATACGTACAAAAACCGGCGTCCAGGCTGGACGCTCTGGGCAATGAATATCAAATACTTCTACGCGATTTACTTTCATTAAAATTCCTTATTAGCCACGCAGGCTATTGTGCAAAACTGGGATCAAGTCGGTACGCTTTTCGTAACATGGCAGGCCACGCTAATTGCCCACCTGTGCTGCCGCTATGTACCACATTAGCTTGGTTATAAATATTGTCGATAATTGGCTGCGGCACCGGAATAACCTCTTGTGAGCTGGCTTGTAATGCAAGCTGTATTTCGCAGGCACGTTGCAAGTCATAAAAGCGCATAAAGGCATCGCCTACGGTTGGGCCTAAGGTTAAACCACCATGATTTACCAATAGCATATGATTGGTATTGCCTAAATCATCTTGTAATACTTTGCGCTCGTCATCATTTACAGCCAGCCCTTCATAGCCATGGTACGACAGTGAAGGGAGCGAAAACATAGAGTATTGGCTTAGTGGCAATAGGCCATTTTTTTGTGTAGCAACGGCAATGGTTTCTTTAGTATGTAAGTGAATAACACAATGAGCATCTTCACGCACTTCGTGAATTGCGCTATGAATAGTAAAACCTGCCGGGTTAATGCTAAAGGGGGTGTCGTCAATAATATTACCGTGCAAATCAACCTTTACTAGGTTTGATGCAGTTACTTCGTCAAACGTTAAGCCAAACGCATTTACAAGGTAGTGATCAGTGCCAGGTAAACGTGCCGATAAATGCGTGTATATTAAATCCCCCCAACGAAAATGCTCTACTAATCGGTAGCAAGCTGCTAAATCTACGCGCAATTGCCACTCTTGCTCCGACACTTTATTTTTTAAATCTAGTTGGGGTAAATCAATCATAATCAGCCTTTTAAAATACGTACAACAACACAAGTACGAATAGATGTTTAGAAGTCTAAAGCAGTATTAATTTTATAGCAAACACAAACAAAACAGCCACACAATTGTGTGGCTGTTTACGCTGCGCTTTAATTTAAAACGATAATACGTTTTTAAACGCGGTGCTTTATTTTACCTTTGAAAGGTAGTCAGCAATTGCTTCAAACTCTTCGTCCGTTACCGTTGCAACCATTGCTTTCATTGCGGCAGTCATACCATTGCTACGCGCGCCCGATTTAATATCTTTCATTTGGGCCACTAAATAGTCTTTGTTTTGACCATTAATTTTAGGGTATGCGCCCATAATAGGTGCTTTACCTTCTGCACCGTGACATGTTTGACACATTTTTTGGGTGTAAAGGGCTTCGCCATCAGCAGCGGCGGCGTTAAACGAAAAACTTGCGGCTAAACTAATACCCGCGCCTACTATTAGTGCTTTCATCTTGCTCATTATATTCACTCTTCTTTTTGACGGTTAGAAAATAGTCTATTGATTGTAGTAAACAATCTAGTAAAAAGCATACGTATCAATTTACGTTAGGCGATCAAACAAACATGACTACGTTTTCAGCCATTGTTGTTAACTTTAGCAAACAATACTGAACAGACACTTACCATACTAAATCATCTGGTACTTCAAAGTCTGCATATGGGTCGTCTTCATCTTTTGGTTTGTTTTCAGGTTCAACATGAAAAACAATGTACTTTTCATCAACTTCTGCGACTTTACGCGCCGGCTCATCATCGAGTACGTAAAACTGCCCTTCCAGTACACAAATAGCTAAACGACCACCCGATAACGCTTTTTGGGTTTTCTCGTTTACGTCTATCCCTTTTACTTTGTTATCGTAAGTAAAATTAAAGGTACGCTCACCGCGGATAGAGTCTTGGTTATGGTGCTCAAGTATTTGCTTAACACGAGCAACTTGCTCACGTTGCTTAAGCTCTTCTTGGCGCGACTGGTTAAGTTCTTCAGCCTTTTTTTGCTGCTCTAATTTAGTTTGCTGTATGTGCTTTTGCAGATCGCTTGGGTTACTGGTAGCCCCTTTTTTTTGCTTTTTTTGTTGCTTACGTTTTTCTGACTTAGCAACTTTAGCTTTGTGCGATGTTGTTAACCCTGCTTGCAGCAATTGGTCTTGTAATGAACCCATGGCTTTGTTCCACTAAAAACTTATATTAGGTTTATTTTAATCACCAACGAGTACAAATAACAGTGCTATTAGCATTAATCTAGCAAAGGGCTGCATATACACTTTGATTTAGCGCAATTGTTAATGATTTAACCTATGAAATATAAGCCATTTTTCATATACTTTGGCTAACTTATCAGCTTATGTTTTAAGCCTTACAATGCGTTTTGCTCATTTACTTATTTGCTCGGTGTTTATATTTTTTGTGCTGTACGCACCTCAGCCTTTATTGAGCTTATTTGCTAGCGAATTTAACGTCTCCCCTGCGCTTGCCGGCAGCTTAATGAGCGTAACCATGCTACCTTTAGCAATTGCACCTTTGGTTTATGGGCTATTTTTAGCCAAGCAAAACCCGCTTATTATTTTACGTATTGCTATGTTTATTTTAGGGTTGAGCTGCATACTGTTTACAGTAGCGCCAAGTTTTGAGCTATTACTTTTGGTGCGTTTTATACAAGGCTTAACCTTACCTGCCGCGCTCACCGCGATGACAAGCTTTATTGGTATACGTTACAGCGCAGATGCCTTACAAAAAAATATGACCTTATACATAGGCAGTACCATAGCTGGCGGCTACTTTGGCCGAGTATTAGCCGCTTTATTTAGTGATGTATGGCATTGGCAAAGTTTTTATTATGTTATTTCGATTGTGCTTATTGGCCTGGCTATAAGTATAAAGCCCACGGGCTTTGTGGTATCTAATCAATCAGTACTTACGCCGTTAACGTATATTAAGCAGCTAAAAGATGCGGCAGTACTAAAATTGTATGGCGCCGTTTTTTGTATGTTTTTTTGCTTTGCAGCCTTATTAAATTACCTACCGTTTATTTTGCAAAACACCTTTTTAATTACAAACACACGCGATATTGGCTTAGTGTACAGCGGCTACTTAATCGGTGCTTTAGCATCTATTGCAACACCTTGGCTTGCTAAAAAAGTGCCTTCAGCTTGGCATTTACTTGCTGCGGTTTTTATCGTGTATAACTTAAGCATTGTATTACTTATAAGCCAGGAACTGAGTGTGTTTTTAATCGCGTTTACGTTATTTTGTGCTGCTATGTTTGTTATACACTCAAGCGCTGCTCCGCTTGTTAACAAGATTAGCAAAGCGCCTGCAAGTGTAACAAATGGCGGGTATGTATCGTTTTATTATAGTGGTGGGGCGCTGGGCTCGTTATTGCCAGGTATTGTTTATCAACACTCAGGGCAAACCGCATTTATGCTTTGCTTACTGAGTGTGTGTTTTATTGGTTTAGTCTTAGTCACTTTAGGCTATCGAGAAGGTAAAAACATTACCCGAGGCTGATGCCCTGTATGCTCAAAAAAGGTATTTAAATCATTTTTTGAAAGCAGCCAAGTTTGGGTGTTTTCAAACGGGAGACAATGAAACAGCTCGTTAAACCAAATATCTTGATCAAGCCACAAAGTAACATTGCTTTGTTTATCGTTTGCTAAAGCAAGCATAGACACACACCCGGGCGCCACTTTTAAATAACGTGCTAACCGCTCGCTAGAGGCAAACCCCAACCGAGAAAGCCCCTGTTGCTTAGATAGGGTTTTTAAATCGAGCTGTTTGTCGTGTGCGGTAATTGCTAAAAAGTGCTTTTTGCCCTCGTTATCACGCAAAAACAAGTTTTTAAGTCGCGTACCTGGGCGCTCCACCATAAATGCATCAGCATCTAAACTGGTATGTAACGCAGGGTGTTCTATTACATCGTAATTTATACCTAATTGCGCTAACAACTGCGCAAGCTTTGCTTTATCGGCCAACATACTACAAACAACGCCCTCTTAACTGCACACTTAAGTCACGCCATAGCACTTGTGTAATTTCGTGTTTATTTTCACAATAGTTATTTTCACTGAGGGTTTCGTTTAAAAACCTGACGGCTTCATCTTCAAGCTTAAGTTTTAATACACTAGAGTCTTCGAAGTGTTCTTGTTCTATGTAACGTTTTACATCAGAGCGGCTCGGTCTTTTTTCGCCTCGCCCGCCGTTATTTAAGTTTATGTTACTGCGATGCTCAGCCTTTACCGATACAACATAAGCAAATATTTTGTTACCTTGCTCATCCACGTTCTCATAAAACTGCTTGTTATTTATTTCATAAGGAGGCGCTTCATTACTGGCACACCCTGCAAGTAGCAAAGCAAGTATACAGATACTTTTTTTCATTGTTTTTGTCGTTTCGCGAGGTATTTTTCTCGAGTCTATCAAAAATAAACGATAACAGTTAAATATTGCTAAAAAATACTTGACCAATTTTATAAAAATATTTAAAGTTCACCCCGCTTGGAACTCAGCAGCCAAGTAATTACAACTATGTAATTTAGGAATGTGGGGCTATAGCTCAGC
>NZ_PNCY01000021.1:0-33773 GCF_005887105.1 Pseudoalteromonas sp. S2893 | reverse complement strand
TTCTGCGTCCCCATCGTCTAGAGGCCTAGGACACCGCCCTTTCACGGCGGTAACAGGGGTTCGAATCCCCTTGGGGACGCCACTTACTATTTTAGGTGATGTATAAAGCAGTGTGACACCGCACTCTCTATGCACGACGTTATCGAGAGTACTAATCTATTGAGACGCCACTTACTATTTTAGTAGTGTATAAAGCTATTACTTCCTCAGCGCTATCCAGCGCATTAACTTCTACCGTTTATCCGTTAAAATTTTAGTTTTACACTTTTAATTTTCTTCAATATCTAAAAACCTATCTGTTTAATTAATAATCACCTACGTATAATTTCTTTGGTTTTCAAGAGCGATCCGCAATAATAATTATTCAGTTACAGTGATAAATTTTTTGCTAGCTGCGTTAAAAATACATACTTATAACTGCATGTGTAGATAAAATGGATAGCACAACTAAATTTCAAATTACTCTTAACCATATTTATTCATCCTTTAAATAGCTCAATCAATAAAGCCTGTACAAAATATTCAGCATTTATAAAGCGCTGTGCTGCTAACCTTTTAGCTTAATTTCTTATTATTAGGAGTTAATTATGGCAAGTGGTTGGGCGCGTGATGGCGCAATTCAAGATCAAATCGATGCAAGTGTTAACGACGCAGTGCAATATGCAAGGCAAAATTTAATCTCAGGCGCGAGTGCTGAATTCTGTGATGAGTGTGATTGTGAAATACCACAGGCACGCAGGTTAGCGCTGCCAGGTGTTAGGCACTGTGTGGCGTGTCAAAGCGAGCTTGAGGCTAAAGGCAAAGGCGTTGCTGGCGTAAACCGCCGAGCAAGTAAAGATAGCCAACTAAGGTAAAGGTGCGACTAGGCACCTTTTTGATAAATTTTATTGCCTAGTGAGCTTTGTTTTTCTTTTTCTGAATAAGCTCAATTGAATAGCCATCAGGGTCTTTCACAAAAGCAATTTCTGTTGTGCCGCCTTTTACTGGCCCCGGCTCTCGACTGACGTTTCCACCAGCGGCCTTTATGTCGTCACATGCCTTGTATATATCGTCAAATTCAATAGCTATATGGCCATACGCATTACCAAGATCGTAGCTATTTTCATCCCAATTATAAGTAAGCTCTAATAAAGTATTACTATCCTCTTCACCATACCCTACAAAAGCTAATGTATAACGGTACTCTTCGTTGTCAGAACGGCGTAATTCTTTCATTCCTAAAATCTGTGTATAAAAAGAAAGTGACTTTTCTAAGTCGGCTACACGCAACATTGTGTGTAATAAACGCATTTAGGTTACCTCTGTGAGTTTAAATTTAAATAGGTGTGGAGCATAGCGTCTTTATGGAGTATCCATAACCGCATTGCAAAGGCCAGAGCCTGCCATATACCTAGAGGCTTATTTTACCTCAACTTTGAATAATAAGTTTATATTAACCAGCTATTTGCGCACTCATTGCGTCAAATTTACGTGCAATAAGCCCAGCTATTGCCGCGCAAGTGGCTTTGTCTTCACTGAAAACCTCGGCTTGTGAAATAAATTAAAATATCAGTACGATTTAATACGTAAGTAAACTTCTTAACCTGAGTTCGGGCAATTTAAGCTAAATGTGGACAAGGCTCGGCATTCACAACCACGCATTGCCATAATATTAGCACACTAAATTAGTGGTATTACCAACAATGGGTTAGTGCACAATGTAATTATAGCCATGCTATTTATACGAGTTTATAAAGTTGTTGCACTTATTGGTCAACCTATTTTTTATTAAGCTCTAACCAAAGAAGGGAAAAGTGCGTGGAATTAGTTTGATTTCCATACTACCTATAACTAATTGTTTATTATTGTTATTTTGTTGATTTGAAATAAATTGTAAATTACCTTGGTTTACAAAGTTAACTTATTGGTTGACAAGATTGGTGTATGGTAATACAGTTTTTGCATACCAATTGGTAAGTTGCTTGGTTTTAGCTTCTCCAAGGTATTAATAAATAATCAAAGCAATGCTAAGCATAACGAAATAAATACGTAACCGGTCAATAATATACAGCGTGTAATCACTCTGTTTTTATTCGCTCAAATGGTAATAACGCGGCGGGTTACCTATTCAAACGAACATGCTCAGGGTTACTTTAGCAAATTGAATTAAACGACACAGCGTACCTATTTATGGGGTAAATCATTACTCGTACTCATAAAAGCACGCGCCATCATATTTAGGAGTTATTCATGTCTAAACCAGTAATCGGTTTTATCGGCCTTGGCTTAATGGGCGGCAATATGGCCGAAAACTTACAGAACAAAGGCTATGAGCTTATTGTTATGGATTTAAACAAAGATGCGGTTGCTGCATGCGTTAGCAGAGGCGCAAAAACAGCAAGCACTGCAAAAGAGCTTGCACAAGGTGCAGACATAATTATGTTTTGTTTAACAACATCAGCAGTTGTTGAAAAAATTGTCTACGCAGAAGATGGCATTTTAGCGGGTATTAAAGAAGGCGCGGTATTAATTGATTTTGGTACATCAATTCCTTCGTCTACTAAAAAAATTGGTGCTGATCTAGCCGCTAAAGGCGCAGGCATGATTGACGCACCACTAGGGCGTACTCCAGCCCATGCTAAAGACGGCCTATTAAATATTATGGCAGCGGGCGATATTGACACCTTCAATAAAGTTAAACCTGTACTTGAAGATCAAGGCGAAAACGTATTTCACCTAGGTGAGCTAGGCGCAGGGCATACAACTAAGTTAATCAATAACTTTATGGGTATGACCACAGTATGTGCTATGTCACAAGCGTTTGCTGTAGCAGACAAAGCCGGTGTAGACCGCCAGCAACTATTTGACATTATGTCGACAGGGCCTTCTAGCTCTCCATTTATGCAATTTTGTAAAAACTACGCGGTAGACAACGTAAGCGACCTTGGATTTTCAATTGCCAATGCAAACAAAGATTTAGGCTACTTCCTACAAATGGTTTCAGACCTTGGGACTGAATCAAAAATTGCTGAAGGGTCATCTGCTAACTTACAAGCGGCATTTGATGCAGGTATGGGGCAAGGCAACGTACCAGAAATTTTTGATTACTTTAAAACTCTAGAAAAGTAATACCGACAACATTGGGTGCTTTAACGTAGTTAAAGCACCAAAACACACACAACATCAATTGGCTAGATTTAACCTGCTTTGTGCAATGAGTGCAGCATTACTATTGATAAGGCATTACTTCCGGTCACACTGAAAAAGAGTTATCTATGCGTTTAATTAATATAATAAAGCTTAGCCTAGTTCTTATTGGGTGCACATCCACACAATTGGCAGCCAAAGATTATTTTGTAGACACTAAACAAGCTTTTCAAGAAATCTCTGACAAACTCGTTGCCGGCGATAAAGTAACTCTCAAAGACGGTACGTGGTCTAATTTCGAAATTTTATTACAAGGCCAAGGAACCAAAAACGCCCCAATAAAGCTTACAGCGCAAACCAAGGGTAACGTTATTTTATCAGGGCAATCTAATTTAAGACTGGCGGGTTCGTATTTAGAAGTGTCAGGACTTGTATTTAAAAATGGTTATACGCCTAGCTCAGCCGTTATAGAATTTCGTAAAAATAAAGATGAGCTTGCTACTCACTCCCGCGTAACACAAGTTGTTATCGATAACTACAATAACCCCGATAAACGAGAATCAGACTATTGGGTGGCTCTATATGGTAAACACAATCGTTTTGATCACAGCCACTTAGTAGGTAAACGTAACAAAGGCGTTACGGTTGCAGTAAGGCTTAATAGTGAGCAAAGCCAACAAAACCACCATCAAATTGATCATAACTTCTTTGGCTATCGTCCTACTTTTGGATCTAACGGCGGTGAAACACTGCGCATTGGTACTAGCCACTATTCATTAAGTGATTCATTTACCGTAGTTGAAAACAACTACTTTGAACGTACTAACGGCGAAGTAGAAATAATCTCTGTTAAATCAGGGAAAAACCAAATCCGCAATAATGTGTTTTTTGAATCTCGTGGCACACTAACGTTGCGCCATGGTAATGGCAATATTATACAAGAGAACGTTTTTTTTGGTAACGGTGTAGATCACACAGGTGGCATTCGCATAATTAATAAAAACCAAACAGTAAAAAATAACTACTTAGAAGGTTTAACAGGCTACCGTTTTGGGAGTGGTTTTACGGTTATGAACGGCGTACCTAACTCACCAATAAATCGCTACCATCAGGTAGAAAACGCGACAATTGAAAACAATACCTATGTAAATGTGCGTCATATACAACTTGGCGCAGGTAGCGATAGCGAGCGTAGCGCTGCACCAATTAATAGCGCAATGAAAAATAACCTTATTATTAATCAAAATGGCGAGCAGCCTTTTACAACCTTTGATGATGTAAGCGGTATTAAATTTAGTGAAAATGTAGCTAATACCCAGGTATTAAAAGCGTTAAATTACGGAGTTAAACAGCAAAATGTAACACTAACCAGAGCTAGTAACGGTTTACTGTATCCTGAATCAAGCAAAATTAGTGCAGGTGCTAAACGCGGTTTAAAGGTGCTAAAAAAGGCCGATACCGGCGTTAGCTGGTATCCAAAAACAGAGCAAGTTGTGGCATTTGATACGGGTAAAACTCACCAGGTTAAAGCAACTGCAGATGCCTTACTTAACGCAATCAATGCAGCCCAAACGGGTGATGTATTAGAGCTTGCAGATGGTCAATACGATGTATCTAAACTCGTTAAAATAACAAAAGTGCTTACCCTTAAGGCTAAACATACTGGCAAAGCTAAGCTGACCTACCAACGCTCCACCTTATTCGAAATTCATGATGGCGGTAGCTTAAAGCTAGATGGTTTAGTTATCTCGGGTGAAAACGCACCTGATGCCATTAATAATAGTGTGGTACGTACTAAAAAGTGGGGCATGGTTGATAACTACCGCTTTGAAATACACAACTCACAATTCACTAATCTTGATATTAATCACTCATTTCACTTTTTTGTAACGGGTAAAGGGGCGATGGCAGATGAAATCACGTTAGTAAATAATACCTTTAAAAATGTAACTGGCGATATTTTACGTCTCAATACCGAAATAGAAGACTTAGGTATTTATAACGCAGAGTATGTAACACTTAAAAACAATACCTTTAATGAGGTAGCCGGTGGCGTCGTTAAGTTATACCGAGGGGGGAGTGATGAAAGCACCTTTGGTCCGCATTTATTAATGACCAATAACACCCTAACTAAAGTAGGTTTAGGTAAGCGCAACAAGGCGCAAGCGAGTGTGTATGCGCACGGTGTACAAGTAACAAATATTGCAAGCAACGTATTTGAAAAATCGGCACCGATTAAAATTGAGCACACGGTTGGTGAGCCAATAACAGCCATTACAGATAACACCTTTGATGCAACTCAAGCGCCAAGCGTAAAAGAGTTACGTGTAGTAGGCCCGCACACGGCAACAATTAAAAATAACAACGTTTTAAATAAGGTGAACTAACAATGATGAATTTAACCCAAAATAAGTCATTATTTAAAACGCTGGGTGTTACTGTAAGTGCCTTAGTTTTATCGATAAACGCCTACGCAGCGCATCCAAATTTGGTAATAACCAATGATGATGTACAGCAAATGCGCCAAGCAATTAGCAACAATGAACAGGGCAAGTTTGCCAACGCATTTGCAGCGCTTAAAGCACAAGTGGATGAGCAAATTAAAAGCCCTATAACAGTGCCTGTACCAAAAGACGGTGGGGGAGGGTATACCCACGAACGTCACAAAAAAAATTATCAGCTTATGTATAACGCCGGTGTTATTTATCAGCTAAGCCAAGATGATAAATACGCTCATTACGTACGTGATATGTTGCTTGAGTATGCCAAATTATACCCAACACTTGATGTACACCCTAAGCGCAAAGTTAAGTCGCAAAACCCAGGTAAACTATTTTGGCAAAGCCTTAATGAGGCCATGTGGCTTGTTTATACCATTCAAGCATACGATTTAGTGCATGATGCGTTAAGCGCCGCTAATATTAAAACCATTGAAAATGACTTACTGCGTCCAGTATCGTTATTTTTATCACAAGGCCAGCCATCAACCTTTAACAAGGTACATAACCATGGTACGTGGGCTACAGCCGGTGTAGGCATGGCAGGGTATGTGTTAGATGAATCTGAGTGGGTCGAAAAGTCTCTTTACGATTTAGATAAATCGGGCGAGGGTGGCTTTATTAAGCAGCTAGACATGCTGTTTTCGCCACAGGGCTATTACAACGAAGGTCCTTATTATCAACGCTTTGCACTACTTCCGTTTGTTACCTTTGCTAAAGCAATTGAAAACAACGAACCGCAGCGAGACATTTTTGAATATCGCGATGGCATATTACTTAAAGCGATTGATACCACTATTCAGCTAAGCTATAACGGTTTGTTTTTCCCGATAAATGATGCAATTAAAAGTAAAGGTATAGACACAATAGAGCTGGTACACGGTGTAACAGCCGCTTATGGTTTAACACACGATACTGGTTACTTAGATATAGCTAAAAAGCAAAATCAAATAATACTCTCTGGCGATGGCCTAAAAGTGGCTCAAGCGCTGGATAAAAATAAGCAAACTCCTTATGTATTTAAATCGGTAGCGTTTGGCGATGGTAACGATGGCGAGCAAGGGGCGTTGGTAGTAATGCGTACGCAAACTGGCGGCGACCAAGCACTTTTATTTAAACCTGCTGCACAGGGGTTAGGACATGGACATTTTGATAAATTAACATGGCAGTTTTACGATCATGGCAATGAAATTGTATCTGATTATGGCGCTGCACGTTTTTTAAATGTTGAGGCTAAATACGGCGGTCGTTACCTACCAGAAAACGAAACTTACGCAAAACATACCGTGGCACACAATACGGTTGTGATTGATGAAACCTCGCATTTTAATGCAAATGTTAAAGTGGGTAATAACAATCATCCTACGCTTAATTTCTTTGAAACAAACCAATACGGAACGGTGTCAAGTGGGCAAATAAGCACCGCTTACAAAGGTGTTGAGCTTGAACGCACGTTAGCGTTAATTAATTTACCTATGCTTGAAAGCACGCTTGCAGTTGATATTTTTAATGTGACTGCAGATTCCTCCCATAAAATTGATTTACCACTGCATTACAAAGGCCAATTAATTGATACCAGCTTTGAGTTACTTGGTAACATCAAAAGCTTAGCTGCGCTGGGTGATAAAAATGGTTATCAACATTTATGGTTAAAAGCACAGGCACAACCAGATGAAGGCCTAGCAAAGGTAACGTGGTTAAACGACAACGGCCGTTTTTATACACAAACAAGCCTAGTAAAAGGGAATGAGTCTTTCTTATTTACGCAAATAGGGGCAAACGATCCACTCTTTAATCTTCGTAACGAAAATGGCTACATTCGCCGTGTAGAAGGTAAAAAACAGCATAAATTTATTTCAGTACTTGAGCCTCACGGTGAATACAACCCAAGTAAAGAATATACCCTAGAGGCTGTTAGCCGTGTATCGTCACTTAAGTATGACGCGCAAGAGCCCTTAGACCTAATTGAAGTTAAAGTAAAAAATAATACCTATTTGGTTGCTATCAACAAAGCCGATAAAGCAGCTAAACACACATTCACATATCAAAATAAAGCATTCACCTTAAATGGCCGCCTTGGCGTTTATGCGATGAAGAATAATCAGGAGTAAACAGGATGCAAAAGCAAAGTGCACACTTTTCATTTGGTAACGAAACCGAGATTGAAGATTTAGGTAATGGCTTAAAACGCCAAATGCTTGGCTATAACGAAGAGCTAATGGCCGTGAAAATTTGGTTCTCAGAAGGGGCTATTGGTTATAACCATGCGCACAGGCATTCGCAAGTAACGTATGTGGTTGAGGGTGAATTTCACTTTAACATTGATGGCGTAACTAAAATCTTAAAAGCGGGTGATAGCTGTTTTATTCCTCCTTTTGCTGATCACGGGGCAACGTGCCCAACTGGCGGTATACTGATTGATACCTTTAGCCCAGCTCGCGAAGACTTTCTTGAGGAATAACCTATGAAAATTCAAGGCTTACGCTGGTGGGTTATAGTGCTAATTGCACTTGCTACCATTATTAACTACATAGACCGTCAAGCGCTTAGCGTTTTATGGCCAGACATTGTGGAAGAAATGTTCCCTGATGAATCTGCTTTAGAGCGTAAACAAATTTACGCTAATATTTCTATAGTATTCGTATTTGCTTATGCATTTGGCCAAGCTATTTTTGGCAAAATTTTTGACTGGGTTGGCACGCGTTTAGGTTTTGTACTTTCAATTGGTGTGTGGTCATTAGCCACTGTTGCCCATGCTTTTGCACAAGGGGTGCTTAGTTTAAGTATTTTCCGTGCAATTTTAGGTGTAGCCGAAGCTGGTAACTGGCCCGGTGCAGCTAAAGGTAATGCCGAGTGGTTTCCAACAAAAGAGCGTGCTTTAGCGCAAGGTATATTTAATTCTGGCGCAGCCATTGGTGGCATTATTGCTATCCCGCTTATTGCTTATTTAACCGTGTATTTTAGCTGGCAAATGGTGTTTATATTTGTTGGTGCCTTAGGTTTTTTATGGTTAGTTCCTTGGATTATATTGGTAAAAGCGCCTCCAGGCTCTCACCCTTGGATAAGTGAAGAAGAGCGTGAGTACATTCTTACCGGACAAAGACGCGTTGATGATAACGGCGATGTAACAAGCGATGACGAAGAAGAATATAACCCGTCTACAGGCGAGTTACTCTCTCGTAAGCAAAGCTGGGGCGTAATTATAGCCTCTGCAGCTATCGACCCTATTTGGTGGTTATTTGTTTTTTGGATACCAATTTACTTAAACGAAGTGTATGGCATGGATGTTAAAGCGATTGGTATTTATGGCTGGGTTCCGTATGTAGGCGCTATGTTTGGCGCTTGGTTTGGTGGCTTACTTGCCCAAAACCGCCTTAAAGCTGGCTGGAATACCGATAAAACGCGTAAGCTGACCATCACATTAGGGTGTTTAATTATGTTGCCGGCGCTGCTTGCAATGGCAAACCCAGGCGAGCCGGTAATTGCGGTACTTATTATGGCTGTTATTTTATTTGGTTTTCAAACCGCCATTGGTAACGTGCAAACCTTACCAAGCGACTTACTCGGTAAAAAAGCGGTAGGTACGTTGTCGGGCTTCTCTGGCATGGCCGCTAAATTAGGTGCTGTAGGCCTTACGTCATTGGTACCTATTTTAACAGCGGATGGTAATTATACACCGGCGTTTGTGATAGGCGCGTCTTTAGCGATTATTGCAATGGCAGCTGTATGGATCTTAATTCCAAAAATTGAACCATTGAAAAAGCCTAACTAATTTGTTGGCAATGGCTGTGTTTCTCACAGCCATTTACTACCTAAGGTAAGTGATAATAATGAAAAATATTTACTTTATTGGCGAGTGCATGATTGAGTTAAGAGCGACTGTTCCCTCTACATTGCATCAGTCATTTGCAGGTGACGTATACAATTCGGCAGTTTACTTAAAGCGTTGTTTCCCACAAATCACCACCTCAGTTATTACCGCTTTAGGGGAAGATAACTTAAGTAAAAAAATGCGTGAGCGTTTTACAAGTGAGCAATTAAATACAGATTATGTATTTGCTCATAGCAGTAAAGTCCCAGGTATGTATTACATAGAAACGGACGAGCAAGGCGAGCGCAGCTTTATTTATTGGCGTGATGATTCCGCAGCCAAAAAGGTGGTTGAATTTATCAGCCCTGAGCTTGTTAAGCAGCTGTCATCGGGTGATATGTTTTTCTTTTCGGGTATTTCTTTAGCCGTAATAGAAGAGCAAGCAAGAGCGCAGTTTTGGGACATAGTGAAGCAACTTAAAGCCGCGGGTGTAAAAATAGTATTTGACCCAAATTACCGTGCGCGACTTTGGGATAACGTTGAGCAAACTAAAGCGCAATACCATAGTGCATTTAGCTTAGCCGATATTACGTTACCCGGCGTTGAAGACTTAGAAACGCTTTACAACGTGCAAAGTGTAGAAGCGGTAATTGATTATTTGGCTCCGTACAACATTAACGAAATTATAGTAAAAAACGGCCCCGATTCAGTCATTACAAAAGAGGCTAATACAGTGCAAAGCCACAGTATTACGCCGGTTAAAAACGTTGTTGATACAACCTCCGCAGGCGATGCCTTTAACGGCGTGTATTTAGGAGCGCGCTTAGATGGGCGCCCAATTAGCGAAGCGGTTAAGCTGGGCGCGCAGGCTGCCGGCGCTGTTATTCAGCAACCCGGTGCTATTGCACCAAAAGATGTTTTTCAACAAGCCATGGCTAAATCAGGTCTCTAACTGGCTAATTTACTCAATTTATAACACTAAGTAGCACGATTATCTAAAATAAGGGAAACAACGCATGACTCGCTTTTCTGAACTAATGGCAGGGCAAACTCTGCTACCTATAATTCAAGCAGACACGCCAGAGCAAGGTGTAAACATTGCTAAAGCAATGGCAGAGGCAGGCCTAACTTTGGTAGAAGTTGTTCTTAGAACAGATGCATCAATTGATGCACTTAAAGCCATAAAAGAACAGGTTCCACAGCTAAAAGTGGGCGCAGGCACCGTTATTAACGAAACAATTTTAAAGCAAGCGCTAGAAGCAGGCTCAGATTTTATAGTTACTCCCGCTGTATCGCCTACACTATTAAGTGAGCTGGTTAAGTGTAACGTGCCAGTATTGCCAGGTGTATCAAATACCGGCGATATATTAATGGCACTTGAGTATGGTTTTGAAGAGCAAAAACTCTTTCCTGCTTCACTTGCTGGTGGTGCGCCGTTTGTCTCTGCTGTCTCATCTGTATTTCGTGCAGTGAGCTTTTGCCCGACCGGCGGCGTAAGCGAAAAAAATAAAATGGATTACTTGTCGTTAAACAATGTATTTGCAGTAGGCGGTACCTGGGTTGCTAAAAAAGAATGGGTAACGCAGGGTAATTGGCAAGCCATTACAGACTCTTGTATCGAGGCTTTAAAATAGCAAGGAGCAAAAAATGAATTATTTAGCCCCAACCATTGCACCAGGCGTTGTTGTTGGCGATGAAGTAAGCGAAGTGTATAAACACGCACGAACGCATCAGTATGCATTGCCTGCTGTAAACGTGGTGAGCACATCGTCAATTAATGCCACCTTAGAGGCCGCAAAAAAAATGAAGTCGCCGGTCATTATTCAACTATCTAATGGGGGAGCGCAGTTTTTTTGTGGTAAAGGTTTAGCACTAGAGGGCCAGCAATCTGCCGTTGTTGGGGCAATAAGTGCTGCACAGTATGTGCATAACGTGGCGAAGCACTATGGCGTTGCTGTCATGCTGCACACAGATCACGCAGCAAAAAAACTCCTGCCCTGGATTGATGGTTTATTAGATGAAGGCGAAAAGTATTTTGCACAAACAGGCAAGCCGCTTTTTTCATCGCACATGATAGACCTGTCAGAAGAGCCACTGGAAGAAAATATAGAAATTTGTGAGCGTTATTTAGCGCGCATGGCAAAAATAGGCATGACACTTGAAATAGAGCTCGGGTGTACCGGCGGAGAAGAAGACGGGGTTGATAACTCGCACCTCGACAGCTCTGCGCTTTACACTCAACCAGAAGATGTAGCCTACGCCTATGAGCGACTTAGTAAAATAAGCCCTAATTTTATCATTGCTGCTTCTTTTGGTAACGTCCACGGCGTATACAAGCCTGGCAATGTGGTATTAACTCCTACCATATTACGCGACTCGCAAGCCTATGTAGCTGAAAAATTTAATTTAGAGCATAACGCTATTAATTTTGTATTTCACGGTGGGAGTGGCTCTGAGCACAGTAAAATTGCTGAGTCGCTAACCTACGGGGTGGTAAAAATGAACATTGATACCGACACCCAATGGGCGAGTTGGAACGGGGTATTAAACTACTACCAAGAAAAACAAGGCTACTTGCAAGGCCAAATTGGTAACCCTGATGGCGAAGATAAACCCAATAAAAAATACTATGATCCACGTGTGTGGTTACGTCAGTCGGAGCAGCATATGGTGGCTCGCCTGATCCAATGTTTTGACGACCTTAATTGTGTGAACAGGTATAGCGCATGAAAAGACTGAATAAAGTATTAAAGCAAGATGGGGTTGAAACCGACCTTATCATGTTAATTCGCACGCTATTAGCAACCACAAAAGAAATAGCGTTTAGAGTAAGCCAAGGTGAGCTTGCGGGTGTTTTAGGCTCTACCCTTAACGAAAACATCCAGGGCGAAGTGCAAAAAAAATTAGATGTCATTGCCAATCAGCTGTTAAAAGATACCTTAATTGATGATGATCTTGTAAAAACAGTGGCATCTGAAGAAGAAGATAATGCAGTAGGCGCCCACCCTGATGGCAAATATATTGTGGCTTTTGATCCGCTTGATGGGTCATCAAACATTGATGTTAACGGGCAAATAGGCACTATTTTTACCATTTACCCTGCAAAAGCAGATGTGCCTTACGATAGTGATGAGCAATTTAATCAACCCGGTACTAATCAGGTTTGTGCAGGCTACGTGCTGTATGGGCCATCGTCGTTACTAGTAATGAGCACAGGCGGGCCAACCCGCTGTTATACACACGATTTAACCCACGGTGGCTTTTTGCTTACAAAACCAGAGCTTGCAGTGCCGAGTAAAAGCCGTGAGTTCTCGGTTAATATGGCAAATTACCGATATTGGGATGAAGCAACACAAGTCTACTTTGATAAATTACTGTATACATCAGAAGAATTTGCTAAAAGCTCAATTCGCTATAATGCAGCCATGGTTGGCGATGTGCACCGAATTTTATGCCGTGGCGGGGTATTTATGTACCCGCAAGATACGCGCGCAGGTAATGAAAACGGTAAAATACGCTTACTATACGAAGCTAACCCACTGGCAATGCTTACTGAAAACGCAGGCGGTATAGCCACCTCTAAAGGTATGCGTATTTTAGATATTCAGCCCGATGAGCTGCATCAGCGTGTGCCTGTTATTTTAGGCTCTAGTGAACCTGTGACTTATTTTAATTCTGCGGTTTATTAAACCTGACTAAGGCCTCAGTACAAAAGGGCGGTTACTGTATCCTTACGCCTTTTAAATAAAACGTAAGCCACTGCTGACTAATAGTGAGTTAAACGCAGTGGCTACGTTATTTTATATACATCAAAAATTCATATCTATAGGCTATTACAGTTAAAGCCTTCACGCCTGTATTTTCCACCCCCTATTCTTTATGTGCTTATCGCGCTACGTACTAATACAGAGTAATTCTTCGGTAAAACCAATTGTTCATAAAGGTTGTTTGTTTATCTATTCGTGAAATTAATATTGGTAATAACGCTGCGTTATTAGGTATAGACGTAAGTTAACTTTCAGTTAATAAAATATGATGAATTTTGAACGAATATAGTGGTAAAAGTGTTTTTATTATGCTTATATTACCAAGTTGGTTAACAATGAAGCGTAAAAATAAAATAATTTGGTAATAACACACTGGGTATTTGGTAAATCACACATAACACCTGCTAAATACTAAACCACACAATTAAGGAGAATAGAGCCATGATGAAATTAAAACATTTTGCATTATGTGCTGTTGCAGCTGCCATTATAGGTTGTGACACGGATTCAAATAATAATAACAACACATTGGGCTCTATTGCTCTATCAGGCACAGCGTTAACGGGCGAAACATTGTCGACCAGCGTAAATGATGCCGATGGTATTTCTGGTGAAGTAAGCTACTACTGGTACGCCGACGGACAAGTTATAAGTGGCGCTAATGACGCAACTTTTACATTAACAGATGAGCAAATTGGTTTTGCAATTACAGCACAAGCACTTTATACAGATGACAGCGGTGTTAATGAGTCACATTTAAGTGAAGCCACCGATGAAGTGTCAGCTATTCCTTTTGCTGCCACGGTAGAAATTAACGGTGATGCAATTATAGGTAATGAACTAAGTGCTAATGTAGCGGATGAAAATGGTTTTGATCCGGCGCTTGTAGCATATACATGGTTTGCAGATGATGTTGAAATTGCCGATGAAACCTTAGCAACCTACACTATTACCGAATCGCAACTAGGTAAAGTTATAACTGTAAATGCAGCATTTGAAGATAACAGAGGCTTTGCAGAGTCAGCTACATCAACTGCCACAGCGCCAGTAGAGCGTGCAAATTCAGAAGGGTCGGTGGCTATTGTTGGCACACCTACGGTGGGTAATACACTTACAGCCGAAATAACAGATGAAGATGGCGCAAGCGGCACAATTACTTACCAGTGGTTTGCTGATGAGGTTGCAATTAGTGGTGCCACGCAAAGCACTTACGTTGTAGATGAGTCATTATTAGGGCAATTTATTACCGTGCAGGTTACCTACACGGACGATCACGGTTTTACCGAAGACAACCTTTCTGAGGCAACCATTGCTGTTTCTGCAGAGGCTGTAGATGAAGCGGGTAGTATCACCATTTCAGGGGCTACGCCATATTTAGTGACTAGCGAATTAACCGCTGAAATTAGCGATAACAATGGGGTAGATGAGCAAAACGTTACCTACACTTGGCTTGCTGATGGCGTAGCAATTGCCGATACCAACAGCAAAACATTTACGCCAACTAATCAAGCTGGCGCGATTATATCGGTCACTGCGAGTTATACCGATAACGATGGCTTTTCAAGCACAATTACCGGTGCCGCCGATACAGTAGTGTACACGCAAGTGATAAGCGATGCGGGTGCGCTATTAGGTGCTATTAATGCAGGGCTTGGTGATGGCGATGTGCTTGGTTTAAATACCGGTGTATACGCCGATCTTGATGCCATTATGCTAACCAGCGCAGCAACACTTAAAGCTGTTGAAGGACAAAGCCCGGTAATTAGTGGCGAGCTTTGTATTCATGTAGCCAGTGGGGTTGATGGCGCGGGTATTGAAGGACTTACATTTAAAAATATTAATACTAAAACGGGTGGCTTTTGTGAAACCGAAGAAGATGCCGTTATTTATTCTGAGGGTGACAACTTCACATTTACACAAAATACTATCGATGGTGAAGCAGAGACGTTAAATAACTCTACCTACCATTGGTTAATGCTTAAAGGCGACGCCGCAATGGTTGAACGTAATACCTTTGCCAACCGCGATAAAGCAGAAAATGGTTCGGTGATAAAAATGTCTTCATCGAGCACTAACCACGTTATTCAATATAACCTTTTCACAGGTACCAGCAGCAACCCAAATTTTGGTAACTCTAGCCTGCACTTAATTAACGCAGGTAGTACAACAGATACAGGCTCTGCTGATGATGCAAACTTTACTATTCAATATAACCGAGTAGAAAACTTTGTTACAGGCCGACGTTTAATGCGCGTACAAACCTCTGGCGCGACGATTAAAGGCAATACCATTTTAAATCCTAATGGCGGTATTTCGCTTGAAGATGGTGGATTTAATACGGTATCAGACAACATTATTATTCGTACCACTGATATTGCAAGTTCAAGCGATCGCCCTGCCGGCGTGCTAGTTACGCCTTTAGGCCACACTGTAAGCAATAACTACATCGCTGGTATTCGTTCTGGTAATAAAGAAGCCGGTGGTATTGTATTTACCGCTAACCCATTTTCACAAGCTGATGGCGGGGTGCCAAATGGAGGTAACCAAGCTGTGCTTGATGGCGCAGGCGACTTTACCCTTAATGTGACTAATAATACGGTACTTAACTCACAGCAACCATTTGTATTTAGTACAGAAATAGGTTCAAACGCACCTGTTGGAGATTGTGATGAGCTTACCGCAGAAAATGCACCTGTACTGTATGGTTTAACTAAAAATGCGTTTGAAATTAACTTCAACGGTAATTTAAATGCTAATGGGGTGGGCGATCAAACTGATGAAGACACCATTGAAAGCAGCGCGCTTGTTTATGGTTTCTTTTACCCTAACGAGCTGTCGAGCGATCACTCTTTTGAATACGACTGTGACCTAATTAACCATACTGAATCACTATTCTCTAACAGCTTTGGCTTTAGTGACAGTTATGAGTCGGGCGATGCGAGCGACCTTTGGGTTGATATTAGAAACGTAAATGGCAATGGTGAATACGACACCGATGGCGCTATTGACCAAAACCCAGAAGCAAATGGTAAAGAAATCCCAGAGTTTGTCACTGCTACAAGTACGCTGCTTGAGACTGACTCAAATGGAGCACAAGCCTTAGCAGGTGCAAGAAACTTATACTACATCCAAAGCACTGATGTAGGTGCAGGCTCTACGTGGGTGGCACAAGATGAATAAGCCCACACTGCACATTATTAATACTTATAAAAATAGCAAACTACGCACAACACACACAATGATAAAGGAGAACGCGGCATGTCGTTAAAAATGGATCGAAGACGTCAACATTCTACAAACAGCTCTGTTTGTAATCATTTTGCACTTTCACCTGCTGCTAAGTTAATTAGAGCAAGTTTACTTGCAGGTATGGCAGGTTCATTGTCATTTAATGCTTTTGCTCAGCAAGAAGCCCAAGAAAAAGTGACTGAAGTAGAGCAAGATGTAGAAATCATCAGCGTTACAGGTACTCGTAGAACCATACAAGATCAAATTGCAATTAAGCGTGAGGCAACAACGGTTGTCGATGGTTTATCTGCAGAAGATATTGGTGATTTACCCGCGCTGTCAATTGGTGAAGCGCTTGAGTCGATTACCGGTGCCGCATCTCATCGTGAAAACGGGGGCGCTACCGAAATCACCATTCGTGGTTTAGGCCCATTTTTAAGCGCAACCCATATTAATGGCCGTGAAGCTACTAATGGTAGTGGTGATCGCTCGGTTAACTTTTCACAGTTTCCATCAGAGCTTGTAAAAAAGGTCGCTATTTACAAAACCCAAGATGCTTCAATGATTGAAGGTGGCGTAGCCGGTGTGATAGCACTTGAAACGATTGCCCCGCTAGATTACGGCAAGCAACGCGTACAAGGCGAAGTAAAACTAAATTACAATCCAGATGAAAGTAATGTAGAAAACTCACTGCAAAGTGATACAGGCTATCGTGGTACGTTTAGTTATGTTGACCAATTTGAGTTTGCCGATGGCCAAGCGGTGGGTGTGTCTTTTGGTGTGCAGCGCCAAGATATTAGCCAACCAGAAGCAGAGTACAGAAGCTCAAGCCCATCGGGCTCTTCACTTTGGGCATGTTTAAATGACCCAACTAATACGAATGAAGGGTTTTACAGAAGCAGCGCAGGTGATTGTGAAGACCAAGTAAGTGGCAATAACAATCAAGGTTATCAAACAAACATCGACCCAGAAACAGGCAAAGCCGAAAGCGATGGCACTCCATACGCATGGACAGGTAGTAGCCGCAGCTATCGTCAAAATGAAACCTCAGATGAGCGTGATGCAGTATTTATTGCAATGCAATACCAGCCGTCGTCTGAGTGGGATGTTAACTTTGATGCACAAATCTCTGACAGAACACAAAGAGAAGCACGCCACGATTTAATTTTTTTACAAAAACGCGCAACACCTGGTTTAACAGGCCCAACGCTTGTTACTAACGATGTAGGCGGAATTTTACATTGGGAAGGTGAAGAACGTATTGAATCTGCGGGCGAGCAATTCTCTCGTGAAGAAAACTACCAAGGTTATGGCATTAATATTGAGCATACGGTAACCGACCGCCTTACTGTAAATCTTGATTTAGCGTATTCAAAAACTGAGCGTGAAGAGCTACAAATTTCTAACCGTGGTAGAACCGCCGACCGTAATTTGTTTAGCTGGGATATGGGCGATGAAATTCCTCACTTCACGTTAACGGACTTTGATGTAACTGATATTTCTAACTTTACAGATAGCTTACGTACACGTTTAGACCGTGAAAACGTTCGCGAAAACGTAGTTAAATCAGCGCGTATTGATTTTGACTACGCGTTAGAGGGCGATATATTTACCAGTATTGAAGGGGGTATTAGAGCCTCAGAACTAAGCTTTATACAGTTTGGTGGTAGCCAAGGTAATGGGTCTCGTACTGAGTACACGATAGGCGATGACTCAGCATTAGAGATACTTCAGGGCTGTCAAATTGACTTCCCAGAATCTGATTTTTTATCTAGCGTATCGGATGGCAACTTAGTAACAAATGTAGATAGTAGCGGTAATGTAATAAGCTCTGGAACAGGTTCTTCGTGGGCGACCTACGATAACGTGTGTTTCTCTCAAGCTGTAGCGGCTACAGACACTGATTATACAGGTGAATTTGGTTACCCTGATGTTGAGTACGAAAATGCCGGTACCATAGATGTTACTGAAAAAACCACCTCAGTGTACTTAATGGCAAACTACGACACCGAAGTATTTGGTAAGTTTATTCGTGGTAACTTCGGCCTGCGTATTGTTGATACTGATGTAACCTCGGTAGGCTTTAGAACAAATTACACTGTAGATGTAGATGAAACTACAGGCGCTGTAACCCTCGATGTAGGGGATTCACTTGAAAGAACCGAAAGCGGCGGTGGTTATACCAAATACTTACCAAGCTTTAACTTAGTAGTTGATTACAGTGAAGACATTTTACTGCGTGCGGGTATTTACCGTGGTATGTCACGTGCTGACCCATCTGATTTAGGCTATGATCGCGACTTTGTAACAGACGATCAATCTGTTGCGCTATCGCTTTCTGACTTATTAACCGTAGATGGTTCAGGTAACCCTGATACTCAACCATTAATGTCATGGAACTACGACTTAGCCTTTGAATGGTACCCTAATGAAGATTCTATTTTAGCGCTAAGCCTATACTACAAACAGTTCCAAGGTGGCTTCCAGCAACAAACTGTGATTGAAGACTATGTGGTTGGCGGTGAAACAGTATCACTACCAGTGACAAATTCGGTAACAACCGATAATGATAGCGATATACTGGGTTTAGAAGCATCGTTCTCGTACCGCTGGGATAATGGTATTGGTGTAAAATTTGGCTATAACTTTGCAGATACTGACTTTGAGTTTGAAGATAGCTTATATGGCGATACATACGTTACTGACCTAGATGGCAATACTACTCAATTAACTGCCGGTATTATTGAACCTGGTTCGGTGCCGGGCTTCTCAGAGCATGTATTTAGTAGCCAACTGTATTACCAAATTGGTGACTTTGATACGGCCATTATTTATAAATACCGTAGTGAATACTTCCAACCTTATACCAGTAATGGTACCCGCTTACGTTATGTTGATGCCGTAGGTGTATGGGAAATGCGCGCATCGTATAAAATTAACGAGCACTTTAGAGTTAAAGCTGAAGCCATTAATTTGTTTAGCGCACCTAAGTCACAAGACTTCTTTGTGGAAGATAACCTAGGTGAAGTAAACGATTACGGCCCACGTTTATTCTTAGGAATGAGCTTTAAGCTATAACGCAATAACCAGTGATCCCCACTTTAAAACCCAATTAGCGTATGCCGCTAATTGGGTTTTTTTGTATGTGCGTGTGGGCTATTAACCCTAACCTTTTTGAATCGCGGCGCACTCTCTTAACTAAATCTTGGTTAAACCTTTTTACCTAAAGCGCAGCATTACTAAACTCGGTGTTAGTAACGCTGCGTTATTGGCAAGCAAATTAGTTAGCCAAAAGTCTACTATCTTTATCTTGGTTGACCAATTAATTCGGTAAAAGCGGCTAAATATAAAAATAACGCGGTATATATAAAAAAAATATATCGAGGAGATTGAGGGGGGGTTAATCTGTTTTTGTGTGTTATTTAACCTTAATTGAGATTTAAAAGCACATTAAATACAAGTGGTTATATTGTGGTCAGTAATAAAAGTATTTTTGTCATGCCGAATTGGCTTTTATTGGTAAAGACTGTTTTTGTTTTTTTTACAAAAAATGGTTTACCAATAGGTTGACCTTTGGTGCTTTTGCTGTAAATATTAAGTTAACCATTTAGATAAATGGTAAGGCGTTTAATAAAAAATATATAGCGAGTTACACATAGCACTGACACACACAGGAAAAACTATGAATCACAAGTTATCAAAAATTACGCTAGCAGTTATATCTGCCACAGCATTAAACCTTTCTATGTCCACACACGCACAGGAAGCCAAGCCAATTGCAGAAGATGATGTAGAGATCATCGAAGTATCTGGCATTCGTCAATCACTTACTAATGCACTTGCTGAAAAGCGCTCTGCAGATAGCCTAGTTGAAATTATTCAGTCAGAAGATATTGGTAAATTACCCGATCAAAACCTCGCTGAAGTATTAGAAAACGTAACGGGTATTCAAATTACACGCCAAGCGGGTGTAGGCACAGGTGTACAAATTCGTGGTACCGATGCTAACCGTACCGAAATTAACGGTGTATCAACGGTGGGCTCAGGCTCTGGTCGAAGTGGTATTAGCTTTGAAGATGTATCAGCGTCAATTATTTCAAGCTTAGAGGTAATAAAGTCGCCTGAAGCGAAAACGATAGAGGGGTCTGTAGGCGGTACTATTAACCTTAAAACGATTCGCCCACTGCATTTAGGTGAGCAGCTAGCCACTATTAGAGTGCAAGGTGAGCACAGTAGCTTAAGCACTGATAGCGGTTTACAACCACGTTTTTCGGGAACTTTTGCTGATAACTGGGAAGGTGATTACGGTAAATTTGGTGTGTTAGTGAGCGGCAGCTACGCAGAGCAAGATGTAACGGCGTTTCGCCCACGTGCAGATAGAGATAACATTATCACTGCAGATAGCGGTGTAGCCAGCGCTCAGTCTTTTGACTTTTTACCAATTCAATTCTTTGTACAAGATTACGATAACTACGAATACGAAACTAAAAACTTTGTAGGTACCATTGAATGGGCGCCTAACGACAACACAAAGTTTTATTTTGATGCTGTGGTTAACGATCAAGAACGTCGCCAAGAAAGTTCTCGTGTACAGGCTTCTGGTGTAAGTGCGCTTAATGATATTTCGGTTCCTGATGAATTTGAAACCGTAAACTTAGGCTCACTTGGCGGTACCAACCTTGGGTCTATTCAAGCGGCCTTACGCGGTGTCATTCCGGTTAATTTAGAAAACGATGATGACGATCCTAACCTTCGTTTTTCAAGTGATACAAACTCTCGTGTTACCGACAGTAATATTTTTAGACTCGGTGGCGAATGGCAAGGCGATAAGTGGTTTGTTAGTGCTGAAATTGCTTCGTCATCTTCAGATACAACTACGCCTAGCTTTAATACAACGCTTAACTTTATTAACCCTAATGTGCCGTTAGATGCTGGTGGCGGTAATGATAATAGTGTGCCGTTTGAGTATGACTTATCAGGTGGCGCATTGGCATTTGGTATTGCAGAGGGGGCAGAGTACGCGCCAACGGTTGAACAACTACTAGACCCTGCAAATGTAGTGCTACGTGATGTAAATATTGGTCAAGATACGGTTGAAAACTCTGAAGATGCGTTCCGTATTGATTCAACCTATTACACAGACTCAATTGTAACCTCTATTGATTTTGGTTACCGCTACAGTAAATCACAAAGCAAACAAAACGAAATTACCTCAAGCATTGGTTTAAGAACCATGGCTGATAGCCCAACAGGTGATTTATTTGCCGACTTATTAGTGGCAGGCCCAGATAACTTTAACGAAGCTGATGGCCGCTCGTTATACATAGGCGACTTTTTATTAATTGATCCAGAGCTTGTGGCGTCAGACCCTGATGCGGTACTTGCCACATTACAAGCAGCGATGACTGCGCATGGTTCAAGCAAAACATTAAATGCACCTACTTCAAGTTCTGCAGGTTTTTTTGATATAGAAGAAATCACCCATGCGCTATATGCACAAGCTAACTTTGAGTACAAAATGGTACGCGGTAATATTGGCGTACGTTACATTCAAACAGACGTAGAGTCTACCGGTAACTCAGTTACTCAAGATGGTAGTGGTAATGAACTGGTAACGCGTATTACCAATGAATCTGACTATGACTTTATTTTACCTCGTTTAAACCTTGTGGCTGATGTATCAGAAGATGTACTTGTACGCTTTGGTGTTGGTAAAGATATTCGTCGCCCTGATTATAACGACTTATCAACGTCTATTACTTACAGCACAAGTCCAAATGACGAAGTTGGATTTGGTAACCCAGCACTGAAACCTGAAGAAGTACTGTCTTACGATTTATCGGCAGAGTGGTATTTTGCAGAGGCAAGTGTATTTAGCGTAGGTATTTTTCATAAAACCCGTAAAGACTTACACGTAAATCAGTTAACCTCGCCAGTTGAAGACCCTGTAACAGGGTACCGCGACTTAACAGACCCATGTGAAGGTGGCGGTATATTTAACCCCATTGCAGATATAAACGTATTTGGTCCTGAGAATGGCCGTGGCGTATGTGTTGGTACAGAAACAAAAGTAAACGATAGTGGTGAAACTACCCAAAAAGGGATTGAGTTTGCCTTTCAATATGACCTATCAGGCTTTGAAAAAGACCTAGGGTGGGCATCTGGCTTTGGTGTATTAGCTAACTATACAATTCAAGAGTTCTCAGGTGGTGAAACAGAAAATTCAGCAACCTCAAGAGCAAGTAATGTATTTGCAGCAACCACCGGTACGCCAGGTATTGAAGTAAGTGAAATTCAAGGCTTACTTAACCTTTCTGAAAACGCGTATAACTTTACGCTGTACTACGAAAAATTTGGCCTATCAGCACGTATGCGTTACACGTGGCGTGAAGGGTATCGTTCAAATGACTTTGGTAGTACGTCTAGCTTCCCTTGGGGTTTCCCAGTGGTACAAGAAGACCGTGGCCAGCTTAATGCAAGTATTAGCTATGATGTGAACGAGCAACTTAATATTGGTTTAGAGGCTGTAAATATTACTGAATCTGAAATTAGCCAATCATGTGTAAACGAAAGCGCACTATTGTGTTTCCAAGGTCTAACTGACCGTCGTATTACATTGGGTGCAAGTTACCGTTTTTAAAAAGTATGTTGAGAGTGTGTAGCCTTTGAACGGGCACTCAAAAGCAAGCCACATGGCTTGCTTTTTTTTACCTAAAATTAGCCGCAGTTAGGTGGTTAATAAAGGGCCGTGGTTCTTTGTGTTGGGGGTAAAAATGCACCTGTTTGCAAAAAATAAAGTGTGTGTTGTATTACTTGTTGGTTGTAGCGCATTCCCGTGTGGCTTACATCAAGGGTAATAAAATCACGCATATTAGTAGGGCGTGTTGGTATTTGATGGTTGAATTTGCAGCAGTGTGTTTGGTTTTTAGGCAAGGCAGAGCCTGTGAAGTGTGGTTATTCCCCATAAATAGGCGATAACGCTGCATAAATGCCAAACATGCGCTGCCCTTTGGGTTCTGCCTAGGGGCGATAAACTCTTTGTTGCCTACATGGATGTAGGTAAGGGGCGTGAGCAGGACGCGGAAGCTTTACTTGGTTTTTACTTAGCCCACTAGGTTACAAACCTCGCGCCGCGATTTAATCGCCCCTAGATTGAACAAATTTCAATCTGCAAAAATCAACACGCCCTCAGCTTGGTTGATTCTACAGACACCAAGCCATCGTTTTTACCTTTAAAATAATGCTGTGTCAGGGGGGATGCTTTAGTACCGGCTATTACGCCTAAATTAATGTCCAGCTCATTTATAGTGTTGCCCAAACTCTTACTGCCTGTAATTAAAGATTGGCTTACACCGCCGGCTATATGCATTAACCATGAACCATTTAAATTATTAGCTAATTCGCTGCCATTGTTGGGCGTGCCAATTAACACGACATTTCCAAGTGTACTACCATTAAAACCCCGGAGGTTATTCTGTAAGTAGGCTCTAATAACTAAGCCACCTAGGGAGTGGCCTACAAAATGTACTTTACTCGCGTTAGCAATACAGGCATTAATTTGTGTGGTTGTTTGCGTAAACACAGCCTCAACACTTTGCCCTAAAGAGGCGTAATTTAGGCTGCATACCTTATAATGTGCACGTTTAAGCTGCTGGGCAAAATATCGCATTGCCCAATCGCTTCTGCCTAACCCATGGGCAAGTACTACCAGCTCATCATTAGGTTTATACTGCACAGGGAGGTTATTGGTACTTTTACAACTGGTTAGGAAAAGTAAAAGTATTAGGCCGATTACTAATGGTTTTTTCATTACTTTTACACCCTACACACGTTCGCTATTAGCAATTATATTGTCCATTTAAAAGCAGTGTGCTGCTCAGTAACCGCCCATAATTTGCTTAGCACAGGCTGATCTAAAGCAAACGGCTCAAGTTTGCATATTCCTACGGGGCCGCTCCAATTCCATCTTCCTGATGGGCCATAATATGCACGCTGTTTTAGGTTATGCTCGGTGGCACACATAACCTCAGGGTATGCACCTTGCTCTGCCGATTGTGCTAAGCCCATTTTTACTATTAGTGACCAGGTAAATCGGGTTGCAAAGTTAACATTATCGCCAATAAGAGAAGTATTAGCTGCACCTGGGTGACACACAAACACCTGCACATTTTTATTAGCCGCGGCTATTTTATTTTGCAGCTCATAAGCAAACATCATTTGTGCAAGCTTACTGTGGCAGTAGGTTTTATTTGGGTGGTAGTTTTTATTCCAATTCATGTCATCAAATTGAATCGTTTTAAGCCCCATTTTGTAGCCTTCACTGGCCACTACAACAATACGCCCGCTAGATTGCTCTATTTTGTTAAAAAGTAAACCACACAGTAAAAAGTGCCCATAGTGGTTAACCCCTAACTGACTTTCAAAGCCGTCTTTAGTAAATTGCTGAGTCGCGACCTGTGCAATAGCACCGTTACAAATAAGTGCATCTATGTGTGGCACAGTTTGTAATACCTCGTTGGCTGCATGGCGTACTGATGCAAGCTCTGCTAGGTCCATTTTTATAAAGCTCACATCGGTATTATTGCCAAACTCCTGTTTTAACTTAGCAATAGCTTCATCTGATTTTAAAGGGTTACGATTGAGCATAACTACTTTTGCGCCTTTAGCGAGTAATAGTCGGGTTGCTTCAAAGCCTGCGCCTGTATTTGCTCCCGTTATTAGATAGCATTTACCAACTAAAGAACTGAGTTGGTCGGGAGTCCAGCCAGAAGGGCCAAATGGGTTAGTTGCGCTCATTAGTTAAATTCCTATCAAAAGTTAAGTATAAATATGCAGTACAGGGCTATGCGCATTGTTCCACATTGCTTGTTAGGTAATATAACTCTCGCTACTAGGTGTAACTAGGCGATATCCTCTTTAAAATATGCCTATTTGTATCGCTGCATTGAGAATGTGTATTTACGATGCTAGATTAGAATTATTCTATATTTAAAGGGAATGGGTGAGTGAGCAAACACCACATTAAGCAACTTATACAAAACAACCTGTCTTTTAACGAGGTAAAAAGCGATAAAAATTATACCCAAGGGCTAATAGAAACGGGTATTAAAGGTGTTCAGTTGTTTAAAGTAACGCATGCTATGCGCTGTGCACCTGCGGTATACGAGCCGTGTATTGTTGCTATAGTCAGTGGCGCTAAAGAAGCCATACTCGATGGTAAGCATTTTATATACGATGAAAATAATTATATGTGCTGCCCTATGTCTATGCCGGTAGAAGCGGGTACACCCACGGCTTCACCTGAGAACCCCTTGCTAGGCGTTATTGTATCGCTAGATACAAAAGTGATGACCGAATTATCTATTACCATGGCTGCACAAGGTGTAAAAAAACACGCATCAGGCCCCAAAACGCAAGGGCTTACACTCGCAGCATGGGATGACTCATTTACCGATTCATTACTACGATTGCTGCAACTAGTAGGCAACCCTGTAGATATTGCGATTTTAGGCGAAGGGCGACTGCGAGAATTATATTACGCCATATTAAACGGACAGGCAGGTAGTAGTGTGCACCAAGCCTTTGGCGTAGGAAACGACATAGCACGCTCAATTGATTATTTGGCATCTCGATTAGATGAAACCATAACCATAGACGATATGGCAGCAAAAATTGGCGTAAGTAGGGCAGTTTTGCATCGAAAATTTAAGGATGCGACCAGTATGTCGCCGATTCAATTTGTTAAATCTATGCGCTTAAATACCGCTGCGATGAAAATTGCAGCGGGTATGAACGTAAGTTCGGCGGCCATGTCGGTAGGCTATGTTAGCTCATCACAATTTAGCCGAGAATTTAAACGTATGTATGGGCAATCGCCAAAGCAGTGGAGCCAAGCAAAGGAGTTACCTCAGGAGCTTGTTGAGCAATCGATTGCTCAAACAGTTGATCAAACAACCAGCCTGAGGGATTGATCATGGATAATATAGTCATTTTTAGGGTTGTTGGTGCGGTATTAATTATTTTTGGCATAGTGTTAGCTGCCAACCCTGAGCTGATAAGCAATAAGCCAGTTCCTAATGATATTTTTAAGGCCGTAGAGCGCAGAATTTGGTGGGGGTTATTTATTGGTTTTGGCTTATTGCTGCAATTTCATCATCAGCTTGTACCTTGGCAAGCTAGCATAGCGGCAACATTGTCATCGTTACTCGTAGGACTATTAATTGCAAGGCTTATTGGCATTATGTTAGATGGCTCGGTAGCAAAACAGTGGCTGAATGTGGGTATTGAAATAGTGATACTGGCGCCTCTAATTTGGTGGTATTTAAAAGTACGCACTTAGTATCAGAGTTAAACCGCTATAAATCTTAGTATCGCCTTAGAGTGTAACGCTTAATACCTTTAAGGCATGATAAGCAAACAAAGGCGTTTACCCATGAGCTTTACTTTGAGTTAGCGCCATTTCTTCAGACCAAGGTACATAGAGTGCAGGAGTTAAGTTTTTATTATCGGCCAAAATTACTTTCGCGATTGGCCGTCCGAAATATTCAGTTGGCTCAAATGAGCAAATATCTTTTAGATTAATTGAAATATAACAATTTGCTTTTTTGATTAATAAAGCTGATTCATCCATACGTGCATGAACTGTTATTTGTAAGTTCATGTAAGGAACCATAGATACTATGTGTTCACCTAAGTGAAATCTATCTCGCTCTATCTCATCTCCTATTGCTTTTAAATAGTTAATATATGCTTTCCAACGCTTTAAAATTAATAAGGTTAAAAATGAAATAAAACAAATTAGGCTTAAAAGAATCGAATGAAATACAGAAAATTGACCCAAATAATAAAATGCACCCGCCAGTATAAGCACAACAGCTAAATTTAATAATGACCACTTATTTGGCTGAAATTTTGAATGATTACTTTGCAAAATACATCCTTGAAGTTATGTGGTTTCTTACAGCGCTAACGCAGAAACCTCCTTAAATTATTATTTACTATTAATAGCAGGTTGTATGTTTTTTTACCACCTTTAGCCTGAGTCATATTTGATAACCAGAGATACAATTATATTAACTATTGCTATATTAAAAAAATCTTTTAACTAGGAGTCCCCTTTTAATAGCAAAGCAGAAAAAAAAGCTAACTCCTCGCTTTGCTCTTTTACTTAGCCTATTACTCCCTCCAATAATTATTTTTTTAAATAATTGTGATTATTTCAGCGATACTGCGAATAACTAGATAAGGCGATTATGTGAGTACTATCGTGCTGCTAAAATGATTATATAAATGTGTACAGGCTATGTTGCATTAGCCAAAGCGCCGCACTTTATTACTTTTAAAAACAGATGCATTAGCACTTAAACACAATAAAACTGCAATGGCGCAGCTACGTGATGAGATTAATTTAGATGATGGATTTATGCGTAAATGAACACCAATAAAAAAGCACTGTTTGTTCAAACAATGGAGCAGCATAAAGGCATTATTTATAAAGTTGTAAACTCATACTGTCAAAACCAACACGACAGGCAAGACCTAGCGCAAGAAATACTCACCACCATGTGGCTTGCTTATGATAATTACGACAAAGACTATAAATTTTCTACGTGGATGTACCGAATAGCACTGAATGTGGCGATTTCATATTACCGCAAAGACAGTAAACGAGAAGATAAATCCAATGAAAGTGAGCAGTGCATTGTGCACATAGCCGACCTATCAGCGCACAATGATAAAAGCGAAGAGGTTAAGCAGCTTTATGAGTTTATAGGAAAGCTCGATAAGTTAAATAAAGCCATAGTATTGCTGTATTTAGAAGGCGAACCCCATCAAAGCATAGCGACGAGTTTAGGCATAAGTAAAACCAACGTCGCTACGCGAATTGGCCGCATTAAAGAAACACTAAAAAATCAATTTGAAAAACAGGGGGCTTAAAATGAATTTAGATAACATTAAAAACACATGGCAGCAGCAAAATAGTGTTAACGAATCGGCCATTACAATAAACCAATCACTGCTGAGCGAAACAAGAGTGAATAACCAAATGAAAGAGCTTAATGCTATGAAGTGGGCACGTATTATTGAAAGCGCAGCCTTCTTTTTTATTATTGTTTTATTGGGGCAGTATATTGCAAATAACTTTAGTGTTTCAGCGCCTTCAATATCTGCGTTGATACTGAGTGTATTTTCCATTGCTGGCCTTGCAGGTAATATTGGCCAAATAGTGCATATTACTAACATTGATTATGCAAAGCCAATTAGCCGACTTCAAAAAGACGTTTACCGCCTTTGCTCACATAAATTACAACTAACTAAGTTGTTGCTTATGTCAGCTCCTTTTTATATGGCTTATGTTTTTATTGGCTTTGACGTGCTATTTGAAATTGACTTGTATGCACACCTAGAGCAACACATGGTTTGGTTTTACAGCGTGTCATCGCTTCTACTTTTAATAATTACAAGTTGCGTATTAGCTAAACTAAACTACACAAATATTAAAGCGCCTTGGGTTAAACGCACCATTGCATTTATTGTCGGTGAGCGTTTAGTAAATATGGCGCAATTTATAAATAATATAGACTCGACAGACAGCTAAATGATTAGATGCCGGATTGTTGCAGTGCGCGACTAGAAGTGGATTAGCTAAGGCTTAAGCTGTTAGTTATCAAATACGATAACTTGATTTTTACCAGCAGCCTTAGCTTTATATAATAGTTGGTCTGCTTTTTCATATAACTTTTCAAACTTAGAGCGTTTTGTATCACCTTTATCCACACCCGCGCTAATTGTGACTCCTGTTAATTCAGGAGATATGTCATTTAAAGTAAGGTTTGCAATAGCTAATACAAGCCTATGTGAAATCTTTTTTACGGTTTCAACATCATTGCTTGGAAAGAAAACTACAAACTCTTCTCCGCCATATCGTCCAACAATATCTTTTTCTCTAGTTTGAACTTTTAAAGCATGGGCGACCCTTTGAAGAACTTTATCACCAGCATTATGTCCAAATCGATCATTAATGAGTTTAAAGTTATCTATATCTGCAATGAGTAAAAAACCACTTTGTTTATCTAAGCGTGAAACTTGTTCATGAAAGCCTTTTCTATTTAACACTTTTGTCAAAGGATCGATTAACGATTCATTAGTGATTGTTATATTAAGTCGTTTTAATTTTTTAATATGACGAATTGAGAAAAACAAAATGAGAATGAAAAGGCCAAGGTTAATAAACAGAATTATATTTAACCTAATATGATCAGCCGCTTTGCTTTGCCAATCAATTTCGCTTGCAAATGCAAAGCTACTAAATAAAGAAAGACTAAATAGCACTAATTTTAAAATATACATTTTTTGATAAGGTAAAAACACAAATTAGGCAACTTATAAACGAATGTAATAACAGGCCTTGAATGCCAATACTTAAATAGGGCCCAATCATCTTAGCATCAGATACATCTAGCAAAACACTCCATGAAACAACCAAGTATAAAAACCCAATTAAGAGTAATGATAAAGATATTGTTTCAGATTTTAATTTACTGACATACATAGAAAATAAAGCTATGAGAAGTAATGAGGCTAACGAAGATAAAATAGTCATCGGCTCAAACCATAAACCAGGGGCCTCAATGAAAGAGTGATTTGCATTAGCTTCCCAAAACTCAGGAAAAGCCAAAACTTTTAGAATATCGACGTGTGAAAATATGAGCAAAAGTTCTTCAAATTTCACTCCTGCAACAGACTCGTTAAAAGCAATAAAGGTGATAAAGCCATTCGAGAGCCATATAAAAAACGCTGAAGTAATGGCTAAAAGCAAATTGTATAATTGTGATTTATTGCTATAGGTTTTCAATTATTAGTCCGTTTTTTCTTTAAACTCGCACAAGTCCTCAATAATACAGCTGCCGCATTTAGGTTTACGTGCTACACAGGTATAGCGCCCGTGTAGTATTAACCAGTGGTGTACGTCTACTTTAAATTCTTTAGGGACAACCTTTTCAAGCTTTTTCTCAACGGCGACTACATCTTTGCCCATAGCAAATTTGGTGCGGTTTGAAACACGAAAAATATGCGTGTCTACGGCAATGGTCGGCCAGCCGAAGGCTGTGTTGAGTACGACATTTGCGGTTTTTCGGCCAACACCGGGTAGGGCTTCTAGAGCTTCGCGGTTCTCGGGAACAATGCCGTTATGTTGATCAACCAATATTTGGCACATTTTGTACACGTTTGCGGCTTTTGAATTAAATAAGCCAATGGTTTTTATATAATCGCGAAGCGCATCGTGGCCAATATCTAAAATGGCTTGTGGCGTATTAGCAACCGGAAATAATTTACGGGTGGCTTTATTTACCCCTACATCGGTGGCTTGTGCAGAGAGCGTAACGGCTACTAGTAGCTCAAATGGGCTTGAATATTCAAGCTCGGTTTCTGGATGCGGGTTTTGCTCGCGCAAGCGCGAGAGTATTTGGTGACGTTTTTCTTTATTCATGCAACTTAAAACGCATTAGCTAATAGCGTTAATGCGTTTTCCCCTTAAGTTAAGCTAGTAACACGTGCGCGTGGGCCTTTTTCGGCTTCTGGCGGCGTTACTTGTTTTGATTTTATTTGTGCGTCAATAACATTTTTTGCTGCTATTAGCAGCCCAAGCCCTAAAAAGGCGCCGGGTGGTAAAATAGCGAGTAAAAACTGGCTATCGAAACTAAATATTTCCAAGCGTAGGCTTTGTGCCCATGGCCCTAGAAGCAAATCGGCTCCATCGAATAATGTACCTTGGCCTATCAGTTCGCGCATTGCACCTAGTACTAACAGTACGGCCATAAAGCCTAAGCCCATCATTAGGCCGTCGAATGCAGACAGGTGAACAGGGTTTTTAGAGGCATATGCCTCTGCACGGCCAATAATGGCGCAGTTAGTTACTATTAGTGGAATAAATATGCCTAATGATTGATACAAGCCAAAGGTGTACGCATTCATAAGTAGTTGAACTATAGTCACAAAGCCTGCAATAATCATGACAAATACCGGAATACGAATATCTTTTGGCACCCAGTTACGCACAACTGAAACAGTAATATTAGAGCCTACTAAAACTAATAAAGTGGCTAACCCTAGGCCAAGCGCGTTGGTTACAGTAGATGTAACAGCTAAAAGCGGGCATAAACCGAGTAGCTGCACTAGCGCGGGGTTATTAGCCCATACGCCTTCTTTGTATAAGGTTTTTAACTCACTCATTGTGTTACCTCTTGGCAAGCATTAGGCTGTTTAAAAATGGCGTCAAAGTTAGTTTTTGCAAATAATACGGCATTTTTTACCGAGCCTACCACGGCGCGAGGGGTAATTGTTGCGCCGGTAAATTGGTCAAACTGGCCGCCATCTTTTTTTACCGCCCAACGGGCATCGTCTTCACTTTGAACCGTTAAATCGTTAAATGTAGTGATCCACAGCGACTTTTTAACTTCTACCTTATCGCCTAAGCCGGGCGTTTCTTCGTGCTTAGTAGTGCGAACGCCGGCAATGGTGCCATCAGCAAGTACGGCGGTTAATAAGTTAATATCGCCACTGTAACCACTAGGTGTTATGTGTCTTATTACAAGTGCAACAGGTTGCTGATTTTTATAAGCGCGGTAAATAACTTGCTCGGGGTAAGGACCAAGTTGTTCGTCGCTCATAATTACGCAATTTGTATTGAGCTGATTATCGTAGCTGCTTGGGTTTAATACCTCTTGTAATTGTGAGGTTAATTGCAGGCGTTCTTGCTCGGCAATTTTATCGGCGGTAAAGGCATCAATTGAGGCAACTAAGCCTGTTGTTATCAGTGCAAAGGCGGTTAATATCGCGCCATTTTTAGCCATTGATGAAATAATCATTTTACTGCTCCGTGGCCATAAGTGCGTGGTTGGGTGTAGTAATCAATCAGCGGTACAGCAATATTAATTAATAATACACTAAAGGCTACCGCGTCAGGGAAGCCACCAAAGGTGCGAATTAAATACACCAACAAGCCAATTAACGCGCCATAAATTAAGCGCCCTTTATTGGTAGTTGCAGCCGAAACAGGATCGGTGGCGATAAAAAATGCGCCCATCATGGTTGCGCCACTTAATAGGTGAAATACCATACCCGGCGCGGCAATATAGCCAATGGCACTGCAAAGCGCTAGTGAGCCTATAAAGCTTACTGGAATATGCCAGTTTATAATTTTAGCTTTTAAAAGGTATAAACCACCGGCTAAAAAGCCTAGGTTAACCCATAGCCAACCAAGCCCAGCCCATTGAGAAAAAATCGGTTTTTGCATACTTTCGCTAACGGTTAGACCATGTGCTACATCGGTTTTAACTGTATCAAGCGGGGTGGCCATGGTGAGGCCATCAACGCCGGCACGGACTTGATCAACACTAAAGCCCAGAGCGGTAAAATCAGTAAATATAAGGCGTAATTGGTCAATAAAGCCAATTGGGGCATTAAGTAAATCGGTAACGGGTAACCAAGCGGTCATTTGCACCGGAAACGAGACTAAAAGTAGTACGTATGCGGCCATTGCTGGGTTAAATAAGTTAAACCCAAGCCCACCATAAAGTTGCTTTACAATTACAATGGCAAATAAACAGCCAATAATAATGACCCACCAAGGCGCCAGCGGCGGAATACTCAGTGCTAACAGCACACCAGTAAGCCAAGCACTACCATCACTCAATGCAGGCCAAACAGGGCGTTTACGCATTAACATAATGGCTGCTTCAAATACGCTTACAGCAACAAGTGCCAGTACTAACTGAATAAGTACGCCAGTCCCAAAAAATACCACTTGCGCTATTAGCCCAGGAATACACGCAGCAATTACGGTTAGCATTAATCGCGTTAACGACTTATGGCTATGGTTGTGCGGCGAACTGGCCATGGTTAATTTCATGACTGATCATTTCCTTCTTTTTGTAACTTTTTAGCTTTGGCGCGCGCTATTGCGGCGGCCACGGCGGCTTTTTTCTTCTCTGCTGCAGTTTGCTCAGAGGCCGTTTGCTCAGAGTCTGAACCGCTGCTGGTTTGTGGCTCATTGCTTTGTTCAGGTGCGCTGTGTTCACTTGCTGCTGGTTGCTCAGCTTCTTTAGCGGCTTTTTTAGCTTTAGCGCGGGCAATAGCAGCAGCTACGGCCGCTTTTTTGTCATCAGCAGGAGAGCGTGTTTGTGAGTTTTCAGGCTCAACTTCACCTGTTTGCTCAGCAGCACTTGGTTCATCTGATTGCTGGGCTTGCGCAGCCGCTTTAGCGGCTTTTTTAGCTTTAGCACGCGCGATAGCAGCAGCTACCGCTGCTTTTTTATCATCTGCGGGCGCGGGGGCTTCATC
>NZ_PNCY01000020.1:0-21129 GCF_005887105.1 Pseudoalteromonas sp. S2893 | reverse complement strand
GCAGAGCAAGCAGAAGCTGAGCGCTTAGAACAAGAGCGTATTGCGCAAGAGCAAGCAGAAGCTGAACGTGCAGAGCAAGAACGTATTGCAGCAGAGGCCGAAGCTGATCGCTTAGAGCAAGAGCGCATTACGGCAGAGCTTGCAAAAGAAGAAGCTAAACTTGCCGAAAAGCCTAAAAAAGAAGGCTTTTTTTCACGTCTTAAAAAAGGGTTATTAAAAACCCGTGTAAATATAGGCTCTGGCTTTGCATCTATTTTTAGTGGTAAAAAAATAGACGATGATTTATTTGAAGATTTGGAAACACAGCTTCTTACCGCCGATTTAGGTGTTGATACCACCATGAAGCTGATTGATAGCCTTACTGATGCCGCCGATCGCAAGCAGCTTAAAGATGGCGATGCGCTTTATGACTTAATGAAGCAAGAAATGGCCGCAATGCTTAAAACAGCTGAGCAACCGCTTGAGATACATGCTGATAAAAAACCATTTGTTATATTAATGGTCGGTGTAAACGGCGTAGGTAAAACGACAACCATTGGTAAGTTAGCTAAGCAATTTCAAAATGAAGGTAAGTCGGTTATGTTGGCCGCAGGTGATACCTTTCGTGCAGCAGCCGTAGAGCAACTGCAAGTGTGGGGCGAGCGTAACAGCATTCCTGTTATTGCCCAGCACACTGGTGCAGATAGTGCCTCGGTGGTGTTTGATGCATTTCAAGCCGCTAAAGCGCGTAATGTAGATGTATTAATTGCTGATACAGCAGGGCGCTTGCAAAATAAAGATAACTTAATGCAAGAGCTTGAAAAAATAGCCCGCGTAATGAAGAAAATTGACCCTGATGCACCGCATGAAGTTATGCTAACCATTGATGCGGGTACAGGTCAAAATGCAATTAGCCAAGTAAACTTATTTAATCAATGTGTTGGTTTAACCGGTATTACCCTCTCAAAACTTGATGGTACTGCTAAAGGTGGGGTTATATTTGCGGTTGCAGATAAATTTAATATTCCTATTCGTTACATTGGTGTTGGCGAAGGTATTGATGATTTACGCGCATTTAAAAGCGATGACTTTATTGACGCTTTATTTAGCCAAGATGAGGATGACGCTTAATACATAAAAGGGAGCTTGCTCCCTTTTTTGGTCTGTTTATCTTTTGAGATTAAACATGCGCTGCCCTTTGGGCTATTTCTTTTTATTGCTAGGTTTTACTTAGTCCTCTGGGCTATAAACCTTGCGCCGCGATTAAATAGGCTCTAGGCAAAGCAAATTTCAATCCTGAAAGGTCAACAGGCCCTAGCTAAGGAATTCCATTTTACTAATTTGGGACTGGCATAATAAAAAATGATAAATTTTCAGCAAGTAAGTAAAACCTATCCGGGTGGGCATCGCGCTCTCGAAAAAGTTACATTTCATATTAAGCCTGGCGAACTGGCTTTTTTAACAGGCCACAGTGGTGCGGGTAAAAGTACCTTATTAAAGCTCATTAGCTTAATGGAGCGCCCCTCTGCAGGCAACGTGCTAATTAATGGTGTTGATTTAAATAAAGTTAATTCTCGGCAAATTCCTTATGCGCGCCGCGATATTGGTATTATTTTTCAAAATCATCGTTTGTTAGAGCGTTACACTGTGTTTGATAACGTTGCACTGCCGTTGATTATTGAAGGCACTCATCATAAACAAATCGCTAAACGAGTCCATGGTGCGCTAGATAAAGTAGGGCTGTTAGATAAAGTTAAATGCCATCCTTCTACACTCTCTGGTGGTGAGCAGCAACGCGTAGGTATTGCCAGAGCGATTGTAAATTCTCCGCCTATTTTATTAGCTGATGAACCAACGGGTAACCTTGACCCCGAGCTCTCTATGGAAATATTAAGGCTATTTGAAGATTTTAATAAACACGGTACGACAGTACTTATAGCAACACACGATCTAGGTCTGGTGTCGCGTTTAAAATACCGTAGCCTGACTTTAAAAGATGGCCGTATGCTTGAAGACCCACTTGCGGAGGGCACGCTGTGAGCTTGTTATTTAAAGGACGCCAAAACTCAAACGATAAACAAAAAAAATCAGCCATAGCTGGCGGTTATTTTTTTATTATTAATATTTTTCGCCAAGGGGTGCACAGTTTAGGTGAAATGTGGCGTACGCCACTTGCATCATTAATGACAATTGCTGTACTTGGGCTAAGTTTAACATTGCCTGCAACGCTTTATTTAGTCGTAAAAAATGTACAGCAAGTCAGTAGCGGGTTTGAAGAAGCCAGTGAAATATCGCTTTTTGTAAAAGAAAGTATGAGCGAACAAGAAACACAAACCTTAGTAAAGCGTTTAGCACTTTACGCCGAGGTAGAAAGTGTTGAATTTATTTCTAAGCAACAAGCATTAACTGAATTTAAAGATGTGTCGGGGTTTGGGCAAGCTTTAGAATACCTAGATAGCAACCCGCTACCCGATGTTGTATTAGTGACACCTACTAAGCGGCATCGCCAGCCTAATGCGGCTAAAGCGCTGCTTACAAAGCTTGAGAACGAGCGCGAAGTAGATTTTGGTAAGCTTGATATTGCTTGGCTTGAGCGCCTAAATGCATTATTAGACTTATTAAAAGAAAGCGTTATCACAATTGCTTTATTACTTCTTACCTCTGTCACGCTTATTATTGGTAATACGATTCGTTTATCGATTATGGACAAAAAAGAAGAAATACAAGTAATGAAGTTAGTAGGTGCTACCAATACGTTTATACACGCTCCGTTTTTGTGGACCGGTATTTGGTATGGCGTTATAGGGGGCTTGTTTGCATTTATTTGTATTGCCTTAATGATGTGGTGGTTAACTAGCGCAGTAAGCAGCGTTGCAGGCGTGTATCAAACAAGCTTTTCGTTAATTGGTTTAACGCTTAATGAGTTTGGCGCATTAGTATTACTAGCAACCAGCTTAGGCTTTATTGGTTCTTACTTATCGGTTAACCGATATATTAAAGAAATTGAGCCTGATAAAGTATAAGTACGGCTGCTAATGGCTGACTCAAAAATGTCATGTTTGTATATTATTATCCTCAAATGAGATTAGTTGTAAATGCGCTGTTACGCTTGCGCTAATCTCTTGCAATCCCTTAGTTCATCACTTATTCAGTCGCATGTAGTAGACTTAACATACACTAAAAAACCGCTTGATTTACGCTTAAAAAAAGTTTTAAATTGGGGTTAGCACTCTTAGAGAAAGAGTGCTAAGATGGTTTCAAATGTTTATCACCGAGGTGAAAAATGAGTAAAGATTTATACGCAATGGCACTTACAGTTGGGCAACAAAGCGCAAGTATGGACGGCTACCTTCAAGCGGTTAGCACAATTCCTATGCTTAAAGCTGAGCAAGAGAAAGAGCTAGCAACACGACTTCAAGAAGAAGGCGATCTTAGTGCTGCAAAGCAACTCATTATGTCGCATTTACGCTTTGTAGCACATATTGCTAAAAGCTACTCGGGTTATGGTTTACCGCAAGCCGACTTAATCCAAGAGGGCAATATAGGCCTGATGAAAGCGGTTAAGCGTTTCGACCCGAGTGTGGGTGTACGTTTAGTGTCTTTCGCTGTACATTGGATTAAAGCAGAAATTCATGAGTTTGTGCTTAAAAACTGGCGCATCGTAAAAGTTGCGACCACTAAAGCGCAACGTAAATTGTTTTTTAATCTTCGTAAAAACAAAAAACGTTTAGGTTGGTTTAACCAAGCTGAAGTAAGCACTGTAGCTAATGAGCTAGGTGTGAGTGAAAAAGAAGTTCGTGAAATGGAATCGCGCATGAGCGGCCAAGACATGGGCTTTGACTTAACGGGCGACGATAACGACGACGCACCAACAAGTACATATTCACCAGTACAATACTTAACAGACGGCTCAGCTGATTTAGCTGACGATATTGAGCAGCAACAATGGCAAGAGCAGTCACATACTCGTTTATTTAGCGCGCTTAAAACGCTAGACGAACGCTCACAAGACATTGTAAGTGCACGCTGGTTGTCTGATGACAAAGCAACACTACAAGAGCTTGCTGAAAAATATAGTGTATCTGCTGAGCGTGTTCGCCAGCTAGAAAAAACAGCGATGAAAAAGCTGCAAAGTGCTATGAGCTAATAGCACAAAAATAGTAAAACTTAAAAAGCCCTGCATTAATATGCGGGGCTTTTGCTTTGTGGCTGTAAGTATTTTAATCAACGTTTTAGCTACTTAATATTGTTTTTGTTAGCTTAGTTGTATGGCTTAAATATACTTAAAATACCGCCTAAAGCTACCTAGCGTTGATCCCTTTACCTTGCGCCTGCGCTAATTGTATATATTTTTTATGCACTAGTTGCGATACCGGAACTAACTCAAAGCCTTGCTCGGTGAGCTCAGGTAGCGCTTGGCGTAAAAAGTCGATGGTTTCTGGGTAGGGGTGGGCAATCGCTATGGCAAAGTGATGTTTAGTCGCTTTATATTTTAGCTCATCCAGCCTTTGCTGCAGTTGCTCAAGCGTGGTTATATTGTCTAAAAACACATGGCGGCCAATATTTTCAACCCCGATAAAATTTGCCGCATTTTGCGCTTGGCTTAAGTCGGTAGTACGGCTATCTAAAAAGAATAAATTACGTTTTTTAAGTACTTCCATAGTCCACTTCATGGCTTGGCTTTGTTGAGTGAGAGCCGACCCCATATGGTTATTAACCCCTTTTACTTGCGGTAAGCTTGCCAATGCGGTGCCTAAAGTTTTTTGTAGCTGTTCTTTATCCATATTTACAGTGAGCCCGCCAGGGCCGAGTGCTTTACCGTTTAAGGCTTGCATAGGTACATGCAATAAAAGCTCTTTATTTGCTTGGCTGGCAAGCGTGGCAAAAATTTGAGAGTAGGGTGTGTGGGGCAAAATTGAATACGACAATTGCCCTGGTAAGGTAAGAAATTCTAAATCTCGCTGATGATAGCCAATATCATCAATTACGATGGCTATTTGCTTTGCCCAAGCAGTGCTAGATACAAAGCAGATAGCCAACAACAGCCATTTTATTATTTTCACGTTTATAGTTTTTATTATCTTTTTAATTTATTAAGGGGACTTTTTAATCTCAGCGCCGGGTAATAAAGCTATCTCAGCAGCCATTTTTAGCGCTAACCGCCTTGAATTTATTAACTTATAGCTAGAGAATAGCAGAATTTAATAGTGTTAATATTTATTCTGTTATTAAATCACTTACCTAGAGTTCAGATTATTTACTATTGCATGCTAAGTAATTGCTTAGCTTTTACTAACTGCAAGTCGCCCAGTATTTCATGTTCAAATTGTGGTGCATTTTTGTTCTGCTCATTTTTTATTATAACGGCTTTATTTGATTGTGGAAGGGTTGCTTGCGCAATTGCTACATCGGGGGTAACTCCTACGCCTTCAATCGATACGCCCGCAGGTGTAAAGTACTTAGCAGTTGTTAATTTTAGCGCTGTATTACCATCACCGAGTGGGATCAAAGATTGCACCGATCCTTTGCCATAAGACTGATTACCAACCACTGTAGCGCGCTGATTGTCTTTTAAAGCAGCGGCGAGTATTTCTGCCGCAGAGGCCGAATTTTCATTAATAAGCACCACAATAGGCAAGCCTTTAAGTATGTCACCTCGTTTAGCGTAGTAGGCTTGGTTAGCGTCGTAATAGCGCCCTTTAGTAGTAACTATAGTGCCGCTTTGTAGAAATAGATCCGCTACCGCCACTGCGCTTTGTAAAGTACCACCTGGGTTGTCACGTAAATCAATGACTAACCCTTTAAGGGGCGTGCGATAATCATTTTTAAGTGCAGCTACCTGCAGCGCCACTTCATGTAAGGTGTGATTAGAAAAATTATTTATGGCTAAATACCCAGTGCCTGAGTCGAGTAATTGGCTAGTGGCGCTTTCTAAGTTTATTTCTTTGCGATTTACGGCAAAGCTAATTGGTTGCTGTTGCCCTGCGCGCTTTATTGTTAGTTTAACCGCGTTAAAGCGGGTATCTTTTATCAACGCAGCTACTTGCTCTAAGCTACGTGTTTGCGTGTTTGTATCATTAACACTAACTATAATATCGCCCGCTAAAATACCGGCCTTTTTGGCTGGGGAGTTTTTAACTACACCGACAATAGTAATGTCACTGTCAATGTCTTTTACTTCAATGCCTACGCCAGTGTAATGGCCATTTGTATTGTTAAACAAAGCGTCTAAGTCATTTTCATTGAGGTATTTAGAATAAGGGTCTAGCTGGTCGAGTAAAATTTCTACTTGCTGATTATTAAAGGCACCCTGCGCACCTTTTGAAAGTGATAAGTCATCAACATAATAGGCTTTAATATTGAAGAGAATTTCAGAAATTTGCTGACTTTTAAGATCTTTAACTGAGCTGGCAAGTAATGAATTGCTAAAACAAAAAATAGCAATACAGGTTAATGCGCACAATAAAAACGAATAGCGCGTACGGGAAGAGGGAAATGAGCGTGTTTGTGGTATTTTTTGAGTCATCAGCTGCTCCTAATGCGGTGCAGCTGTTTTATTCACTTAAATACGTCTGCACCATTTAACAGGATTTACTGCGCGTCCTTTGTGGCGTATTTCAAAGTATAGACCAGAACTCGACTGTCCGCCGCTTTGACCTACTAATGCCAGCGTTTCGCCTTCTCGAACCATGTCGCCCACATCTTTTAATAATGTTTGCGCATGGCCGTATAGGCTCATAAAGCCCTCACCATGATCAACCACAATAACCCAGCCAAAGCCTTTAAGCCAATCAGCAAATACAACTTGGCCATTATTAATGCTGTTTACATTAGTGCCTTCTTTTGCACCAATTAATACGCCTTTCCAGTCTATGCCACCATGTTTGCGCTGACCAAATGTGTGTTTTAGCTTTCCTTTGCTGGGCCAATTAAGCTTGCCTTTACTTTTATTAAGGCCGAGTAATTCAATTTTTTGAGTCTTCTCTTGCTCAAGTTCTTCAATGGTGGTGATTAATGTTTGCTCGTTGTCTTTTAAGTAATTAATCGAGCTTTTAGTGCTATTGAGCTGTGCTTGTAAGTTTTTAAGGTTAGTTTGGCGCTCGCTTTGGGCATTTACTAGCGCGCTTTGGCGTCTTTTTTGTTCTTCAAATAAGGCGGCTAATTTTTGTTTGGTTTTGGCAAGTGCAGCTTGGTTTTCTGCAATTTGTTGTTGTAGTACTTTAAGTTCTTCAATTTGCTCTATGCGCGCTTTATTTAAATAGTTGTAATAGCTTAAGGTACGCTCAAATTTAGCTGTGTCTTGCTGGTTTAAAAGCATTTTGGGGTAGTCGTCGCCCCCAGCCATGTAAGCACTTTTTAGCTGGGCCGCTAAAATGGCTTGAAATTGCGCGTGTTGCGCTTTTAATTGCTGTGCTTTTTGTTGCTGCGTTTGTTGTTTTTGCTCGGTTTCTTTTACTGATTGCTCAGCCATATTGAGAGCTTTAGCGTTTTTAGCTATTTCTAGCTCGTGTTTTTTTAAGTTTTTTTGCAGTGCGGCAATTTTTTTTTGCTGTGCGTTGTACTCTGCTTGGCTTTGTTCTAATGCAGATTGCACTTCAGATAGGTCTTTTTTAGTGCGGTTTTCGTTAGCGGTTGCAGGTGCAACCACTAACGAAACCAATACAAATGTATAAACACTAAACCAATTTACTGGTTTGCTCATGTGTTATTTCAACGTCATGATTGGCGTACCGGTCATTTCGCTTGGTTGCTCCATGCCCATAAGGTGTAGCATAGTAGGTGCTACATCACTTAATGCTTTGCCTTCACTTGGCGTTGCATCGCGTCCTACATAAATAAATGGCACTGGCTCGCTAGTGTGAGCGGTATGAGCTTGGCCCGTGGCAGTATTTGCCATTTGCTCTGCATTACCGTGATCGGCTGTGATAAGCGCTTCACCACCAAACTCATCTAGCGCTTCTACCACGCGGCCTATACATGCATCAACAGCTTCACAGGCTTTAACCGCGGCTTCAAACACACCAGAGTGACCCACCATATCGCCATTCGGGTAATTACAAATAATGGCATCAAACTTACCGCTTTTAATAGCTTCAATAAGTTTGTCGGTTAGCATTTCTGAATTCATTTCTGGCTGAAGGTCGTAAGTGGCAACCTGTGGAGAAGGAATTAATTCGCGTGATTCGCCTTCAAATTCATCTTCGCGTCCGCCACTAAAGAAAAACGTAACATGAGCGTATTTTTCTGTTTCAGAAATACGTAGCTGCGTTTTGCCATTTTTTTCAAGCCATTCACCTAATACGTTTACCAGTGGCGTAGGACCAAACGCGACAGGGGCATCAATATCGGCTGAGTATTCTGTCATCATTACAAATGCGCTTAACTGTGGTGATTTTTTCTTTTCGAACCCATCGAAGCCTGGCTCTACAAAGGCACGGGTGATTTCACGGGCGCGGTCGGCTCTAAAATTAGCAAAGATGATGGTGTCGCCATCATTAATTTGTGCTGCTTCAGTGCCTTGTGGCGTAATGGTGGTTGGTGCTACAAACTCATCGTTTTCGTCGCGCTCATAGGCGGCTTCTAATGCCGATACACCATCGGCATAATTAAATTCGCCTTCACCTAATGCCATTACATTGTAGGCTTTTTCTACACGGTTCCAACGGTTGTCTCTGTCCATGGCGTAATAACGCCCCACAAGAGACGCTAAGCGGCCACAATTAAGCTCGGCAAATAAGGCTTCTATACGCTCTATTGATGCTTTAGCACTGCGCGGTGGTGTATCACGGCCATCTAAAAAGCCATGAAAATATACTACTTTTGCACCGCGTTTAGCGGCTAATTGAATACTCGCGACAATATGATCTTCGTGGCTGTGAACACCACCTGGGCTTAATAAACCCATAATATGCACGGCTTTGCCTGCAGCGACTGCTTTATCGATGTTTTCAACAAGTGCAGGAGTTGAGTCAAATTCGCCATCGTTGATTGCTTTGGTAATGCGAGTGAAGTCTTGATAAACAACACGACCAGCACCTAAATTTACATGGCCTACTTCTGAGTTACCCATTTGCCCTTCAGGTAAGCCTACATCTAAACCTGAGCCTGAAATTAATGTGCGTGGACGGGTTGCCCATAGGTTGTCTAAAACGGGGGTGTTGGCTGCAAGAATCGCATTGCTTTGCTCATCTTCGCGGTATCCCCAACCGTCTAAAATCATTAATACCAGTGGTTTTTTATGCTCTGTCATAATAGCTCCTGAAAATTAGCACCTGTTGATGGGCACTGTGCACCGAAAAGGTTATCTGGTTAGTTTTAGCATACCGTGTTTTAGCGCCAGAATCAGCACTGAGAACAAGATATTAAATTTTTTACTTACTTTCATATATGGGGCGCTTTATGTGTTTTTAAAGCGCAGCAAACTCGCATTTTAACTTGGTTTGGGTATACTTGCGTGGCTAAAGTACAAAATACCTAGAATATTAGGGCGTGTTGCACTTTGGTGGCTGAATTTGCAGCAGTATGTTTGGTTTTTAGGTAAGGCAGAGCCTATGAAGTGTGGTTATTCCCCATAAATAGGCGATAACGTAGCATAAATACCAAACATGCGCTGCCCGTTGGGTTCTTTCTAGGGGCTATTACCTTTTTGTTGCCTACATGGATGTAGGTAAGGGGCGTGAGCAGGACGCGGAAGCTTTGCTTGGTTTTTACTTAGCCCACTAGGTTACAAATCTCGCGCCGCGATTTAATCGCCCCTAGATTGAATAAATTTCAATCCACAAAGGCCAACACGTCCTAGGTTTAGAACATAATTTCATAGTGGAAGTAGAATGGATCAATATATTGAATTTATTACAAATCATCCTATTTTAAGCCTAGCTTGGGTTGGTATTGTATTCCTTATTGTAAGCGGCTGGATAAAGAGTAAGTTTTCAGCAGTGAGAGAAATAAACCCACAGCAATTAACACTTCTTATTAATCGTGAAGATGGCAAAGTAGTTGATATTCGCGCTCAAAAAGAATTTAACGCAGGTCGTATTGCGGGTGCTGAACACTTAAGCCCTGAAAAAGCAAAACAATCTGACTTTTCAAGCCTTGAAAAGCACAAGAGCAAACCCATTATACTAGTATGTGCCACAGGCATGACTGCTCAAGGTATTGCTAATGCAATGCATAAAGCAGGCTTTGAATCGGTTTATGTATTATCAGGTGGTATGGGGTCGTGGCAATCTGCCAGCCTTCCAACTACAACAGGTCGCTAATCAGTTTAGTAGTACCGATAGAGGATTTATTATGAGTAATGTTGTTTTATACACCAAAGCGTACTGTCCATTTTGCCAACGTGCTCTTGCACTTTTAAACAGTAAAGGCGTTGAGTACACAAATATTGATATTGGTGTTCAACCAGAGCTTCGCGATGAAATGATTGCTAAAGCAGGTGGTGCAAGCACAGTACCGCAAATTTTTATTAATGATGAACATATCGGTGGCTGCGACGACATGATGGCTATTGAAGCGCAAGGTAAACTTGACGCTAAGCTAAATGCTTAATTTTAATTATAAAAACTAACACGTAGGAAGCACAATGAACGAAGAAAATCCAAACGCAGCAGCACAAGAAGGTGGCGCACAATTTACTATTCAACGTATTTACACTAAAGATGTATCGTTTGAAACGCCTAACTCGCCTGCGATTTTTCAAAAAGAATGGACGCCAGAAGTTAAACTAGACCTAGACACGCGCTCTAATAAGCTAGACGAAGGTGTGTTTGAAGTGGTTTTAGCACTAACGGTTACTGCTTCTATCGGTGAAGAAACTGCGTTTTTATGTGAAATTCAGCAAGCCGGTATTTTTACAGTTGGTGAGCTTGAAGAAGTACAACTAGCACATATGCTAGGTGCATACTGCCCTAACGTGTTATTCCCATACGCGCGTGAAGCCGTATCTAATCTTGTTAACCGTGGTACTTTCCCACAGCTTAACCTTGCGCCAGTGAACTTTGATGCGTTATTTGCACAATACATGCAACAACGTACTGCGCAAGCTGAGCAGGTTTCAGCAGACGCATAATTTATGAGTACAGCAACTTCAGCTGTTACTGTATTAGGAGCGGGGTCTTACGGCACCGCTCTTGCTATTTGCTTAGCCCGAAATGGTCACCAAGTGACACTTTGGGGTCGCAATAGCGATGACGTTGCCACGCTTGCAGCTGAGCGGAAAAATCAACGTTACCTTCCTGATGTACCATTCCCCGGCACTCTTTTATTACAAGCCGATTTACAACAAGCCGTAGCCAGCAGTGCCATTGTACTTGTGGTTGTGCCAAGCCATGCCTTTGCAGATACATTGCAGCAAATTAAACCTGCGCTGGTTGAAGGTGCGCAAGTTGCGTGGGCAACAAAAGGGCTTGAGCCAAATACTGGTCGCTTGTTACAAGAGGTTGCCCTGCAGGAACTAGGTGATGAAATGCCGCTTGCGGTTTTATCAGGACCAACCTTTGCAAAAGAAATGGCAATGGGGCTACCTACCGCTATATCGGTGTCGTCTACCTCAACGGAGTTTGCGCAACAACTTGCAGATTTACTCCATTGTGGGCGCTCGTTCCGCGTGTACAACAACGATGACTTTATTGGCATTCAGTTAGGTGGCGCGGTTAAAAACGTAATAGCCATTGGTGCTGGTATGTCTGATGGGGTGGGCTTTGGTGCTAATGCACGTACTGCACTGATCACTCGCGGCTTAGCTGAGCTAACGCGCTTAGGGTGTGCCTTAGGTGCAAAGCAAGAAACCTTTATGGGTATGGCTGGACTTGGCGATTTAATCTTAACATGTACCGACAATCAATCGCGCAACCGTCGCTTTGGTTTGGCTTTAGGTAAAGGTGAAGGGGTTGATGCTGCTATTGAGTCTATCGGGCAAGTTGTTGAAGGCTTTAGAAACACAAAAGAAGTGTATTTATTAGCACAACGCGCCGGTGTAGAAATGCCCATTACTGAGCAAATTTATAAAGTACTTTATGAAAATAAAGATATGAAAGAAGCCGCCATGGCACTATTAGGCCGAGAGCAGCGCGCTGAATAAAGTGAGCATATAATGCCCACTTTATTAAAAGCATGAACATACTGTGCTATTAAAAAAACCGACGCTATGTCGGTTTTTTATTGTTTGGTACAAGGTGCTTATTGCGCGTTAGGAAAGCCTAGCTGGCGCCATGATTCATAAACAAATACCGCCACAGCGTTAGATAGGTTCATACTACGGCTATTGGGCTGCATAGGAATGCGCACACGCTGATCGTTAGGCAGCGCTTGAATCATCTCATCGGGGAGACCGCGAGTTTCGGGTCCAAATACTAAGCAATCACCTGCTTGGTAACTGGCCTCGTGATGAAACTGGCTGCCTTTAGTGGTGCATGCATACACTTTTTTAGGTTGGCACTTTTCAAGGTAGGCTTCAAACGAGGCATGGCGCTGTACGTTACTAAACTCGTGGTAATCTAGCCCGGCACGTTTTACTCGCTTATCGTCCCACTCAAAACCTAATGGCTCAATTAAATGCAATGAGTAACCTGTGTTTGCACACAAGCGTATGATATTTCCTGTATTTGGTGGAATTTCAGGTTGATATAAAACGATATCCAGCATAATGCGCCTTTCTATTAATCTATAATTTGACGAGTGGCAGTATACACGAAACCGGTAAAAAAAATGATATACTCGCGCCATTGAATACCGCAAGTAGTGAATATTAACGTGCATCACCGTAGTTACGAATTTTGGGTTAAAACATCAAGCATAGTTACCATGGTTATGGTTAGCTTAATGATAGCCGCTAAAACCTGGGCATGGTTGGCATCGGGTTCAGCTTCTATGCTTGGCTCATTAACCGATTCATTAATGGATATTACCGCCACGGCCATGAGCTTTTTAGTGCTAGGGTATGCACTGCGCCCAGCAGATGACGATCACCGTTTTGGTCATGGCAAAGCAGAAGCCCTAGCCGGACTTGGCCAGGCTGCGTTTATAGCAGGGTCGGGGTGCTTATTGGCGTTTCATGGTATTGAGCGATTATTTAACCCAATTGTGCTTAGTCATTCACTGTTAGGTGTGTGGGTGAGTATATTTGCTATTGCTTGTACGTTAGTGATTGTGTTTTTTCAGATCAAAGTGGTTAAGCATACCGAATCCATCGCTATTAAAGCAGACTCGGTGCATTACAAAGGGGATTTAATTTTAAATGCCGCGGTATTACTTGCTATTTTGCTCTCGTACTATGGGGTGTTATACGCAGATCCGCTGTTTGCCATAGGCGTTGCCGGTTACTTACTTTATAACAGTTGGGATATTGCGTGTGAGAGTGCCGATCATCTTATGGATAAAGAACTCCCAGATGACGAAAAGCAAAGTATTTTAGATATTGCTAACGCACATAAAGATGTACACGGTGTACATGATATTCGCACTCGCCAAGGCGGTAAAATTAAGTTTATGCAAATGCACTTAGAGCTTGATGATCATTTAAGTTTAATACGTGCCCACAATGTGGCTGACGATGTAGAAAAGGCGCTTGCCGAGCGCTTTGACTCTGAGGTTGATATTTTAATTCATCTAGATCCGCTTTCGGTGGTACCTAAGTATCAAACGAAGAACAAAACTGATACAAGCGCATAAGCATAGGTTTTCTAATTTCGTCGCGTTCAAACAATAACTCGTGTTTAGCCTCAGCAAAGCTTTTCAGCTCGGCATTAGGGAGCCTATTTACGAGCTTTTGTTGCGCGTTGTTATCAACCACTTCATCGTTTTGTGCGCTGGCAATAAAAATAGGGAGGTTGATTGTGTGGGTATCCACGGCAGACATAAAAGCAAAGCTTGCATTTAACCAGCCATATGTAACGCCGCCTAACTGTAAAAGAGGCTGTTGCTGATAAGTGAGCCTAAATAGGTTGTACCGCACTTGGCTGCTGGTTAAGGTATTAAGCGCAAATTCTTCTGGGTTGTAATCGTTTTGCCCTAGCGCATAACTGTAGCCAAAACCGAGCTTTGTGGCGGCGCGGGCTATAAATTTAGCCACCGGTTTAGGAATACCTTTAGTGTAAATATCAAACATGGGCGCTGATAAAAACGCACCGCTGAAAGTATGCGGGTAATTTGCAAAATAATCGTACGCTATAGCGCCGCCCATAGAGTGGGCTAATAATATTTTTTTGCCTTGCCAGTGCTTATTTACAATATGTTGATTAAATAAATCTAAGTCGGCACTGTAGTCACTAAAGCGTTTTACATACCCTTTGTGCTTATTTTTTAACGGTCGATACGAGCGGCCTTGCCCTTGGTGGTCGGCTATAAATACCGCATAGTTATTAGTGTAAAGCTCCCACAGCAGCTCTTTGTATTTTTCAAGCCCTTCTATGCGCCCAGAGCTAATTACTATGGCAGTGTTAGCTGTTTCTGGCACTGCGTAAGCAAAAAACAGTTTACCTTCAGATGCATTAAAATAGTTTTTATTAAGTACATTTTCGTAAAAGTGATTAATGCGTGCTTGGTTACTTTCAAGCGCTGATTCGGTACTGTAAAACATGCTTACTCTTTAATTAGTGGCAGGGTGATATTGGCACAAAGCCCGCCTTTTTCTTTATTAGATAGCGCTAAACTACCGCCGTGGGCAATAATAGCATTTTTAGCGATAGCTAAGCCAAGCCCTGTGCCGCCACTTACTCTGTCGCGAGCGTCTGATTGCCTAAAAAAGGGCTCACAAAGCTTGCTCAGTTGCTCATTTGGAACGCCAGGGCCATCGTCGCAAATCTCTATATAGATTTGGTTGTTATAGTGTACGTTAAAGCTAATGTTGCTGTGCGCGTATTTTATTGCGTTACGTAATAGGTTTTCGAGTGCGCTGGCAATTAATGATTCATCGCAGCTTAGCATTACATCGGCATTGCCACTAAAAGTAAGTGTTTTAGTATTTTGCTTTGCTTCAAACTGCGCATCGTTTAATACGTGCTCTACTATATCTTTTAACGATTGCTTTTGTAGTGACAGTGTTTGGCTTTGCGCTTCTAAACGCGACACTTGCAGTACGTCGGCAATCATTTTATCAAGCTGGTTTGCTTCTTTTTCTATACGTAATAAATACGATTGGCTTGCCTCGTTGGCTTGCATTTGTGCAAGGCCTGTTGCCATTTTTAAACGCGTAAGCGGGGAGCGTAATTCATGAGATATATCAGCCAGTAAGCGCTTTTGGGCACTAATAAGTTGCTCAAGCTGATTAGCCATGCTGTTAAAGTCGCGCCCAAGTACCCCTAACTCGTCTTTTCTGCTTGCAGGTATGGCAACTCGCGCTGACAAATCGCCAGATGAAAGTTTTATAGCTGCTTTTTTAAGGCTGTTAATTGGGGCGATTAAATTGCGGCTAAAAATAAAACTCAGGATTAAAGAGGCAAAAATAGCCACGAGTACTTTCATCCAATTCGGCATTAACTTGAAGCGCATGAGCAAAGGAGGTTGGTGGTTAATGTCTATTTCGTAGAGGTAAAACTGCCCCTCTGGCACGCTAATATTAACAGGGCCGAAAGCTTGGTATTTTTCGGTAAAAATGACCTGTGGCGCCAAGTTTTGACTAAAGCTAAGTAAGTTTAAATCTATTTCAGCGGGGATCTCTTTATTGCTTAATGCGTCTTCGGGTTGTGCCGCGCCTAAAAATAAAATTTTTCGTTTTGAAAGCCTAGGGTGCGATAAAACATCAGCAAGGGTGCGTTTGTGCTTAGTGGCGCTTCGCTCAATGCTTTTAGCAGTATAAATTAGGTTTTTTTTCATTGGCCCACGCAAAGGCTCGGTGCTTACTGCATTAATTGCCGTAATGTTGCTTAAAAATATAAGCGCAGCCACTGTGCCTGTTATTGTTAGCCAAAACCAAATAAATATTTTAAAAAATAAATAATGTCGAGGGTGCTTTAGCCATGCAAAGTAATGTTTATTACTCACCTTGGATGAAGACATAACCTGTACCTCGCATTGTTTTTATTCGCTCGCCTTGAATATGCTCAGCTATTTTTTTTCGAATATTGCTAACGTGCATATCAATTGAGCGGTCGAACGAAGCTAAGCGCCTGCCTAATACTTCTTCACTTATTTGCTCTTTACTGACAACTTCGCCGGCGTTTTTGATTAATAACACCAGTACTTCGTACTCTGTGCCAGTAAGCGTGAGGGTGTGCTCGTTAATAGCGGCCTCTCGGGCTGCCAAATTAACTGTAATGCCATTTATATTCATTTTGCTAGGCGTTGCAACGTTTAGGCTATTTATGTGCTCTATACGGCGGGTAATGGCTTTTACACGGGCAAGTAACTCACGGTGGTTAAAGGGCTTGGGTATGTAATCGTCTGCGCCTAGCTCTAAGCCAAAAATGCGGTCAAAGTCTTCGCCTTTTGCAGTAAGCATAATAACCGGTGTTAGCTTTGTTTGCCTAAGTTGTTTAAGTACTTCAAAGCCATCAAGGGTGGGGAGCATGACATCAAGCAATATCAGCGCGTAGTCATTTGATAGAGCAAGCTTTAAACCTTGCTCACCATCGTGAACGCTTTGTACGTCAAAACCTTGCGCGGCTAAATATTCAGTAAGTAGTTCGCACAAACCGGTGTCGTCATCAATCATTAATAGCTTCATTTCAAACCCTTAGGCAATTTCTATATGGTTATTTTACTTCTTAAATTGTGCAAAAGTGAATCTTTACACAACCTTTACACTGCTTTGCGTTACTTTGCGTTGCAAGAGGTATAGTTAACTCACTGGCTAAGCAGCCACAACCAAATTCAATCCATCCAATATTAAGGTGATGATTATGACTAAAGTAAATACACTTTCAAAATTAGTACTTATTTGTGGTCTAGCAACGGCTACACTTGGCGCCGGTAGCGTATTAGCAAAAGGCGGCATGCACGATAAGCAAGGCCATTCTCAAGCGCGTTTTTTATTATCTGAGCGCGGTGCCGACAAGCTTGATTTAACGCAAGAACAGCAAACTAAGCTTGAAGCTATTTTTGAAGCGCAAAAAACACAGATGAAAGCACTGCGCGGCGATGATAAAGAAGCCCGTAAAGCACAGCGCAAGGCTCAAAAAGAGAAAATGGATGCTCTACTTAGCGCACCAACATTTGACGAAAACGCTGCAAAAGAGCTATTAGCTGCACGCCACGAAAAAGGCACTGAGTTTGGCTTAATTAAGCTAAAAACACAGCATCAAGTAATGCAGGTACTTAACGCAGAGCAGCAAGAAAAGTTTGCAAAAATGCAAAAGCGTATGGGTAAAAAACACCGTAAGCAAAGAGACTAATTTATAGATTACACACTAAAAAGCCAGCTTAATGCTGGCTTTTGTCGTTTAAGAGGGTGAAAAACGCTTATTTAAAAAAGTCGTCATCGTTTTTTGCCATCATCTCTTCAATATCTTCAATCATATCTTGGCTAATTTGGTTAGCCGAGGTAATAGGCGTTGATATTTTATTGTTCTCAAAAGACCATTCACCTAAATCAATAAGCTGACAACGCTTAGAACAAAAAGGACGATGTAGGCTTTGCTGTGACCATTCAACTTTGTTTTTACAGGTTGGACAGTTAACAATTGTTGGCATACTTTACTCTCTACAATGTGTTTTAGCCCTAATTAGGGCTATCACTTTTACATATTGGTTACGCGATTAATTTCAGCCAGAGACGTTAAACCATCGGCGGCTTTTCGTAAACCCGATAATCGCAAGTTATTAAACCCAGCTTGTAGCGATACCTCTGCGATTTCGAGCGAGTTGCCACCGCGCATAATAATTTGTGCAATTTCAGGGGTAATTTGCATTACTTCGTAAATACCCACACGGCCTTTGTAACCATCGGTGCAATTTTCGCAGCCTTTGGGTGCGTATAGTGTCATATCTTCAATTTGTGTTGTGCTAAATCCTTGACGAGCCAATTCTTCTGCTGGCAGTGTTTCTGGGGTTTTACACTTAGGGCATAAACGCCTAGCTAAGCGCTGGGCAATAATCAAACTTATAGAGCTTGCAACGTTATACGCAGGCACGCCCATATTTAATAAACGCGTTATGGTTTCGGGTGCTGAGTTGGTATGTAGTGTAGATAACACTAAGTGACCTGTTTGCGCCGCTTTAATTGAAATTTCTGCGGTTTCTAGGTCACGTATTTCACCTACCATCACTACATCTGGATCTTGACGTAAAAATGCACGCAGGGCGTTAGCAAAGGTCATTTCGGCTTTCGGGTTAATTTGTACTTGGTTAACCCCTTCAAGGTTTATCTCAACCGGATCCTCGGCGGTACTAATGTTACGCTCTGGCTGGTTAAGTATATTTAAACCGGTATAAAGCGATACGGTTTTACCAGAGCCCGTTGGGCCGGTAACTAGTATCATGCCTTGCGGTTGCCCAAGCGCATCCATATAAAGCTTTTTCTGATCCTCTTCGTAACCTAATACATCAATACCTAGCATAGCGCTTGATGAATCAAGAATACGCATTACTATTTTTTCGCCCCATAACGTAGGCATAGTACTTACACGAAAATCGATGCTTTTACGCTCGGTAATTTTTAATTTAATACGGCCATCTTGTGGTTTACGTTTTTCAGCAATATCGAGCCTCGACATTACTTTGATACGCGCCGATAGCTTACTTGCTAATGTATTGGGTGGGTTGGCAACTTCATGCAAAATACCGTCAATACGAAAGCGAATACGGTATTTGTGCTCGTAAGGTTCAAAGTGTAAATCAGAAGCGCCTTTTTTAATGGCATCCATTAAAATTTTATTGATATAAACAATGATTGGCGCATCGTCTTTATCATCATCTTTAGGTGTGGTTTCTTTAGGGCCTTCAGTATCTAAGTCGGCAAACTCTTTAAATTCATCGGCGCTTAAATCTAAGCTGCCTGCAGCATCAAGTAGTTGCTCAATTTTGCTATCCAGCTGAATATAGTCAACCACGACTATTTCGCACGATAAGCCGGTGCTAAATTCAAAGTTTTCAAAGGCACCGTAGTCAGTTGGATCTGAGGCGGCAATGTATACTTTTCTGCCTTTTTGAACCAGCGGTAAAATATGGTGTTTACGTATTAGTTTTTCTTTGATTAAGTCCTCGGGGATTTGTGCAGGGTCGAAGTCTTTTAAATCAAAATACGGTACGCGAAATAAGTCTATACATTGTTCAGCTAAGTCGTTGCTGTCAATTTTTCCACATTTAGATATAAGCTCAGCGGTTGAGGCAAACTCTTGCTGTTTTGCTTTTACGGTATCGGCATCAATGCGGCCAAGCGTTATAAATTTTCTTAATAACGGTGAGTTAATATTCATTGCGCACCTATTTTAGTCCTTCAATAGTTAACAATTTATCAGAAAAAAGCAGGTGATTAAATTCGTCGTGCTTATCAACACCTTTTTTGCTAACCAAATTACGAGTTTATGTTGTTATGACCGCATTAAGGGGCATTAGTTGTATTTTATACTGCATATTGTAGGTAATTTTTATGAAGAACAACAAGTTCTGCATGAACAAGTGATAAATCGCGGTCATTATTTAGAATATCATCGGCTTTTTGTTGTTTTTCTTCCCGTGGCATTTGTGACGCTATAATGCTATTTACCTGCTCAAGGCTAATATTGTCGCGTTTTATAGTACGTTCAATCTGCACAGACTGTGGTACATCAATTAATAAAGTACGGTTGCAGTATTTGTTAAGTTTATTTTCAAACAATAATGGTGCAACCAATACAACATAAGCACTGCTTGCATTATTTAAATCGGTGAGTGTTTTCTCCCGAATAAGCGGGTGTAATAGTGCGTTAAGCCACTCTTTATCATCATTGTTGGTAAATATTTTAGTGCGCAGCGCTGCTCTGTTTAATGTGCCATCGGGTAGTAAAATACCCTCGCCAAAGTGTTCAATAATTGCATTTAGCCCTGTGCTATTAGGGGCCACTACTTGGCGGGCAATAATATCGGCATCAACAACGCAAATACCCAGTTCTTCAAACATATTACTAACAGCCGTTTTACCGCAGCCAATACCGCCTGTTAAACCCAATACCCAATTGTTTATTTTAGTTGCTGGCTCATTCATACTAATAACCAATTAAATTAAAATACGCAGCTTGAATTTGAGCGCCCCACAGCAGGGTTATCCAACCCGCGATAGCTAAGTAGGGGCCAAATGGGATAGGGGTTGCTTTGTCTTTACCTTGGATACTTAAAAGGGCAATACCAATAATGGCGCCCACCACACTTGAAAGCAAAATAATGGTTAATAGTGACTGCCAGCCAAGCAGTGCGCCAAATACGGCCAGTAACTTAAAATCGCCATAGCCCATGCCTTCTTTACCGGTTAATAGCTTAAATAACCAAAACACACTCCACAGGCTTAAATAGCCGCATGCGGCCCCTACTATCGCATCGCCAGGGCTTATTGTTATACCCATTACAGCGGCTATAAGCGCAAGCCATACTAAAGGCAAAGTGAGCTGGTCAGGCAGTAGCATGTGGTCAATATCAATAAAGGTGAGCGCCACTAAAATCCAGGTAACAAAAATATATAAAAGGGCGTTTTCAGTAGCCCCAAAACTGTAGGCAATAACTAAACTTAATAGTGCGGTAATGGCTTCAACTATCGGGTAACGCGCTGATATAGGGTTACTGCAATTAGCACATTTACCTTTAAGTACAATCCAACTAATAATAGGAATATTCTGCCAAGGCTTAATGGCGGTTTTGCATTTAGGGCAGGTAGAATTAGGTTTTACTAAATTAAATGGCTCACTGTTACTGGCTTGTGTAGGTTTGGTTGTTAGCTCATCTTCTAATAGTAACCTGCATTCACTTTGCCATTCTCGCTGCATCATTAACGGCAGTCGATAAATAACTACATTTAAAAAACTACCTACACATAAACTAACTAAGCCAACGGTGGTTAAATAAAACCACTGTTGACTTTGCATCGCAGTGGTTATATCAAGAAAAAAATTTTCCATTAAAATACCTAACTTCAGGCCATTTATAGGCCAATTTTATTTTGCTTTGTTGAATAGTTCTTACTATTCATTTTATCTTGCGAGCTATTAATTAGCGTTTGAAATTTTGCTTACAGCTTACAGCTTA
>NZ_PNCY01000002.1:0-117061 GCF_005887105.1 Pseudoalteromonas sp. S2893 | reverse complement strand
TCAAGAGACATCAGGTGGGGTCCCTCTGAGTGCGATTTTTCGTGACATAATATTTCTCTACCTAAGTCACCACCGACCTTGAGTTGCCTTTCACACTGACAACATCTTCACACACAATATAAAGATTCTTTTAAGCGAGGCTAACTTTATGCCTCAAACTTATGACTGGAGCCTTGCTCTGTGTCTATGGTTAAACTTTAGAGTGTTAGCTCCAATTTGACAAACGAGAAAAATAAACCTAATAGGTGAAAAAAACTAAACTATAGACCTTGGTCTAATACATTAAGGTTGTGTTTAATTAAAAGACGATATGAGCACTAAATATACAGGTACAAAAAAAGCGCCATATGGCGCTTTTTGTCATTAAGCTACTGCTTAAATAATTTGGTTTTCTTTCCAGGCTTGCTCTTTAGCCATACGCTTTTTACGCTTATCACATGGATCGTCACAATCACAGGCTTTATCAATACCTACCGAGCCTAATCCACCGCAACTACTTGCCATAGATTTTCTTTGCACGATCATACCAACAGCCATAGCTATCACGATTAAAATTAATAAACCAAATGTAAGAAGAAAAAGTGACATTGCTTAGCCCCTATTGATCAGCAATAAATTATGCTCAAACATTGTTGAGCGACCGCTAAATTATACACCCAAAACCCACATAGATGCGAGAGAAGTCTATTTCAAAAAATCGGTTGTAATATGCGTTTAGCACGAATAAAGCTTTAGCTAAACGCCATTATATTACAAATAAGGTTTAAAAGCAGTGCTCGCGTAAGTCACAATGCCTTTGTCTGATTTAGCCATTAAGTACACAGGTAAATCGTGCTTTTCAGCGTATGCTTTAGCATCGTCCATTCCCATAACCGTTAATGCGGTTGCTAAGCCATCTGCGGTCATTGCACTAGGATGTAATACAGTAACCGACACTAAGTCATGTTTGATTGGCATGCCTGTTACTGGGTCAATTAAATGAGTGTAAGTTTCGCCATCCATTTTATAAAAAATACGGTAGTCACCTGATGTTGCAATGCCATTCGTACCGGGCGCTAATACACGGTGAACTTTTCGCTCGCCTGGTGGCGCATCTGGCTGCTCTATCGCGATTTTCCAATCTTGGTTATTTGGCTTTTCACCGCCAATGCGCAGCTCCCCGCCTATTTCTACCATGTAGTTACTAATGTTTTGGCTTTCAAGTAATTGCGCTACTTTATCAATGCCATACCCTTTCGCTGTGGCCGAAAACGACAGCTCTAAACCATCAACTGTTTTAGCAAGGCCCTGCTCAGTAAGATTAAGTTTATCTACACCAATTTTTTCAATCATTGCAGCAAGTGCTTCATCACTTGGGCGCTTAGTTGGTTTTTTATCAGGTCCAAAGCCCCATAAATCTATTAACGGGCCCATCGTAACATCGAGCGTTTTGGTCGACTTACCTAAACGAATCGATTCGCTCACCACAGCCCTAAAGTCTTCACTAATTGGCATAACCTGGTTGGCGGGTAATTTATTAAATGTGTTAATTTCAGAATCGCGGATATACGTAGACATAGACTGATTAACCGCTTTCAATTGCGTATCTATTTGCTGCTGTAATTTAGTGGCATCGACGCTTTTATCGTCGGCAAAGTATTTAATATGATAGGTGGTGCCCATCGTTTTGCCTTCTAAAAATACCTCCTGAGGTGTTTTATCAGCCCCACAGCCAGAGATAAATAGCATTATAGTTAATAAAAAAATACTGATAGCGCCTTGAGAACTGCTTACTCTGTTCATTAAATTAGCCCATGTAAAATAAAATAAAAAAAGCCCCGTTGCACAAAGTGCGACGAGGCCCGTATTTTAACCAAAACTAAGCTGTTTTGATATGGGTGTTAGCCACCGAAGTCATCTAGTAAGATGTTTTCGTCTTCTACACCTAGGTCTTTAAGCATGCCGATAACAGCCGCGTTCATCATTGGAGGACCACACATGTAGAACTCACAATCTTCTGGCGCTTCATGATCTTTCAAGTAGTTTTCATAAAGTACGTTATGGATAAAGCCTGTGTAACCTTCCCAGTTATCTTCTGGTTGTGGGTCAGACAATGCGGTATGCCATACAAAGTTATCGTTTTCAGCTGCTAAGCCGTCGAAATCTTCAACATAGAACATTTCACGCTCAGAACGCGCACCATACCAGAAACTAATCTTACGCTTAGAGTTTAAACGCTTAAGTTGGTCAAAGATATGTGAACGCATTGGTGCCATACCTGCACCACCACCTACGAATACCATTTCAGCGTCGGTGTCTTTAGCGAAGAACTCACCAAATGGACCTGAAATAGTTACCTTGTCGCCTGCTTTAAGTGACCAAATGTACGATGACATTTTACCACATGGTAGGCTTAGGTTTCTTGGCGGCGGCGTAGCAATACGCACGTTAAGCATGATAATGCCTTCTTCTTCTGGGTAGTTAGCCATTGAGTATGCACGAATTGTTTCGTCGTCTACTTTTGACTCCAGGTCGAAGAAACCAAAGTGATTCCAGTCGCCACGATACTCTTCAGGAATATCGAAATCTGCGTATTTAACATGGTGAGCAGGCGCTTCGATTTGGATGTAACCACCCGCACGGAAAGGCACTGATTCGCCATCTGGAATTTGTAACTTAAGCTCTTTAATGAACGTTGCTTTGTTATCGTTAGAGATAACTTCACAATCCCATTTTTTAACACCGAAAATTGACTCTTCAAGTTCAATTTCCATGTCGTTTTTAACATTTACCTGACACGCTAAACGACAGCCTTCACGGGCTTCACCTTTAGAAATGTGATCAAGTTCTGTTGGTAAGATATCGCCACCACCTTCTTTAATGTGTACACGACACTGACCACAAGAGCCACCGCCACCACATGCAGATGATACGAAAATACCTGATTCAGATAGCGCGCCTAAAAGCTTGCTACCTGCTGATGTTTTAATGGCTTTGTCTGGATCGCCATTAATACCGATGATGATGTCACCGCTTGCAACTAACTTAGATTTAGCACCAATGATAACTAAAACTAGTAGTACAACGATAGCGATGAAAACACCAACGCCTAAGAAAATCTCATAACTCATGATTTATCCTCGCTACCTTTACAGTGAAATACCAGAGAATGACATAAAGCCAAGACCCATTAAACCAACAGTGATGAAGGTAATACCTAAACCACGTAGGCCATCTGGCACGTCTGAATATTTCATTTTCTCACGGATACCTGCAAGTAATGTAATTGCAAGCGCCCAACCAACACCAGCGCCAACACCATAAACAACAGACTCGCCGAAGTTATAGTTACGCTCAACCATGAATGATACCGCACCAAAAATCGCACAGTTAACAGTGATTAGTGGTAAGAAGATACCTAATGCGTTGTAAAGTGCAGGGAAAAACTTATCTAATGCCATTTCCAAAATTTGCACGAGTGCTGCAATAACACCAATGAACGTTAAGAAACGTAAAAAGCTAAGGTCTGCTTCAGGGTAACCAAGCCACTCTAATGCACCCGGTGCAAGTACGGCATGGTAAACCAAGTTATTTACTGGTACAGAAATACCCAGTACCACAATAACGGCTACACCTAGGCCAATTGATGTAGTTACTTTTTTAGATACTGCTAAGAAAGTACACATACCTAGGAAGAAAGCTAAAGCTAAGTTTTCAATAAAAACCGCTTTTACAAATAAACTAATATAATGTTCCACTGCTTGCCCCTTACGCTTTAGCTTCTACTTGGTCTTTCTTATAAGTACGAAGTACCCATATGAATAAACCAATGATGAAGAATGCACTCGGTGGTAAAATCAATAGACCCATAGGTTGATACCAACCACCATCTTGTACTAATGGGATAATATCAACACCGAATAGTGTTCCCTTACCAAATAGCTCACGAATGAAACCAACAGTAAGTAATACCACTGAGTAGCCTAAGCCATTACCGATACCATCTAAAAATGACATAAGTGGTGGCGACTTCATTGCGTACGCTTCAGCACGACCCATTACAATACAGTTAGTAATGATTAGGCCAACGAATACAGAAAGCTCTTTCGCCGTAGCGTAAGAGAATGCTTGTAACACTTGGTCTACAACAATTACTAGTGAAGCAATGATCGTCATCTGTACGATAATACGTACTGATGAAGGTATGTGGTTACGAATGCTTGAAATGAACAAGCTAGAAAACGCCGTTACTAATGTCAAAGCAATTGACATGATTAAGGCATTTTTTAAGCTAGACGTTACCGCCAGAGCAGAACAAATACCAAGTACTTGTAATGCGATTGGGTTGTTAGCTAAAACCGGACCAAATAGGACCGACTTCATTTCTTTAGTATCAGCCATTATTTCAACGCTCCTTCACGTACCTTCGCAAGGAAAGGACCAAAGCCGTTTTCACCAGTCCAAAAGTCAACTGTGTGATCAACACCATTAGAAGTTAGTGTAGCACCTGATAAACCATCAATTTGATGTTCGTTGCTAGCACCGCTTTTCATAATGTTAATAGGTAACTCTTTACCTTGCCATTTAGCTGTCCATTGTGGGTTTTGAATTTCGCCACCCAGGCCTGGTGTTTCGCTATGCTTGTAAAAGTTGATGTTTTTAACTGTTTCGCCATCGCTTTCAAGCGCTAAGAAACCATACATTACACCCCAAAGGCCGTAACCTTGGATAGGTAAAATGATTGCATCTGTAGAGCCATCTTCTTTTTTAGAGATGTAAACAGGCGAGTTTTTAGTCATACGCTGAATACCAGCGATGTCCTTAATCCCTTCTGCTTTAAGTGCAAAACTTCTTTGTTGGTCGAATTTTGATTTTTCGAAATCAAATGAGTTTGGATCAGCATCTTCAACAAATTCGCCAGTGTCCATATCAACAACACGTGCTTCGATTTTGCCATCGAATGTGTCAGATACAGAGTTTGCGATTTCAATATCAGCTGCTGCTAAGATATTACGTTGAATATCTTGAGTTTTATTAGCTTGCTGTAAAGGACGAAGCTGTACAGAAGCAAACGATACAATAATTGCACACACTAAACATAGTGCCACAACAACCGTTAACGTTTTGCCGATTGATTCGTTATTACTAGACATTACGTGCCAACCTCCGCTTGATATTAGCTTGCACTACAAAGTGATCGAACAGTGGAGCAAATAAGTTAGCAAATAAGATTGCTAGCATCATGCCTTCTGGGAAAGCAGGGTTTACTACACGGATCATAACTACCATAAAGCCAATAAGCGCGCCGTATGCGAACTTACCTTTATCGGTAAATGCAGCTGATACAGGGTCAGTAGCCATAAAGAACATACCAAACGCAAAACCACCGAGTACTAAATGCCAATGCCAAGGCATTGCAAATACAGGATTGCTCTCAGAGCCAACCGCATTTAATAAGAATGCAGTTGCCACCATACCTAGGAATACACCTAGTACAATGCGCCAAGAAGCGATGCGAACGTAAATTAAGAATAAGCCACCAATAAGCACAGCAAGCGTAGATGTCTCACCTACAGAACCTTGAATGAAACCGTAAAACGCATTCCACCATAGCTCCATGTTGCTGTAATCAAGAGTGCCAACAAACGCTTGACCTAGCATAGTTGCACCAGAGAACGAGTCTACTGCAGTCCATACTGTGTCACCTGAAATTTGTGCAGGGTATGCGAAGAATAAGAACGCACGGCCCGCTAATGCAGGGTTTAAGAAGTTACGGCCTGTACCACCAAAGATTTCTTTAGCAATAACTACACCAAACGTAATACCTAATGCCACTTGCCATAAAGGAATAGTCGCAGGCAAAATAAGTGCAAATAATACTGAGGTTACGAAGAAACCTTCGTTAACTTCATGCTTACGCACAGAAGCAAATAGTACTTCCCAAAAACCACCTACTGCAAAAGTAACGGCGTATATTGGTAAGAAGAAACATGCCCCGTAGAACATTTTAGCGCCCCAGCCCGACTCAGCGGTTAATTCACCACCAAATAACTGGAACAAGCCAACCTGCCAAGAGTTTGCTAGTTCAAAACCTTGTGCTAAAGCACCTGCGGCCTGATGACCGATGTTGAACATACCAAAAAACATAGCTGGGAACGTCGCCATCCACACTAAAATCATCATGCGTTTTAGGTCGATATTATCGCGAACGTGAGTTGCGCCTTTATTTACATAACCTGGCGTGTAAAAAATAGTCGCGGCTGCTTCATACAGGGCGTACCATTTTTCGTGTTTACCACCTGGTTCAAAATGCGGCTCAATGTCTTCTAAAAATTTCTTTAAACCCATCTCTTAGCCTTCCTTCTCGATCGTTGTTAAGCAATCGCGTAGGATAGAACCATACTCGTATTTGCCCGGACAAACGAAGGTACATAACGCTAAATCTTCTTCATCAAGTTCAAGCGCGCCTAATGAAATTGCACTGTCTAAGTCACGTGAAATTAAGTCACGTAATAATAGGGTTGGCAAAATATCTAGCGGCATTACGCGCTCGTAGCTACCAATTGGTACCATGGCACGTTTTGAACCACCTGTAGACGTTGTCATTTTAAATAAACGACTCGGTGCAAGGTGAGAAAGGAATGTACGCGTTACAGAGAATTTATCACTACCTGGTGCAATCCAACCAAACAGCTCTTTTTCGCGACCTTCAAGTAAAACAGATACTTGAACGTGGTATCGACCTAAGAATGCATGAGGACCTGAAGAAATAGCGCCAGATAAAACAGAACCAGAAATAACACGGTTATCACCGTCTTCTAATTCGCCTGCCACTAAATCATCTAATGAAGCACCTAGTTGTGTTTTCACTAAACGAGGGTTTTTAACGCGAGGACCTGCAAGCGAAATAACACGGTCTGTGTTGATTTCACCAGTAAGGAATAAGTGACCATACGCGATAACGTCTTGGTAACCAATATGCCAAACTTGTTTATTAACAGATACTGCATCAAGGTGATGAATATGAGTACCAACTAAGCCTGCTGGATGCACGCCACCGAACTCATGTACTTCTACTTGAGCGATAGACGAGCTAGGAACTTGACTGCCAGCTTGCTTACATACAAATACTTTGCCATCGGTCAAACGCGAAACAACAGCAAGACCCGCTTCAAATGCAGCTGCATTTTCGGCAATAATTACAGCAGGATCTGCAGCAAGAGGGTTTGTGTCGATAGCGGTTACAAATATAGAGCTAGGATTTGCATCCAACGCAGCTATTTTGCTAAATGGGCGAGCACGAAGTGCTGTCCATTGACCTGACTGAACAAGTACTTCTTTGGCTTTTTCACGCGATAAGCTTGCAAGCTCATCTGCATTGAAAGAGTCAAAGGTGATTTGCTCACTGCCGTTTACTTCAATAACAACAGATTGCAGCACACGTTTAGCACCACGATTAATTTCTTTTACTGTACCAGAAGCTGGTGCAGTAAATAGGACGCCTGGGTTCTTTTTGTCTTCAAAAAGTACCTGGCCTTTTTTGACTTGGTCATCCACACGAACATGCATGGTTGGACGCATACCGATAAACTCTTCACCTAGCACAGCTACACGTTTGATGGCAGAACCATCATGAATAACTTGCTGAGGCGCGCCCTCTATGGGTAAATCCAGACCTTTTTTTATGTTGATCATACGCACTTGCATTAATTAACGGAAAGAAACTGAAAAATCGTATCAACCACGTCGCCACTTGAGTTATCCAAGATATATCAAGGTACAAAAGAACAACTTGCTAGGAATATCAAACAAGCAACGCAGTAAAACTCCTCACATATTGCTTCGATTTTAACATCATTATGTACGACTATGCGAGTGTATTTATGAAAATTATACGACAGAAACGCTTATTTAGTTTTGTTAAGTGTTTTAAATAAAAATCAAGGTAGACCAAAGTGGTAGCCTAAGCACCCAACTGCCACAAAATATCTAAAACACTAAAAGCAAAAAAGCCGCAATAAGCGACTTTTTATAATTACAAAGTATGATTTAGTCAATCATGTTTGCAATTGGCTTCACTGCATCTACATCTTGCTCATAGTCAACAGCGTCAATGCCAAAACCAAATAAACGTAAAAATTCGTTATGGTAGCCTACATAATCGGTTAGCTCATCAATTGAGCTCGTATCTACTTTATCCCAAACAGCTTGCACACGTGCTTGTACATCGTCTTCTAGCTCTTTGTAGTTTTGGAATAAGTGGCCGCCCTCGTCAAAGCGTGGGTTTTCACCGTATAGGTTTTCGCTAAATAAAGCATGAATTTGCTCAATGGTGCCTTCATAAGTGCCATCGGCTTTCATTACTTTAAATAAAGCAGAGATATATAGCGGCATAATAGGAATAGCAGAGCTTGCCTGAGTAACAACAGCATTTAAAGACGACACATAGGCTTGACCATTTAAATCTTTTGTCGATTCTTTAATTGCGGCAGTTGCACGGTCTAAATCTTCTTTTGCTTTACCTATTGTTGCGTGCCCGTAAATTGGCCACGTTAACTCTTTACCTATATAAGTATAAGCCGTGGTTTTAAAGTTATCGGCTAGTACATCTGCTTCTTTTAATGCATCAATCCACATTTCCCAATCTTCACCGCCCATCACTTTAATGGTGTTGTCGATGTCATCTTGGCTTGCGGCTTCTACTGTTACTTCGTCAATTTCGCGCTTTGACGTATTTAAATTTTTTGTGGTTACAGCACTGCCAATAGGTTTAAGTGTAGATGAATACACCTCACCTGTATTTGGATCGGTACGACGAGGCGATGCTAAGCTGTAAATAATACAGTCTACTTTGCCTAAATCTGCTTTGATTGTCTCGATTGCTTTTTGCTTAATTTCGTTAGAAAACGCATCGCCATTAATATTTTTTGACCAAAGCCCGGCTTCATCTGCAGCGTCTTGAAATGCTGCTGTATTGTACCAACCAGCAGAACCTGTTTTACGCTCTGTACCTTCTTTTTCAAAGAAAATACCCAGTGTTTTAGCCCCACCGCCAAATGCCGCCGTAATACGAGACGCTAAGCCGTAGCCAGTAGATGCACCAATTACGAGTACATTTTTAGGCGCATCTTTTAATTCGCCTTGTTGTTTTACATAGTTAATTTGCTCTTGAACATGCTCTGCACATCCTACAGGGTGTGCGTTAGTACAAATAAATCCACGAATTTTAGGCTTAATGACCATTGATCATCCTATATCTTTTACAATAAAAATTAGCGCTAGTTTAAAGGCTAATACTAAAAACACTGATCTGATCAGTTAAACCTGATCAAATACCCCTATTTATATTGGCTAACCTACAGTGTGGTTAATTTAGCTTTGAGCCGCCCATACAATTTGGAGAGTCAGGTGCTTCGCCACCTTGCTCTGAAAATTCATCTGGCGTGTACGTATGAATTGCTAAGGCATGAATATGATTTGCTAGCTCATCTTTTAGTACTTCGTTAATTTGGCGGTGGCGCTGTAGTAATCGTTTACCCGCAAATTCTTCGCTTACCACAATTACTTTAAAATGCGACTCAGTACCGGCGCTGTGCATATGGCTTTCGTTAATTACGTTTAAATGCTTACAGGCAATCGCGCTACTAAGCTTGTCTTGAATTTGTTGTTGCATTGACATTAAAACACCATATTTAGTCACTGAATTGTGCAGCTACTATAACAAGTTAATTTAACTAACTAAATTGCTTTTGTTTAATGTGCTCAATAAAGCGGTACGTTAAGCTGATCCGTGGGTGAGCAAGCGTTGTTTGCTTGGGGATTGCGTGCTGGTAGTCGCGCTGACTATGCCCACTCATCACTAAACAACTGCCGCTTTGTAGTTTTAAGTCGGTGACTTTATTGGTGGCTTTTTGTTTTAATTTGAGTACGCGCTCAGCACCAAGCGATATACATACAATGGTAGGCTCAGGGCCTAGCTCTATTTCATCATCACTGTGCCAGCCCATGGTGTCGTTACCATCACGGTAATAATTGACTAATAACGAATTAAGCGGCTTATTTAAATGTCGCTCTAAACGTTTTCGCATTGCTAAAAGCACCTCATCCCACGGCTCTACTATTTGTTTACTGTGTGAGTAGCCATATTCAATATTTAAGTCGCTCATAAAACATTGCAAACGTGGAATGGGCCCTGTTCTGCCATACACAGTGACATTAGGCTGCTGCCAATTAAGATTTTTTTGTAAATAATAAAATAAATCGAGGCTTTTTTGCGCACTAAGCGCCTTACTTTGATAAGAAAAGCCGTTTGGTAACTGTTGGGGGTTGGCGTTTTGCCGTTGCATGTTAGAATTTACCTACATTAGATTACTGATCAACAAACCATTATGACGACGCAAGCCCAGCTAGGCGATAAAACATTTACTCTTGAACGTTTCCCTTTGGATCAAAAAAACCGCAGTTTACAAGCGTGGGATTCGGCCGACGAGTACCTTATCAATTATGTTAACGAACATCACCCTGATTGTCGCTCATTACTAATTTTAAACGACGCGTTTGGTGCCCTGGCCTGTTATTTTAGTGAATTAACGGTTTGTTCAGTTAACGATTCTTATATTAGCCACCAAGCTGCAGCCTATAATTTAAAAGAAAATAAACTATCAACAGCCCAATTTACACAGTTAGATAGCTTATCTGCGCTGCCTGAAGAGGTTGATTTAGTACTTATAAAAATACCGCGTAACGTCGGGTTTTTACAGTTTCAATTAAGCGAGTTGAGTGAAGTACTTGCCCCAGGCACACCGGTTATTGCCGCGGGTAAAACAAAGGAAATTCATAACTCAACTATAAAAGCGTTTGAGCAATTTATTGGCGAAACCAAAACAAGTTTGGCTGTTAAAAAGTCGCGTTTAATATTAAGTACAGCAAAAGGCGGTTATAAAGAAGCTAACTTCCCGGTAAGTTGGCAGCTTGAAGGCACTGATTTTAATATAACGAACCATGCCAATGTGTTTTCGCGCGATTCGTTAGATATAGGTGCGCGGTTCTTTTTTAATTACTTGCCGCAAACCTCAAAAGCAAAAAGTATTATCGACTTAGGTTGTGGTAATGGCGTAGTGGGCTTAATGACGTTATCACGCTGTCCAAATGCGTCGGTAACCTTTGTTGATGAGTCGTACATGGCGGTCGAATCTGCACGTTTAAATGTAGAACTTAACCAAGCAAATAAATTTGATGATTGCCAATTTATAGAAAACGATTGCTTAACCGGCTTTGCAAGAGACAGTGTGGATATGGTGTTGTGTAACCCTCCATTTCACCAAGCCCAAGCCGTTACCGACCACATTGCGTGGCAAATGTTTAAACAAGCAAAAGATACATTAAAAGAAGGTGGCGAGCTGCGTATTATTGGTAATCGTCATTTAGATTATCACGATAAATTAAATCGTATGTTTGGTAACTGTAAGCTATTAGGTTCAAACAAAAAGTTTGTAGTGCTCAGCGCAACTAAAAATAGTGGGATGCTATAAAATGAAATTAACTAAATTTATTTTAGCCTGTTGCTCCATGCTGGTGTTTAGCGCATGCAGTAACCAGCCAAACCAAGTGATACTAAACCCGGTTTATAAAAGTGGCCAAATTAGCGTTATTTCAGCCAGTTTAAGTACCAGCGTTATTGATTTACGTGGTGATAGCGCCACCCTTAAGCTTGTTGAGTCGGACAAAACCAAAACCTTTGCCAGCCAAGATATTGTAACCTCTGTTAAAAGCGTATTAGATAGCGCGCTAAATCGTAACGGGGCAAGTATTTCAAACCTAGCAACAACCCGCTTTGAACTAGACATTCATGCCTTACAAGCAAAGGTGACTGAAAAGCTCATGAGCCATACCAGCGAAGCGCACATTGAGCTAGGCGTACGGGTCATTCGCTCTACCAGCAATTTTAGTAAAGTGTATCGTGGCAGTGCTAATTTAGAAGGGCCGCTGAGCCACGATCGCGCCAAAATTGAAGGTCAACTCAATAAGTTGACGGAACAAATTATAACCCGCATTGTATCGGACCCAGAATTAATTGAATTTTTAGAAGGTTAACAATGAAACGATTTTTAATCTGCTTAAGCCTACTATTTAGTGTAAGCACCTTTGCCGCGCAAGAAGGCCGCTTTGTTCAAAAAGACAATATTTTCCCGCGTGTAGAAATAGTCACGTCATTGGGTAGCATTGTGGTTGAGCTAGATCGCTCAAAAGCCCCTATTACGGTAAATAACTTTTTAACCTACGTAATGGATAAAAGTTACCAAGGCAGTATATTCCACCGTGTAGAACGTGATGTTGAAAACGACCGTGACTTTGTAATACAAGGTGGTGGCTACGATAAAGACCTTGATGGCTTACACGAAAACGACCCTATATTTAACGAAAGTGGCAACGGTTTAAAAAATGATATGTACAGCATCGCTATGGCGTATCAAGACCGTGAACCGCATTCGGGAACTCGCCAGTTCTTTTTTAATATGGATGATAACGATCATTTAAACCCAGGTAGAGATTGGGGCTTTGCCGTGTTTGGCAATGTAATGAATGGTTACGACACGCTAGATAAAATTATGGCTGTAGAAACCGGCTTTAATGAAAAAATTGGCTACGACTTTGTACCAAAAACGCCCGTTGTTATTTTAAATATTAAAGTACTTGAGCAAACCCCATTATAAATCACTGAGGTGCAACTAAGTTGCACCCAACGCCAATGAAGGCCCTATGAGCAAAACCCTCTCAGTAAGCGAATATTTCTCGTATTTTAAAGATAAACGTTTAATCAATATTTTTATATTTGGTATGAGCAGTGGTTTTCCATGGGTACTGATTGGATCTGTGATGTCGGCTTGGCTAAAAGACGAAGGCCTAAGCCGCAGTATGATTGGCTTATTTGGTATTGTATTTGGCGCATACAGCATTAATTTTATGTGGTCGCCGCTTATTGATAGAACCAAACTGCCGTTATTGTACAAGTGGTTTGGGCAACGTCGCAGCTGGATTTTATTTTGCCAAAGCTTTATGTTTATTGGCACCCTGCTTTTAGCGGGGCTTGATTTAAAAGCAAACTTAGCGATTGCCGCCGGCTTGTGTTTACTCATCGCAGTCGCCTCTGCCACACAAGACATAGCAATTGATGCTTTTAGAATAGACACGTTAAGCGAAAACGAATCTCATAAAGCCACTGCAGCTGCTGCTATGGCCACATCGGGTTGGTGGACAGGTTACGCATTACTGGGGGCTATTCCTTTTTACATGGCCGATATCCCCTCTTTAGATTGGCCACAAGTGTATTACTTTTTAGCCGCTGTTATGTTGATACTAATGAGCGGCGTGTTGTTTGCCAAAGAGCCTAAATCAAACCGAGAAGCTGTTCACGCAGAGCTCGAGCGCGTATACCTTGAAAAACTAGCCAGCATTAAACAAACGCCCTTTACTAAGGTGATAGCTTGGCTTGGCGTTACAGTGGTTGATCCCTTTAAAACCTTTTTTGCTAAAAATGGGGTTAAAACAGCCTTTGCCTTATTAGCATTTATTTTCTTATTTAAAATAGGCGAAGCTTTTTTAGGGCGTATGTCGATTGTTTTTTATAAAGAAATAGGCTTTAGCAACAGCGATATAGCTACTTTTTCAAAAGTAGGTACTGCAGTACTCACCATTGCTTTTACCTTTGTGGGCAGCTTGTTCAATCAAAAGTACGGCATTGTAAAAGGGCTATTTATAAGTGGTGTAGCTATGGCGGGGTCTAATTTAGCATTTTCGGCTATTGCGCTGGTTGGCCCTAATTTAGGCTTATACGCTTTTGCTATTGTAATTGACGGCTTTACTCAGGCTTGGTCGTTAGTAGCTATGGTGGCATTTATATCGATGTTATGTGACCGGGCATTTAGTGCAACACATTATGCTTTACTGGCTTCGCTTGGGAATTTAGGGCGTACATTGCTTTCAAGTTACAGTGGTGTGGTTATTGATGATTGGCTAATGGGAAATTGGGCATTATTTTTTGTGTTAACGGCATTAATGGTAATACCTTCGCTGGTGTTTTTATATTTGATTAGGCATAAACTCTATCAGTTAGAGCAAAATTACCATAAAAATATGTAATGCATCCCTGCATTAACGTGATTTGCTTAGGCCGTTCAAGTGCCCCTTATAACACCCTAAGCAAAACAATATTAATCCGCTTTAATTAAGCCTAGCGCTTCATGCGGATCAACTTCAAGTGCATTACAGTAACGTACAAACTCAATAACATCTAAGCGGCGTTCTTGATTTTCAATCTTACCGATAAATGAGTGAGGTGTTCCTAGCACTTGTGCCAGGCTACGCATTGTATGACCCTTTTCATGGCGTTTTGTTTTAAGCCATTTAGTTAGCTTTTCGTTTTCTTCAGAAGAAACAGTCTTGCCCATCATTTTACATCTCCTACTAGATGATATGACATACCCGTCAAAGCAGTAGTCACACAATGATTGGAGGCATATAAGCAGATACCCACTACATTATTCAATAGCAAGCTATTGCTTAAATAAGCAAAGGTATTGCTACTTATTCAACCTACCAATCTATTCAGTGCTAACCCGCAAAAATAGGATATAGGTTTATTTTTATTAAGAGTGAAATTTTGCCCGTCTCACTCTTGGATACATTATATACTATTAACAGTTCGGTTAAATAATTAATTACATAGTTTGCATAAATTCACCCAACCACTAACCTTTACTTATGCTGAATATTTAAGTTAACGTACCAAAAATATTAGGTTTTTTCCTAAAAAATTAATTGTAAGATAAAAGCACTTTGTTACAAATTAACGTGCGAATAACCTTGCTGTATTGATGTTTAAACAACAGTAAGGGTAAAAAAGTTCCCATAAATAACGTTTTTCCCTAACTGAGGGACTAAAGAGGAAGTATGTTTAGAGTCTTATTTTTGTTGCCTATTTTACTATGCTTTTTATGGTTTTTGTTTTTACGTCACTACGGAGTACCCATTAAACAAGGTAAAAAAGGCTTTTTATACATACTTGCCTTTTCTGCTTTTGTATTAGGCTTTTTTGTATTAATAATGCAGTTTACCCATTACAGCCCAATTGAATTTTAGGCATTAAAAAAGCCGCTAACGCGGCTTTAATAGCTAAGCGTAAATTGCTTAAACGCTAAAACTTGCACCACACCCACAGGTAGTCGTTGCATTAGGATTAGATACAAAAAAGCGTGCGCCTTCTAACCCTTCGGTGTAATCCACTTCGCCATCAACTAAGTACTGAATACTCATTGGGTCAATAACCAGGGTTACACCATTTTTAACTATTTCTAAATCGCCAGGATTTGCTTTTTCATCAAAAGTAAAACCATATTGAAAACCAGAACAACCACCACCTGTTACGTAAACACGCAGTTTTAAATCTGGATTTTCTTCTTCGTCGATTAACTGTTTAACACGAACAGCAGCTGCATCGCTGAACTTTATTGGTAATTCTTCAGACATTTTAAAACCCTCAATATCGCAATGGCGTGATTATCTAATACCCGAGTGTTTTAATCAAGTATAGTCAAACATCTCTTGTGCTATCTTAGGCTTTTAACTATTGCTTTAACCGATACGATAGCAAAATGTGTTTTCAGTGATTGCTGTAATATTTGTTAATATAAGTGTTTAAAATTGCAAAATCACAAGGACTTACCTGCACACTTTTGTTAAACTGCTCGCTGAAAAAATGTGGCGGAGAATACAGCATGTGGCTTGAGCAACTCAGGCGTCGATTAGCAAAACCAAAAACCTCTGTGCAATTATGCTTATTAGGCGTAAGTGCTGGTTTAATTGCTGCATTTTTTATTATTTTATTTCGCTTAACAATTCTGTTTTTTCAAAGCTTATTTTTAGACACTCCCGATAATTTTACGACTATCCCCACTCTTGAACGGGTTTTAATGCCGTTAATTGCTGCGCTACTGATTGCTACATTTGCTGCATTTACTGGCTTTAAGCACTACCGATTAGGCATTCCTTTTGTTATTCATCGCATTAAACGCCACTACGGGCAAATGCCGCTTTACAACACCGTAAACCAATTTGTTGGTGGTGCACTGGCACTTATTAGTGGTTTTTCGGTGGGCCGCGAAGGGCCATCTGTTCATATGGGCGCCACTGGCGCAAGTATATTAGCCGATAAACTTCATTTACCGCATAACGCCATGCGTACATTAAGTGGCTGTGGCGTCGCCGCTGGTATTGCGGCCTCGTTTAATACCCCACTGGCTGCGGTTATTTTTGTAATGGAAGTGGTGCTACGTGAGTACAAAGTGCATATTTTTGTGCCAATTATGCTTGCCGCACTAACTGGTGCATTAGCAACCCAATTTGTGTTTGGTGAAGGCTCAGAGCTTGCACTTATTAGCATTACGCCATTGAGTGGTTGGCATTACCCATATTTAATTTTATGTGGCATGGCCTTAGGGGCAATTGCCTATAGCTTTAATCAAAATTTAATGCTGATCATAAAAACATTTAAACCTTTAAGCATGTTTCCTCGTTTACTCATTGCAGGTTGTATTGCGAGTATTATTGCCTATGCAGTGCCCCAAGCGATGGGTTCGGGTATGAGTGCGATTACTATTGCGGTTGAATCGCCTGAAAACGCGCAGCTACTTACCACTATTTTAATAGCTAAACTGCTAGCGACCTTGTTTGCCATTGGCCTAGGAATACCGGGTGGCTTAATAGGCCCCGTTATTGGGCTAGGTGTATTAACAGGTACTTTAATGGCATTTTTTGCCCAATTTATAAGCCCAGGTGCTGACATTGCAGGCACATACGGCGTATTAGGAATGGCAGGATTACTCGCAGCTACATTACATGCGCCGTTAGCAGCATTAACAACTGTGATGGAGCTTACGTCCTCGCCAGAGATTATTGTACCGGCCATGTTAGTGATAACGACCGCCTATGTAACGGCGCTGCAAGTATTTGGCAATCGGTCTATATTTTTGCAACAGCTTGATTTTCAGGGGCTACCTTATCATGTATCGCCCGCAACGGAGGCGCTACAAAAAGTGGGTATAATGGATGATATGGATGAGGACTTTAAACTGCTTTATTCAGACGATAAAGAGCAAATTAAAAACACCTTAGACGCCATGGACAGCCAAACCCCTTTAATAGTTTACGATGAAGAAAACGGCTATCGCCTAGCAGAGTACGACCTTACCCTGATGTCGGGCGAAAACATAAATATAAACTACATTAGTTTACAAGGCATTAGCAGCCAGTCGACCTTAGCTGATGCCTTTGATATTTTAAAAGATAAACGCAGCGGCGCCCTGTATGTATACAACTTGCTAGATGATCAGCAAATAATGGGGCTATTACGCTGGGATCAAATAAATAATATTTTAACTATTCGTAACAGCCTACTTTAGGATTCTTATGAGCGCTTTACTAATTTATAAAACACTGCACATTTTTTTTATGATTGCTTGGTTTGCCGGTATTTTTTATTTACCTCGGTTATTTGTATACCACGCAATGAGCGAAGAAAAAGCCTGTAACTCAATGCTTAAAGTAATGGAGCGTCGGCTACTCTTTTTTGTTACCCCGTTTGCTATTTTAACGGCCGTTTTTGGTGTATTGACTATTGTAGAGTATGGCCGTGAGTGGTTTAGATACAGCATGTGGCTGCACTACAAACTGGTTCTGGTCATTATTTTATATCTATACCACGGCTACTGCTTTAAATTACTGAGCGACTTTAAACACGACAGAAATACCAAAACGGACCGTTTTTATCGTATTTTTAATGAGCTCCCAGTTATTGCACTGCTAATTATTGTTGCGCTTGCGGTAATAAAACCTAATTTATAAGCTGTGTAGCGCATGTTAAACTGCGCTGCAATTTACAATACTTGCTATAACACGCGCGATTGCGTGCCCCATTTTTATGGATTATCGCGCCCCTTTGATTGATTAGGAATAACCCCATGTTAAGTTTCCAAGGTGAACATATACTGTCGGTAAATCAACTCGACAGAGACTGCATTGAGCGTATTTTTGCAGTAGCGAAAAAAATGGAGCCTTATGCTAAAAAACAAAAGCAAACAACAGTGCTAGAAGGCGCTATTTTAGCTAATTTGTTTTTTGAACCAAGCACGCGTACGCGTGTAAGCTTTGGTACTGCCTTTAATTTACTAGGCGGTGGCGTGCGCGAAACAACCGGCATGCAAAGCTCAGCACTTGCTAAAGGCGAATCGCTTTACGACACTGCGCGTGTTATTTCGGCTTACGCTGATGCTGTCGCTATGCGCCACCCTGATGCAGGCTCGGTAAGCGAATTTGCAGACGGTTGTACCGTACCGGTAATTAACGGTGGCGATGGCCCAAACGAGCACCCTACTCAAGCTCTACTTGACTTGCTTACTATTGAACGTGAACTCAACCGATTTGATCAAAACATTGATGGCATGCATATCGCCTTAGTTGGCGATTTAAAATATGGCCGCACAGTACATTCATTATCTAAATTATTGTGCCATTACAAAAACGTAAAATTTTCGATGGTGGCGCCCGATGGCCTGCAAATGCCAACGAGTATTTTAGATGCGGTAGAAAATGCAGGCCATAAAATACAATTAGTAAACAAAATGGAAGGGAACTTAGCAGCCGATATTGTGTACCAAACACGTATTCAAGAAGAGCGCTTCCCTTCACAAGAAGAAGCCAATAAATACCGTGGCGGCTTTAGAATTAGCCAATCAATTTATAACGCGCACTGTAAGCCAAACTCCGTGCTTATGCACCCGCTGCCACGCGATAGCCGTTTAGAAGCTAATGAGCTTGATAACGACTTAAACAGTAACGACAATTTAGCTATATTCCGCCAAGTACAAAATGGCGTATTAATTCGTATGGCACTGTTTGCTTTAACCCTCGGCGTAGAAAACAAAGTCGAGCAACATGAAGTAGACGTACCTTGGTTTAGCCGCAAACGCGACAGCTAAACACTTTTACCAAGCGACAACTAATAGGATTTTTCATGACAATTAGCCAAGATTTATTTAATCGTGCACAAACTTCAATTCCTGGTGGCGTAAATTCACCTGTACGTGCATTTAACGGTGTTGGTGGCACGCCACTATTTATTACCAAAGCCGAGGGTGCCTTTACCTTTGATGCCGATGGCAACCGTTATATTGATTACGTAGGTTCGTGGGGTCCGATGATCATGGGCCATAACCACCCAGCTATAAAGCAAGCTGTTCACGAAGCGGTAGAAAACGGTTTAAGTTATGGGGCGCCCACTGAAGCCGAAATTTTAATGGCCGAAAAAGTAAAAGCGCTTGTTCCCTCAATCGAAAAAGTACGTATGGTAAGCTCTGGTACCGAAGCCACAATGAGCGCCATTCGCTTAGCACGTGGCTATACAGGGCGTGATAAAATCCTTAAGTTTGAAGGTTGTTACCACGGCCATGCCGACTCATTATTAGTAAAAGCAGGCTCTGGCGCATTAACCATGGGTGTGCCAAATTCACCTGGTATCCCTGAGGATTTTGCAAAACACACGCTTACTGTATCGTTTAATAACCTTGATGAAGTAAAAGCTGTATTTGAAAAATACGCAGACGATATTGCCTGTATCATCGTTGAGCCAGTAGCGGGTAACATGAACTGTATTCCTCCTGTAGAAGGCTTTTTAGAAGGCTTGCGTGCAGTATGTGATGAGTACAAATCGGTGCTTATTTTTGACGAAGTAATGACCGGATTTCGTGTTGCATTAGGTGGCGCTCAGGCGTATTACAACATAAAACCTGACTTAACATGTTTAGGTAAAGTCATTGGCGGCGGCATGCCTGTTGGTGCCTTTGGCGGAAAAACCGAAATTATGGATTACATTGCGCCAGTAGGTCCGGTTTACCAAGCCGGTACTCTTTCTGGTAACCCTATTGCAATGGCTGCGGGTTTAAAATCGCTGGAGCTATTAAGTGAGCCAGGTTTGCACGATAAGTTAGAAGCTATTTCTAAAGCTATTTGTGATGGCTTTGAAGCAGGCGCTAAAAAAGCAGGCATTCCTTTAACCACTAACTACGCTGGCGGTATGTATGGCTTTTTCTTCACTAAAGCTGAAAAAGTAACCACTTATAAACAAGCTACAGAATGTGATTTAGAACGTTTTAAACGCTTTTTTCACCTAATGCTTGAAGAAGGCGTTTACCTAGCACCTTCTGCATTTGAAGCAGGCTTTGTGTGTGCTGCGCACACAGAGCAAGAAGTACAAGCGACTATAGAAGCTGCTGAGCGCGCCTTCGCTAAGCTATAAGCATCCAATACATGTGTTAATAATGTGCGTTATTAACTCTGTAGTTAAAAAAAGCCCTTACGGGCTTTTTTTATTTGTGCGTATTGATAATTGAATGGTTTTTAGCCTTTATACGGTCTCACTTTTTAGACTCACTTTTACCCCACAAGAGAAACGTATGACGAGCTTAAGGCACTTAGCAGCACCTGCTATATCATTAATGGGCAACTTAAAATATAAAACTAAAATTGGTTTAGTTTTTGGTATTTTATTATTACCCCTTGCGCTTAGTTTGTTTTTTTTAGTCTCTTTATTAAGCGAGAGTATAAGCGTCTCTCAAATGCAAAAACAAGGTTTACTGAGCTACAGAGACATTCTTGCAAATCAAATGCAGGGTGAAACCTATAAAAATGTAAAAGTAGCTAAAGCACGTGGTTTTAATGTAAAAGATGAGCAAATGAATGACGTACTTGAGCTGGTTTCAATACAGTCTAATTTGGCCTTAGATAACCAACTTGCGAGTGCTTATGTTAATCGCGCATTAGTTACGCCTATACCTGCGCTTATCATGCAGATAAATGCGACAGCGCAAAGCGCTAATACTGTTCTTACTAATCAGCGTTTTACACCAGAGACTTTTATTGCGCTTTCAAACTTAAGTAAGTCGCTACCTTTGTACCAGCAGCAACTCGATAAAATACTTACAATTGCCACCACGGCCGATGCATCTGTAAATAAAGCACTGACGCCCTCTCTCACTAATTTACATAACGCCATAGCCGCTTTTAAAACAGCCATTGATAAAAAGCTGCTTGAACCAGATGATATACAGCTTACACAAAACGAATTTGCAGGGCTCACTAGCCAAGTGCTTAGTCGTATTAGCCAACTAATTGATAAAAGCATCCCTACCCTTGAATCGCTAATAAATGAAAAACTGAACACGCAACGCTTGACAAGAAACACTGTATTAGCTGCATCATTAATTAGTTTATTGATTGCATTTTACTTAATGGTTGGTTTTTATTTTGCGGTAGTTGATACCATTAATCGCTTTGCCGAAGCTGCGCAAAGCGCAGCAAATGGCGATTTAAATGCAACAATTAGTTCTAGTACCAATGACGAGATGGATATTATTGCAACTCGCTATAATGTATTACTAAGGGCTATTTCTCACTTATTACACGACGTAAAAGCAAGTGCATCAGCACTTAGTAGCTCCACGGAATCACTCTTTCAAGCAAGTAGCCAAACAAGCCTTGATGTTGAAAAACAGCAAATACGGGTAAACGCTATTCATGATGCACTAAGTAATATGGAGCAAAGTGCAGTGAGTGTAGAAGAGTCTGCTAATCAAGCGATGTTAACAGCACAAGATGCCGCGCAGCATGTAAAGCAAGGCTCTAACAACACCATGGAACTAGCCAAATACATGCAAGACCTTCAAGTTGAATTTACCGAAAGCCAACAAGCCTTAGATAGACTAGCTCAAGATAGCCAAGAAATTAGTAAAGTAAGTAAAGGTATTAGCGAAATAGCCGATCAAACTAACTTACTTGCACTTAATGCCGCCATTGAGGCAGCACGAGCCGGTGAACATGGCCGTGGTTTTGCCGTGGTAGCTGATGAAGTAAGAACCCTTGCACAGCGTACACAAACTCAAACCCAAGAAATTCACCAAATTATTAGCTCACTCCAGCAAGCTTCTGACGATACACAACAAAAAATGCGCTCAAGTGTCCAGAAGATGGAACAATCGGTAAACGCCGCCACCGAAACAAACGATATTTTACAAAGTGCAGAGCAAAGCATGGGCGATATAAAACACCAAGGCGAAGAGATAGCACTGCGGGTTAAAGAGCAATCTAACGCAACCACTCAAGCATTAACTGATTCGCAAGAAGTAAGTAACTTAGCAAATCAAACTCTTCTCTCTGCGCAATCTACACTGCAAGACGCACAGCAACTTAGTCAGCTCTCTGATGACTTAACTAAATCAATGCAGTTTTTTAAATCTTAATAGCTAAGCTAAATATAATAAAACCGCTGAGTTAGCGGTTTTATTATTAAGGTTTTATTTTATTAGCGTATACACTGCGGTCTAGGTTCAAACTCACTGGCTCTTAGTGGTAACTGAATGACTTTTCCACATCCGGGCGGTGCTTGTAAACCCGTTCTTTCATTGACGAAAGCCCATCTTATTGATGGCGGGCGTGTATCTGCTATTGCTTCAGGGTTGAGCGGTTTTAAGTAACGAATATAAGCTTCTAAGGCGCCCACACTCCCTGTTAAACCGGTGCTTCTATTATCGTCTCTACCAAGCCATGCAACGGTCACTGTGTTTTGATCAAACCCTGCAAACCAGCTATCACGTAAATCATTACTAGTGCCTGTTTTCCCGGCAAGCTGAATTGATGGAAAGTGTAAGTTTAGACGCTTAGCGGTGCCGTCCTTTGTTACTCGCTTCATGGCATATTTAGTCATATATACAGCGTCTTTTGCAAAGCGCGGCTCAGACTTAACTTTATGCTTATACAAAACGTTACCTACCGAGTCTGTTAGCGCAGATACAGAGGTAAGCTCTCTATACTCGCCATCTGCTGCGATAGTGGTATAAAGCTGGGCAACCTCAAAGCTCGACATTTCTACAGCACCAAGTAACAGCGAGGGGTATTCATCTATATTACCTTTTGCGCCTAATCCTTTGAGCGTATTTGCTACTTTATCAACACCTACATCTAGGCCTAAATTTACCGCAGGAATATTAATACTGTTACTAAAGGCTTTATAAAGTGGTAATGCACCTCGGTATTGGTGATCAAAGTTCTCAGGTTGCCACACTTTACCTTGCTCATTTGTTACCTGCACAGGGGAGTCATCAAGTAATGTGGCTAAGTTATAATGTGGTAACTGCAGGGCTGTTAAGTACACCGCGGGTTTAACTAAAGAGCCAATATTTCGTTTTGTATCGAGCACTCGGTTGAAACCTGAGTAGCGAACATCGCGCCCCGACACTAATGCCGACACACCGCCTTTTTCTACATTAACTGAGATCATGGCTGCTTCGAGTTTGTCGGTGTTAGGGCGTTTTTCTAAATACGGTAAACTTTTTTGAATGGACTCTTCCATCGCCGTTTGTTTTTGCAAATCAAAGTAAGTAAATACACGCACGCCGGCATCTAGTGTTTTTTGATCAGGTAATAACTGCTTAAGCTCACGGTTTACAAGTTCTAAAAAGCCAGGGTATGACTTTTGTAAACTTGCTTTCATAGGCGCTATATCAATTGGGCGTTTAAGTGATGCACGGTATTCTTTTGTAGTTAGTAGCTTGTTTTCAACCATTAAGCGCAGTACTAGGTCGCGACGCTCCATAGTGCGCTCTTTATAGCGTCGAGGATTGTAATACGAAGGCCCTTTGACCATCGCCACCAACAGCGCTATTTGGTCATATTCCAGCTCATCAACAGGCTTTGAAAAATAAAACTCAGAGGCCAAGCCCATGCCATGCACGCCTTGGTTGTAAGACTGACCTAGGTAAACTTCATTCAAATAGGCTTCTAAAATCTGATCTTTTGAATAACGGTAATCTAGAATAAGCGCAATAAATGCCTCATTTATTTTACGCACTAAAGAACGCTCACGCGTTAGGTATATATTTTTTGCAAGCTGCTGCGTTAAGGTGCTGCCACCTTGCACGGTACGCCCTGCTTTAATGTTTGAATAAAGCGCGCGCAAAATAGAAAATACCGACACACCATGGTGCTGATAAAAATCCCGATCTTCTACCACTAATAACGTGTCTTTCAACATAGGCGGAAACTTATCAAGCGGTACAAACTCTCTATCTTGCTTTGAATCATTTCCAATTCGAGCTATTTGCACAGGCTCTAGGCGAGCGCTGTTTAGGCGCCTGCCAAATTTATCTTTAATGGTTGCTACCTTTTGCCCGGCAAAACGCAGCTCAATAATGTGCGATTCTTCAAGGCCATCATAAAACTCAAAGTCGCGTCGGTAAATTTTTATGCTATCGGCTGTTTTTACAAACTGCCCCGTGCGGCTTAGCCTATTAACTGATGAATAATTTAGGCGCTCAAGCTCCCACACAACCTCTTGACTAGATAAAAACTGCCCTGGGTAAAACTCCATTGAGCGTGCGTATACTTGGGCAGGTAACTGCCATTTATTACCTTCAAATATACGTGTTGTTTTTGAATCTAAATAAATAAGATACATGGCCATAGCAATAAAAACAGCTAAGCTCAATTTCCAAAAAACAGACCATGTTTTTCGCATAAATGTGCGTTTAACAACAGTGTTTGACGTTTTTTTAGTCGTTTTTGATTTAGCTTTACGTGGCGAGCTGGTTGCTTTAGGTGCACGCTTAGGAGTGGTTTTACTACTGGGTGTTTTTTTGTTGTCAGCCATTTAAGTGTAATTTATTCCAAGGTTTATTCACGAGTGTGAGCTTAGCATATTGGGTATAGCCTAACACCTGAAAAGTTAACCTTCCCTGAAACGAAAAAAGCCCTACCAAGGTAGGGCTTTGTGAACACAATGATTAATCTATTTAATATTAGTTACTGCGAACAGATACAAACTCAGGATAAGCATCAACACCGCAATCGTGTTGGTCCATACCGCTTAGCTCTTCTTCTTCGGTTACGCGAATACCCATAGTTTGCTTTAAAATAGCCCACACAATAAATGAAGCTACAAAAACAAAGGCTAAAATAGTCACTAAACCAATAAGCTGTGTTACAAAGTTTGCATCGCCGTTAGATACAGGCACTAACATAATACCTAACGCGCCACATACACCGTGAACAGAGATAGCACCTACTGGGTCATCAATCTTCGCTTTATCTAGAGCTACAATGCTAAATACAACCAGTGAGCCACCTAAAATACCTAGTAAACACGCCATTAATGGAGATGGTGAAAGTGGGTCTGCTGTAATAACAACTAAACCTGCTAATGCGCCGTTTAATACCATAGTTAAATCAGCTTTACCCCACAACACTTTACATACAAACAGTGCAGCAATTGCACCCATTGCCGCTGCGGCATTGGTGTTAAGTAAAATTTGACCTACAGCTGTTGCATTTTCTTTATCTGAAAGAAGTAATTGCGAACCACCGTTAAAACCAAACCAACCCATCCATAAAATAAACGTACCTAATGTAGCAAGTGGTAGGTTAGAACCTGGAATTGGGTAAATTTCACCGTTTTTACCGTATTTACCTTTACGAGCGCCAAGTAAAATAACACCTGCTAAAGCAGCTGCAGCACCAGCACCGTGAACAATGGCAGAGCCTGCAAAATCAACAAAGCCCATTTCTGATAAGAAACCGCCGCCCCATGTCCAGTAACCTTCCATTGGATAAATAAAGCCAGTTAAAACAACTGCGAATGCTAAGAAAGCAAATAACTTCATACGTTCAGCCACAGCACCCGATACAATCGACATAGCCGTTGCAACAAATACTACTTGGAAGAAAAAGTCAGATTCTAAAGAGTGGTCAGCATCGGCCGCTTGCGTGCCAATTAATGCGCCAATTGAAGGGATAATACCGCCTTCAGCGTTGTCTACATACATAATGTTGTAGCCAACTAATAAAAACATGGTACATGCGATAGAATACAGCGCCACGTTTTTAGTTAAAATTTCAGTGGTGTTTTTAGAGCGAACTAAACCCGCTTCTAACATGGCAAAACCTGCTGCCATCCACATTACTAATATACCCGACACCAGAAAATAAAAGGTGTCGAGTGAAAATTTGAGTTCTACAATTGTGTTTTCCATTAATCAGCCCCCTTAAATTGCTTCTTCATCAAGTTCGCCCGTACGAATACGCACAATTTGATCTAAGTCGTACACGAAAATTTTACCGTCACCAATTTTGCCTGTTGATGCAATTTTGGTAATTGCTTCAACTACGCGTTGGCAATTTTCAGTACGAGTAGCAATTTCAAGTTTGATCTTTGGAATAAAATCTACCTGATACTCTGCTCCACGATACAGCTCTGTATGGCCTCGTTGACGTCCAAAACCTTTAACATCAACTACGGTCATCCCTTCAATACCTAAATCAGCGAGCGCTTCACGCACATCATCTAATTTAAATGGTTTTATGATTGCACTAATCATTTTCATAGTGGCCCCCTCGGACGCTTTATTGTTATCCTGTTGGCTTACATAATCCAACCTTTGTGCCACTATTAAAAAACACTTAATATCAATAAGATAAGCATGAGTAGTAAATTTAAAACAAAAAAAACGCACCATCAAGGTGCGCTTTTTTAACAACTTAGCTACATTGGTGCATCATCAAAAGTGATGCCCTACTAGCTTGTAATTAGTGTTATTTTTTATATTTACACAACACAGTTTCGGCCATTGTTTTTGGCTTCGTAAAGGGCAGCATCAGCGATGCGCATGGCCTGAGTTAAATCAGTGTTTTGAAAATCAGCAACACCAATACTGATGGTGATAGAAAACGGTTTTTCATCGATTAAAAATTCATGTTTAGCGAGTTTTTTTCTAAAGCCTTCTAAGTACTCTCGCCCACGCGCCGTATCTATATCATCTAATATAATGGCAAACTCTTCGCCGCCCACCCGCGCAACGGTAAACTTAGAAAACGTAGTTTTAATTAACGTGGCTACCTGCTTTAGTGCCTGATCGCCCGCTTCGTGGCCTAAGGTGTCATTAATATTTTTAAAGAAATCTATATCGAGTAATGCAAGCGTGTTTTGCTGTTGTTTTTTTAATAGTTGCTCTGCATATTGGTAAAAATAACGGCGGTTATACATACCCGTTAAATAGTCTCTGTATGCACTTTCTTTAATATCCGCAATCAGTGACAACTGCTCCATTGTTTGCATAACACGACAGTGAAACTCTTCATTCATAAATGGCTTTGTTAAAAAGTCGTTGGCACCGTATTTAATAAACCGAGCCGATAACCCATGTTTACCTGCCCCCGAAAGCCCGATAATGGCCAAATCATCGCGCCCTCTAAAATTACGCACCGCTTTAACCAGTTCAAAGCCATCCATTAATGGCATCGCATAATCGGTCATGAGCAATTTTATATTAGGGTTACTTTTTATTATTTCGAGTGCTTGCTGACCATCTTGCGCATCGGTTACATCAAATAATTGCTTTTCTAACATTTGTTTCATTAAGGAGCGGCTTAGCATTGAATCATCAGCAACCAACGCCTTACAGCCTTGATTTCTCAGAAGCTGAGCTACTAACTTGATAGCGTAATGGTATGAATCGCGATTGTCTTTTATTACGTAATCAATAACACCAAGCTCTAGCATTTGTTGGCGCTTATATTCATCAATTTTTGAGGTAAGTACCACAGTAGGAATGGCGTGTGAAAGTGTGAATTTAGCGACCTCGCCATTAGGTGCATCGGGCAAAGTTAAATCAACTAAAGCCAGCGAGTATTTATGTTTCTCAATATAGTCTTGGCATTCATTTAATGACCAGGCAAAATCGACAGCGACATCTAAATATTGAGCCGATAAGTGGCGTAGCACCTGCTGCACTACTTTACTGTCTTCAACCACTAATACTCTTTGCATAAACTTCTCTTTAATCTTGTTATTTTACGTACTTAAACTTGCACTAAAGCGACAAGTTATGAAAAACATCCAATAAAGTTCTGTTTATGAAGCCAGTAAGTAGGCTAAGTCCATTAATCTAAGCGCAAGGCGTGTATTTAATTTAAATACAAAGTCGACCAAATATACTTGATTTTTTGGCTAAGCTAAACACGCTAAGATAAATTATCCCTAAATAAACAATGTCGGCGTGTATAAGCTTAGGCTTAACCAGTATTATCGACCATTAATCTCAATACTTTTGTTATTTGTGTGTTTTTTATTTTAAATAGCACCTAAACAAAAATAAGGAACGACAATGAAGCTTGTCAAATTAACTCGTTACACCTTAGCGCTTGCCATCGTATTGCTTAGCAGTACTGCAACAGCAGAAAACCAACGAAAAATAGACATTGATAGCCACGTAGTCACTAAGCATAAAGCTAAAATTAATGGTGAACGCTTTAGCTACACAGTTAAAACAGGCACTCAGCCGGTGTGGAATGATAATGGCGATACCATTGCCACATTACAATATACCTATTACACACGAGATAAAGTCGATAACACCGCAGCTCGCCCATTACTGATATCGTTTAATGGCGGGCCTGGCTCTGCATCTGTATGGATGCACTTAGCCTATACTGGCCCACGCGTATTAAAAATTGATGACGAAGGCTACCCCATTCAGCCTTATGGCGTAAAAGATAACCCCTACTCAGTATTAGATGTAGCAGATATTGTTTATGTAAATCCGGTAAATACAGGTTATTCACGCGTAGTAGAAAACGCCAAAGGTGAAATGCTTTCGAAAGAGCAACAAAAAGAGCACTTTTTTGGTGTGAATGCCGACATAAAATACTTAGCTGAATGGCTAAATACCTTTGTTAACCGAAACGAGCGCTGGCGCTCACCTAAGTTTTTAATTGGAGAAAGCTACGGCACTACTCGTGTATCAGGCCTTGCCCATGAACTACAAAACAGTCAATGGATGTACATTAATGGGGTGGTATTAGTATCGCCGACCGATATTGGTATAAAACGCGACGGTCCTATAAAAGCGGCTAATCGCTTACCTTATTTTGCTGCAACTGCGTGGTATCACAAAGCACTGAATAAAAACTTGCAAGAAAAAGATCTCAATGAACTTTTACCCGAAGTAGAACAGTTCACTATTAATGAGCTTATTCCTGCCCTCGCTAAAGGTGGCTTTATCGATGCCGATAAAAAACGCCAAATAATAAAGAAGATGGCCGAATATGCAGGCCTTTCAGAGCAGTTTGTAGCGCAAAACAACTTAGATATTCCCACTCGATTTTTTTGGAAAGAACTTTTACGTGAGCGCGGACAAACTGTGGGACGTCTAGATTCGCGCTATTTAGGTATTGATAAACGCGATGCTGGCGAATCACCTGATTACTGGGCTGAGCTTACCTCTTGGCTGCACTCATTTACGCCTGCAATTAACTATTACCTGCGTGAAGAGCTCAACTATAAAACGGATGTAAAATACAACTTATTTGGCAATGTTCACCCATGGGATCGCAGTAAAAATAATACCGGCGAAAACTTACGTTTAGCGATGGCGCAAAACCCGTATTTAAACGTCATGATTCAAGCGGGTTACTACGATGGCGCAACAAATTACTTTGATGCTAAATACACGTTATGGCAGCTTGACCCAAGTGGAAAAATGAAAGACAGGTTAAGCTTTAAAGGGTACCGCAGCGGCCATATGATGTACCTACGACATGAAGATCTTAAGCTTTCTAATAACGACTTACGCGACTTCATTTTAAGCTCCCTACCCGCTAAAGGGCAGGCCGCTAAATATTAATTAAAAGGGCCATTACATGAGGCATTAAGAAGATGCCTCATGTTTATTACAGTACACTTTTAACTGTGTAACCACTTCATTAAATCCTGTTTGTAGTGCAAATAATAACGCTTCATCGACCTTATTTTGCGCGGCTAAGCTTTCTATCTGCTGGCAGGTATCACTTAACTTTAACGCTGCAACCGATTTAGCAGATGACTTTAAACCATGCGCCTGAAAAGATAAATCGGCATAATTTAAACTATGTGTATATGCTTCAATTAATTTAACTTGCTCATAAGCGGTCTGTAAAAACGCCTGAAAGACTAAACAATGTACATGCGTATCTTTTCCTAACATCGAAAACAATAAAGGCATATCTAATTGACTGTACATAGAGCTTGCTTGCGCTGTGATTTGCAGCGGCTGTGTATGCGAAGGAACAATGCCTTGCGAGTGTTTCATCAACAGTGCTTTTAGGCTTTCAAGCTCTATCGGTTTAGTTAAAAAACCGTTCATCCCAGCGCTGTAACAATCTTGAATGTTTTTTTCCATTATGTTGGCCGTAACAGCAATAATTATGAGCTCATTGAATTGTGTATTTTTTCGGATTTTTTTAGCCAATTCAAGGCCATTTAGCAACGGCATTTGAATATCGGTAAGTAGCATATCGAAGGACTTATCTTGGAGCATTTGCCAGGCCTGTTCACCATTATTTGCAAACGTTGAATTAACACCAAGCATGGTCAGTTGCTGCTTTAAAACCTGCTGATTAGTCAGTTGATCTTCTGCCACCAGCACATTTAATACTGGGAGTTTACCTGTGGCGGAGTCTGCGGGCTCACTGCTGGGGTGATTTATCGGTTCATCAGCTTGTATAGTGGTTAAAGCGCTTTCTTTAAAACTATTAAAGCTAATGGTAAAGCACGCGCCTTTATTTATTTGGCTATTTACTTGTAGCTGCCCTTGCATACGCTCTACAAGCTCTTTAGTAATAACTAAACCTATGCCCGTACCATGTGTTTTACTGGTCTCTGCCCCTAGTCTATCAAAGGGTTTAAAAAGCCTTAAAATATCATCTTCTGAAAAACCGCACCCTGTATCTTCAATATCAATATTACAGCGGCTTGAATCAGCAATCTCGCAGCGTATATCTATTTTACCTCGCACTTTGTTATATTTTATTGCGTTGGAAAGTAAATTAAGCAGTACCTGTTTAAAACGGCGCTTATCTACATATAAGTAAATACCTTCAAGGGAGTCAATATTGTGAGTATTTATAGTAACAAGCTCAACTCTGGCAAGTTCGCTCACCATTTCAATACTATGCTGTAGCATGTCTTTCACGGGGGCATATTCAAAATTAAACTGCATATTCCCCGATTCAATAGAAGTTAAATCTAGCACGTCGTTTATTAGTAAAAGTAAATGCTCACCAGCTTGGTAAATACTTTGCGCATTGTCTTTGTGTACCTCGGTTGCTTTACTGTCATATTGATAAAGCTGAGCTAACCCTAAAATAGCATTTAACGGCGTTCTAAGCTCATGGCTCATACTCGCCATAAAGTCAGACTTAGCCTTACTGGCCGACTCGGCTTGAATTCTCAGCGCGTTTACTTTTTGATGATTAGTAGCAACCTCACCGGCCATTTTATTAAATGCATTTATGACGCTGCCAATCTCATTTTTTTGCTGAACGCTAACGTGGCAATCAAAGTTCCCTTTAGCCAGTTTAGAAAAGGCGACTTCGAGCGCCCGTAAAGGGCTGGTAATTCTATAATCGACCAACCAAGCTAAGCCAATAAAAAACACCACAAGTATAAAAAACTGAATATAAATTAACGTGTAATGTAGCTTGGCCGCTTCGTTTATTTCGTCTACAAAATTAACGACTAATGTTATTTCAGCCAAAGGTTTATCTAAAAAAGTAATATGTTCATTTAACGTAACATTGCCCTGCTGCGCTAACAGCTGCCACTCATCTAATGGATATAACTGATTACCTGTAGTCGGCTCTACTACCCTAATTGCTTTCCAATTAGGGTTTGTATTAAGTTGCGCGTCTATTTGCTCATACAGCTGTGCGTATTGACGCGTTAATAAAGGGGTTTTTATTGATGTGGATAGTTGCTGTAAAGAGCGCTGCGCTGCGCTAGAAAGGCCATCGTTTACCCACCTAGCTTGCTCTGGCAAAGCGTAAAAAATAAATAAGCATATTAATAAAAAGCCAAATGCCATTACCGCAATAAAGCTTTGAACCCTTAGGCTGCGCCACCAGTTAATTTTCAACATAAAACGAGCGTAAACCCCATTGCGTTAATTGTTTATAATCGTCAATGCTTGCTTTACTTGGGTTAATTATAGGAATACCCGCTAGTAAATGTTTTTGTTTAGGGTCGCTCCCTATTTCTATAATTGCTTGTTGAACTTGCGCTTGTACCTGATTATTTACTCTAGGGTGAACCACAATGGGGTGGCGGCTAACCTTCCGCGTTTTGTAAATAACTTTTAGCTTTTGCTGCAAATTTTGAGGCTGTTGCTTTAATGTGCCCATTACCCCGCCGCCGGCAGGCGTTGCGTTAAGTGCCACATTTAAATAAACAGATGAGTGCGTTTGTACATACACAGGCTTTATTGTTAAGCCATACAATAGGGCAAGCTCCGCCCGCATTAATAAAGAAGCGCCTAATGCATTAGGCGCAGGAAAAGCAATTTCGGCGCCTTCAAGCTGCTTAACGGATTCAATATTACTGTTTTTATTGACCACTAATACGCCTTGCAAATGGCGCGCAGCATCTTTCACTATCGGTAAATAGCCTTGCTTATCGTAAGCAATCACACTATGCCATGGGTTCATATAAGCAAAATCGTAATCGCCATCTGCAAACCCTTGCTCAAAAACTGGGATTGATTCCACGGTAACAAGCTTTAGTTGCACGCCTGTTTTTTCGGTTACTTTATTAAGAAAGGGCTGCCATATTGCAGTGAGTTTTTGAGGCTCATATTGCGGAACTACACCAAAAGTAAAGGTTTGAGCATAGACACCCATACTATTGAATAAAAAAAGCAAAACAACACTACACTTCATATTAGTCTTACCGCTGCAGGTTTATGACTATAAGCATAGTTAACGAGTGACTAACGCACCATTTTTATTACGTAGAAATTAAGAGGTTATTTAATTTAGGAGGTTTAAGAAAGTTTCAACAAAAAGATTAAAGCAGGTGCCCATACACACCTGCTTAAATATATTACTGCCAGTACGGCTCTATATCAAAAGACGCTAAACGGCTTTGCTCCATTGCACTGACTAAGTAATCTGACTTTTGATCTAGCCACTGTTGAATTTTAGCCAACTGCTCGTCTTCTTGCCCGCCACAAAGCTGCTTTAAATATTCCAGCGTGCTGAGCTCGTACATACCATGAGAAATATCCAGCCACGGCAGTCTAAATTCTAAGCGCTCTTCTTTGTCAAACAATGACCCTAAGCAATTACCGCTTAATAAGCTGTTTTCTAATTGGGTGCGTAAGCTTAAATAATCTTGTGCTGTAAGCGTTTGCTCTTTAGGAAGTAGCTTATCTAAATTTTGCCAATCTTTATTAAATAAACGTTTAGCAATTTTAGCTACTGGCTGCTCTGCCGCTTGTAGCTGAGTTTGCCCCCAAAACTTACGCCATTGTTTATCTACCAACCAGGTAGTTAACGACAGCAATAAACGGTTGTATCGCGCGCTTTGAAACAAAGCATTAATATCATCAATGCTTGGCTGTAGCTCTTTTAAATCGTTAATAACTTGCGCTAATGCAGGCGCTGCATTTATTTTTTTATAAAATGCATGGCGTTTAGATGTATAAGTTTTTAGCTGAATTGCATTTTCAACCCAGGCTAATTCACTTAACAGCCACTTTAACTCTGTTCTTAATTGCTCAGTACTCTCTTTACTTACAATATCGTCAAACAACCAAAAATTATGCCTAATTAAGCTAATGCCATCAGTCACACGTTTGAGCGTTTTTAAACTTGGTTTGTCAAAGTAACACTGCTCATGCTTTTGCACAAAACGAATACCAAAGTTCATGGCCTCTATTAGTGCTTGCTCTTGAGTTGCTTGTTTTTTTAATTTTACAAACCCAATAGACTTACTTGGTTTAAGCGGTGTTTCATCGGCTAGTCGGTAGCCTCTAGCTGCTTTTGAATAAAGCCCTAAACGAATACAGTTTTGGCTAACAAGTTTATCTGCCAAAGCAAATAGCTCGTCTCTGTTGCCCTCAACAAGCTCTATTTCTAGCTCGCTAATAATATCAACCTTACCTGATGCAGCTATTTCGCCTTTATCTAGCACGACTTCAATTTTTGCGCCATTTGGGGTTTCTATTAACCAAGTACGACGAATAAAGTTAGTGCTAAAAATAGGATATAAATTATCGCTAATAGCATTTACTTGCATACCATGAGGCCAAATAGCATTATTAAATGCTAATAAATCAGGACGGCTTGATTCAATGGGTAAGTTGTATTCAGGACGTTGGTGTAGCCCACCCACAACTTCGCCAGCAAGCTTTATTGTTTGTTCGCATTTACTGTCGGCACAGCGGGTTCTAAAACCTATATCAAGGGCTCTTAGCTCTCTACTTGGGGTATCGTAATAGGCATTTTGCAAACTACGTGAAGGTTTATTAATAACCGTTTTAGCAAATTGTGTGATTAGCGAGGGGATCAGTGGAACAACGGCATCTGATACCAAAAACTTCAGTTCTATCTCAGTATCCATTAGGGTTGAGGATTACCTTTAAAATAAATAAGTGCTCAAAATAAACAAAGCCACCTCATTTTGCAAATTTTTTAACCTTTTTGGCTGAGCAACGCCCGCACTGGGTTACAATATCAACCTTGCTATTAACGCGTTTAATCCATACTATCTCACTACTTATGTGAAAATCTCAATCACAACCACAACGGACACGGATAGACTAACAAGGTAGATAAATGCTAAAACACTGTTTACTAGGGCTACTTTTAACAGCCACCTCGTTTATAAGCCAAGCACAAGAAGCTCAAACAGCCAATTCATCAGATGCAAATTCAGCTTATATAATCGATAATCTATATACCTTTATGCGCTCTGGCGCAGGTAAAAACTACCGCTTACTTGGCTCTGTAGATGCGGGTACTAAATTAACCGTGCTATCAAAAGAAGAAAACGGCTTTATAAAAATAAAAGATGATAAAGACCGTGAAGGTTGGGTTGAGTCTAAATTTATATCGCAAACGCCAGGGCTTCATCAGCAGTATCAAACACTCAGTAGCGAAATGAGCACAGTGCAAAACAAACTACGCCAAGCACAAATTGAGCTACCTCAGTTACAAGAACATAATCAAAGCTTAACTAATCAAAACAAACTGCTTAATCAACAAATTACTGAGCTGCAAACAACGCTTGAGCAAGAGCGTGCTCAAAAACAAGCAGCCACTGCAAAAGAAAAACGCCAACTACTTACTTATGGTGGCGCTATTGCTTTTATAGGTTTGTTTTTAGGTATTATACTTACCGTTGTACTTTCGCGCCGTAAGCGTTACGAAGGGTGGGCTTAATTAACCTAAACCTTGGTTAACTAAGTTTAATAGCCGCTGGCTAATCATTAAAAAAGCACCCTTAGGTGCTTTTTTAATGTGTGTGTAATGTATTGCAATAAGCATTTGGTTTTTAAATATCCAAACGTAAACCAGGATCCTGCTTAATTTTTTCTATTACCATGTAAGTATGGTGAGTACCTACTCCCGGAATATCGACTAAGTCTCCTAGCACCTGTCGATACTCATCCATATCCGAGACCCTAATTTTTAGCAGGTAGTCGTACCCTCCCGCTACCATATCGCACTCTACAACTTGCTCAATTTTAAGTATATGCTCTTTAAATACTTTAAAAACAGCCGTGTTAGATGTCACCAGCGATACTTGCACATGCGCTACTAAGCTCTGATTCAGCTTTTGTTCGCTAAGCTTTGCAAAGTACCCTTCTATATAGCCTTCTTGCTCTAAACGTTTTACACGGTCAAGGCATGGACTAGGACTTAAATTAACCTGTTTTGCTAGGTTAACATTAGAAATTCTGCCGTTCTTTTGAAGAACGTCTAATATTGCTAAATCGATACGATCAAGCAGGCGTAATCTATTTGGACTTGTCATACAGAATTTTATACGGATAAGTTAAAAATATGCCCTGTAAATTATCGTAAATCGTGAAATTTAACCAGCATATTCTGCTGAAATTTAATTAGAATGCACGCATTACATCACTGGTAATTTATTGGTAGCAAAGTTGCTTTAGCTCAACAGCCCAAGCACATAAGTTTTGTTCTACTATTTACATATTAACATTCCTAAGGGTTGCTTATGTTATTCAATGGCGATTTGACAACAACCTGTCCTACAAGACAGAAAATTCGTGATTTTTACCGCATTGATGAAAATGCTGTTATTGATCATATTTTACCACTTGCAGAAGTGGGTGTTAAAGCACGAAGCCGTGCATGGGAAAGAGCTCGCCAGATTGTTTTAAACATTCGAAAAGATCAAGACGGTCAAAGCGGTGTAGACGCACTTTTAAATGAATTCTCACTCTCTAGTGAGGAAGGTGTAGTGTTAATGTGTTTGGCCGAAGCCCTACTTCGCGTACCAGACAAAGCCACGCAAGATACGTTAATTCGTGACAAGCTTGCTAAAGGTGATTGGAGTTCTCATTTAGGAAGCAGCGATTCTTTATTCGTTAATGCTTCTTCGTGGGGATTATTAGTAACCGGTAAAATGGTTAACTACACAGATAAAACCAAAGAACAGCAATTTGGCATGCTTAAAAAGACCATAGGTCGTTTAGGCGAGCCTGTGATTCGCAAGTCTGTAAACTTTGCCATGAAAATTATGGGTAAGCAGTTCGTTATGGGTCGCACCATTGACGAAGCCATTGAACGCGCTGCTGAAAAAGAGCAAAAAGGCTACGTTTACTCATACGACATGCTAGGCGAAGGCGCGCGCACAATGAAAGATGCCAAGCGTTACTTCGACAGCTACATGAACGCAATCCATGCAATTGGTAAAGCGGCAAATGGCCGTGGCCCAGTTAAAAGCCCTGGTATTTCAGTTAAACTTTCTGCTATTCATCCACGTTATGAATTCACGCATAAAGACCGCGTAATGGCCGAAATTGTACCTAAACTGAAAGAGCTCGCGCTTGCTGCTAAAAAATACGACATTGGCTTTACAGTTGATGCAGAAGAAGCTGACCGTTTAGATATTTCTCTAGATGTTATAGAAGCGGTATTTAGCGATGAAGATTTAGGTAACTGGCAAGGTTTTGGTTTAGCCGTACAAGCATACCAAAAGCGCGCTATTTTTGTTATTGAATGGGTAACTGAACTTGCTACTCGTGTAGGCCGTAAAATGATGGTTCGCCTTGTAAAAGGTGCCTACTGGGATACAGAAATTAAAACCACGCAACAAGATGGTTTAGAGCACTACCCAGTATTTACGCGTAAAGCAACTACCGATGTATCTTACAAAGCTTGTGCTATTAGAATGCTAGAAGCACGCGATGTACTGTACCCGCAATTTGCAACACACAACGCTTACACTGCAGCCACTATTTTAGAAGTTGCTAAAGGCGATAACACCGGATTTGAATTCCAGCGTTTACACGGTATGGGCGAATCTTTATTTGACCAAATCGTAAATGAAGAAAAAATTCAATGCCGTGTTTATGCACCCGTTGGCCAGCACGAAGACCTACTTGCCTACTTAGTACGTCGTTTACTAGAAAATGGCGCTAACTCATCGTTTGTAAACGCCATTGTTGATACCACTAAACCAGTTGAGTCGCTATTACCTGATCCAGTAGAAACACTGCAAGGTTTACGTAATAAGTACAATACGCAAATTAAAATGCCAATCGACTTATACGGCGACGAACGTGCTAACTCTAAAGGCATGGACTTAACCGATATTAATGTAATTACGCCATTCAAAGAAAACCTTGAAAGCTGGTTTAACGAGCATTTAATTGATCAAAGCCAAGTACCTGAAGGCGCATTAGCGGTTAAAAACCCAGCTAATCACAACGAAATCATTGGCCACGTTAAACTCCAATCTGGCGATGAGATGAAAGACATTTTGGCCAATGCAGAAGCGGCGTTTGAGTCATGGTCACAAACATCTGTAAAAGAGCGTGCTAATTTATTACGCCGCGTGGCAGATATTCTAGAGCGTCACCACGACGAGCTCGTCGCTATTTGTATTAAAGAAGCCGGTAAAATTGCGCAAGATGGTATTGACGAAGTACGTGAAGCCGTTGATTTTTGTCGTTACTACGCGGCACGTGCAGAAGAACTTGCAAGCGATGAGCGCTTTGAAGCACGCGGTGTAATTTTATGTATTAGCCCGTGGAACTTCCCGCTTGCTATTTTCTTAGGTCAGGTGGCCGCTGCCATTGTGACTGGTAATACTGTTATTGCAAAACCTGCAGAGCAAACAAGCTTAATTGCACTTCGCGCTATTGAGTTAATGCTTTCGGTTGGCTTACCAGAGCATGTAGTACAGCCGGTGATTGCCCGTGGTTCTGAGGTAGGTAAAACAATTGTACCTGATGAGCGTATTCAGGCTGTTATGTTTACCGGTTCTACAGAAACAGGCACACTGATTTCACAAACACTGGCTGCGCGTAACGATATTCAAGTACCGCTAATTGCAGAAACCGGTGGCCAAAACTGTATGATTGTCGATTCAACAGCGCTGCCAGAGCAAGTTGTTGATGATGTAATAAGCTCAGGTTTCCAAAGTGCAGGTCAGCGTTGTTCAGCACTGCGTGTATTATTTATACAAGAAGATGTAGCCGATGGCATTATAGAAATGCTTAAAGGCGCACTCGCCGAGCTGCATATTGGCGACCCGTCATTACTTTCTACCGATGTAGGCCCAGTAATTGATGAAAAAGCCCTTAAAACGCTAAATGATCATGTTGAATACTTAAAAGGTAATGCAACACTTCATTACGAATGTAAGATCCCTGATAACACCGAAAATGGCGCCTACTTTTTTGCCCCTCGTTTATACGAAATCGAAGATTTATCAGTACTTAAACGTGAAGTATTTGGTCCATGTGTGCACATTGTTCGCTTTAAAGCGAATGATATCAACAACGTGATTGACCAAATTAACAACACAGGTTACGGCTTAACAATGGGTGTTCATTCACGTATTGAAGAGCGTTGTGAGTACCTAGCTAAAATGTCGCGTGCGGGTAACGTATATGTAAACCGCAACATGATTGGTGCCATTGTAGGTGTGCAACCATTTGGTGGCCGTGGTTTATCTGGTACAGGCCCTAAAGCCGGTGGCCCTAACTACCTGCAGCGTTTAGTAAAAGAGAAAGCATCACCTGATAACGTGCAAATGACTAACCTAACGCCAGATGAGCTTGATTTACACCATTACAGCGGTGCAAACGAGCAAGTTGAAAAGTTAATGGCTAACTCAATGCGCGATGAGAAAATTTGGCGTGCAACACCGCTAAATGACCGTGTATCGGCTGTTCGTCAGCTGCTTGCTAAAGTAGCAACGGTCGAAATTATTGATGACCTAGCGGATGATTTGGCATTAACGCTTTCAGAAGCGCGTGCACAACTTAACCGTTTAGAAAAACACATGCGTAAGTTTACTACTTTGCCTGGGCCTACTGGTGAATCAAACACCTTGCACCTTGAAGCACGTGGTTGTGTAGTATGTTATGCAGATAAAAGCACGTCATTTAACTTTTGGGCGCTTTCAATCATCACAGCACTTGCTGCAGGTAATACAGTAATTACCGTAGCATCAGAGCTATTTTACGATGAAGCGGTAGCCTTTAAAGATAAGTTTATTGCCACAGGCGTTGCTGAGGGCGTGTTCCAGGTTGCAAAACCTAATCAACTACAAGCTATTTTGGCTCACCCTCACTTGGCGGGTGCGGTGGTTGCTGCACGTTCATCTCGTTTAGGTTACTTCAGCCAACAACTTGCACAGCGTAAAGGCGCTATTTTGCCAGTAATTACTTCAGAGTATTACGATACGTTAATTAAGCGCTTAATTACTGAAAAAACGATCAGTATAGATACTACCGCATCTGGTGGTAATACTTCACTGATGACCCTAGTAGAAGATGACGAATAGCCCATCCAATACTAATTAACTAAAAATGTAAAAAAAGGCACTTAAAAAGTGCCTTTTTTTTTACCCTGCAACGTATAATGATGCTAATTTAAACAAAGACCCATTACAGAAGTAAAAAAAATTGAAAGTTATCTCTATTTCGCAATTACAGCCTGGCATGTTTGTTCAAAGTGTTACAAAACAAACTGGGCGCATTAAAATTAAAAACCAAGGCTGGGTTAAGACTCAGGCGAGTATCGATAAGCTCAAAAAAGCGGGCATTTTAGAAATAGAGATAGATCCAGATAAAACATTAACTACACCCGAGCCCGACACCCAAGCCCCAGTGCCTAAGGCAGAGATTAAAAAACGCGACCCTTGGCTTAAAGTTCACAGTAGCGAACAAGAAATGGGCAAAGCTAAAAAGCTCTACGACGAAGCTAAAACACTTCAACAAAAGGCCTTTGGCGATATTAAAGCGGGTAGAGATATAGACATAGCGCCTTTTAAAGAGCTTGCCAGTGGCTTTATGGACTCTATTTTTAGAAACCAAGATGCCCTAGCCTGCTTAACGCAAATGCGCCAAAAAGATGCTTACTTATTAGAGCACTCTATCAACGTTTCTATTTTAATGGGTATTTTTGCAAAGCACTTAGGCATAGAGCGCGACATTATTGTAGAGCTCACTACAGGTGCTTTGTTACATGACATAGGAAAAATTAAAATTCCTGACGAAGTGCTCAATAAACCGGGCCGCTTTAGTGATGACGAATTTAAAATTATGCAAAACCATGCTCTGTATTCTAAGCAAATTTTGGAAGAAGCAGGGTTAACGGGAATTGCTGTAGATATTGCCGGCCTACACCATGAGCGCTTAGACGGAAAAGGCTACCCGTTTGCCAAAAAAGGTGATGAGATAAGCCAATACGTACGTATGGCGTCAATTGTAGATGTATATGATGCACTTACGGCAGAGCGGGTATATAAAGCCGGTATGGAGCCTATAAAAGCGTTTAAAATTTTAAAAGATGGTTGCCCTGATAGCTTTGATGGTGAGCTACTTACTAAGTTTATCCAATGTATTGGCATTCACCCAGTAGGCACCTTAGTGCGCTTATCTAGCCAAAAAGTAGGCTTAGTTACACAGAGTAACCCTGAAACGCCTTTAAAGCCGGTGGTTAAAACATTTTATAGTGCTAAACACGGTCGCTACACGGAAATGCAAGATATAAACTTGGCAAATAAAAAAACAGCTGACAAGCTCGAATCAACCGTTAAGCCGACCGACTACAACATTGACTTAGAGCGCTTTTACAAAAACGCTATTTTACCTTGAGTTAAAAAGTAAAGCCGCAGTTTTGCGGCTTTACTTTATTAGCTGCGCTTTATTGCGGCCAATCCTGCAAAGCTTTAATACTGAATTCATAACCATCAAAATCAAGTACACTTTGCTCTGGGGTAATTTCGCGCACTGTTAGTGCCCCTATGCTCTCCCCTTCGTGTAGCTCTCTCCCATTAAGCTTTATCCAGCGTTTATCTGCACTTGAAGAGTATATATGTGCTTGGTATTTAATGCTTGGCAGCATGGCTTGTAAGCCATCTGGTAATAGCTCAACCGGTTTAACTCGAGATGAACTGCGTGAGGCCTGGGTTACTTCGTAATCTTGTTCTTGCTCCGAGTCTTTTATCGCTTGCGCAAAGGCATCTTTTAATTTACTCGGTACAGCATCAAGCTCCGGACTACTTTGCGGCGCTTGCGTGCTTGGGGTATTTTCACCATTCAGTGGTTTTCCAAGCACTTTATACTTGCTCATATCTAAACCTGCTGAGCTTGTATTTTGTGTTTGTGTTTGTGGCTGCATAAATTGCGTGTTTTGGCCGTGTGCATTATAAGCAAGTGGATTATAGCTTTGCGTATTAGGTAGCTGTGCATTGTAAGTCGCCTGATTAAACGCATTTTGATTATACCCGTTAGCATTTATAGGGGGTTGCACATTGTAACCTGGTTGCTGCTGCGCCAGATTATCATTAATAGGGATATACTGCCCTTGTGGGGTAAGCAACATTTTTTGTACCCCAGTAGGTGTTTGTACATACACCAACTGCCCTTCAATCGTTGCTTTATTACTATTTTTTTCAGCCTCTGAAGACGGTGATGTTACAGGCTTTGCGGCTTTATTTTGCGCTGTTGTTGGCTCATCTGTTACAGCTTGTTTTTGTTTTTTGCTATCAGTGCTAACAACATCAACCGTCTGGGTTGCGTTTAATAGTGCGCTGCTTTGAAACCACTTACCTGCTGTAAAGCCACCCGCTATAGCAATAAATGCTGCAATTGCGCCGCCAAGTAGCCACACCATTTTTTTATAGCGCGTAAGTGCTTGCTGCTGTTTTAACTGCGCTGACTGCAAATCATATTGCTCGGCGCTCATATCTGCTTGTTGAGATTGCTTTAATGCATCTAATAAATAAGACATAAATTACCTAACTATATAATAAACGACATGCCAACACCTACTGCAAACAAAGCAGCAAATGCTAAGTAATAATAAACACGGCCAGTGGATTTAGGTGCATTATTCTGCGCAGCCACAAAGTCCATAGGCAGTGATTCTTGGGCTGATTGTTTTATAATATCACTATCAACAATAAGCTGCTGCTTAGAAAAAGCCCCGACTAACGCGCGCTCACAGACTAAATTCATTAAGCGTGGAATGCCGCCAGTTAACTGATGTACAGCTTGCATCGCATCGAGCGAAAACACGCCTTTATCACACCCGGCAATATGTAAACGATGCTTTATATACGCAACTGTTTGCCCTTGGGTGAGCGGTAATAAATGATACCGTGCTGTAATTCGCTGAGCTAACTGCCTAAGCTCAGTACGTTTTAATAATGCCTGAAGCTCTGGTTGGCCCACTAAGACTATTTGTAACAGTTTTTTATGATCAGTTTCTATGTTAGTTAATAGTCGTAATTGCTCAAGCACATCGGGGGCAAGGAGCTGCGCTTCATCAATAATTAAAATTGTGTGCCCGCCCGCTTTGTTATTAGCCTCTAAGTGCTGCTTAATAAAGTCGGTTAAACTTTTAAGGGTGGCATTTTGGGCATCGTAAGTAATGTTTAGCTCATCACAAATACTGGCCAAAAGCTCAAGCTCCGACAGCGCCGGATTATGGATCATTGCAACTTGAGTGTTCTCTGGCAGTTGCTCTAACATACTGCGGGTAATGGTGGTTTTGCCTGTTCCCACTTCGCCGGTTAGCAATACAAACCCGCCATCTTCGCCTAATCCATAGGTTAAGTGGGCAAGTGCCTCTTTGTGGCGTTCGCTTAAAAATAAATAATGGGGGTTGGGCGAGATCGAAAATGGCTTTTCGCTCAAGCCAAAGTAGCTTAAATACACCGCAATGTTCCTTCGTCATTAAAACTCGGCCTATAATGGCAAAAAAAACGACAAAGTAACAACGTTGTATGCGCTTTATTATTGAAATAACGTAAATTTATGTAAAACAAAAAAGCGCCGCTAAATTTAGCGGCGCTTTTGTATTAAAGCTAAGTGCTTGGCTATTTTATTTTACTTAGTTTTCGTAACGCACTAAACGTAAATACACGTCACTGGTTTTAGCATGTAAGCTATTAAGCCCGCTATCAAACTGGTAAACCCATGCTGAGCTCATCGTGCTTACCCCTGAGGTATTACTCCAGTAGTTTTGCAATTTAGTGCCTAAAAACACCTCTTCGTTAATACTTGGCTCGGTGCAGCTGTGCTCTAAAATACTGGCAAGCTCTTTAATATTAGGCACCTGCCAATCGTCGTAATCGGCAGTGGTGTCGTTTTCTGCGCCTCTAAGTGCTTCTTGCCAATTAAGTGACGGAGAAGAGCCTGTACATGTTTCAGTGTCGCTATCGTAAACTTGTCCGTAGCTACAACGTTGCCACATTAGGCCTGTCTCTGTATCTAACACTGTGCCATCGTCATTAAGGGTGAAGCGTGTGGTTGGTGTTGTTGTATCCGCCCCGTCGTAACACGTTTGCGCTGCGGCTAGTTGAAAGCTTGCGCTAAATACAGCCATTGAAAATAGTAAGCATGTTTTCATGATTTTCTCCTATCGGCTTCTGACTAAACGTACATACGCGTACTTTTCTTTCGGGTAGGCTAAGTCATTCCCGTTGCTCATATCAATAATGTACGCTTGCGATAAGCTGGTACCATCGGCTGCAGTTTGCGATGTCCAGTACGGTAAATTCACATCATCTATAGCGCCTGCTTCTGGCATATTTGGAAAAAACGCTTCATCAATTAATACGTTTTCGCCCTGCTTGCCATAATCTATTAAGCTCAACAGCTCAGTGTAAGTTGGTAAGCGCCAATTGGTACCGCCGCAAAAATCTAAGTCGTTCACTTCATTTATATAGGTTTGCACACCACAGCTTGTATCATCTGGGCAGGTGGTATTAGCGGTACTGGTATCGGTAAAGGTTGTCGTGCCTAAATCCCAAAAGTAATGATTTTGGCCATCGCGTAAGGTGGTATTAGGTAATGTACCTGATTCTACACTTTTCACTTCCCATACAAGCCCCGTTACGTTGTCGCGTATACAAGTAAAGTCGTCACTATCATCAGCTACTTCATCAGCAAACTGATTTAGCTTAGTGTAGTCAAACGCAAGGTTACCTTGGCCTGCTTTATCGAGTTGGTTGGCAAAGCTGTCTCGACCAAGCTCTGCATCTTGACCCGGAAAGTCACTACTTTGGCAATTGATACGCTGCGTATTGTTATAACACTCGCCTAGGCCACTGTCGTTAATTAACCCTAATGCTTTTGGTGATACGTCAATAAATACGGTATCGGTGTCAGTGCGCCCTTTAGAATCAGTAACAGTGACTTCAAAGCTCAATGTGGTATCTAAATCAACGTCGGAGGCAAAAAATGTCGTGGTACATTGGCTAGTATTTGCCAGCGTTTCGGCATTGCCCGTTAATTGTTGCCAGCTACATGAAAACGTATCTGTTAGGGTGTCACTTTCACTTGCATCTAAGGTCACTTCCTCAAATTCTTCAACGTTTTGGTCATCTCCGGCATTGGCCACAACCAGCTCGTCTGTTTTATTTAATGTCATACTGTATTCAGTACTTGCCTCGCCGCCCTCGTCGTCGGTAACGCTTAATTGCCATATTAAATTAGTATTTGATTCAAGCAGCGGGTGGCTAAAACTTACCGTAGAGTTGTCAAAGTCGGTTACATCTAAATCAGGGCCTGAAATTAATTGCCACTGATAGCTATTAATTTGGCCATTTTCATCAGGGTCGCTCGACTCTTCAGCACTTAACGTTACGGTGTCGTTATAGGTTGAAGGTAGTGTTTCTGGGGCTGTTTGACTAACAACAGCAAGCGGTAATTGATTACTTGAGGTAATAAATATGCTCACGTTGTCACTAACTAAGCTGCCATTATCTGTTTGATAGCTTACAGATAGTACAAGTTCACTATCGGCTTTAACATCGGGCGCAGTAATTGTTTGCTCTGCACCTTCAAGCGGGAAGCCGTCCACAGATGGCCCGCTAACGCGCTGCCAAGTAAAGGTACCGTCGGCTGGTGAGCCTTGTGCGGTGATTGTAAACTCTGTTTTTTCTACAACCTGAAGATCGGTTCCGGCATTAACCGAGGTTTCAACAGCAGAGTCATCACTACCGCTGCCTCCACCGCCACAGGCAGCCAATAAAAAACAAGATATAAGGGGAGTAAAAGCAAACGCTTTCATAAAACGCACCTATAATGTCAAATAATTACTATAGTGTAATCACTAGCAATAAAGGTGCCATTTAGAGTTATACCAATTCGCTTAATTAAGTGAACCATTTTGAGGCTGGAAAACGTGTCGCAAAATGATTAAGCATTATTGTGGATTGGTATTACATGTACGTATCTTGATGAATACGCACAAACAGCTTAGTGCCTATTTTTGAGTAATCTACTTTGTATTCACGCCCATCAAGCGCCTGAATAAACAACAGCTGTTTTTCTTCGCCAAAAATATCAGCGCTACTTACATTAACAATTTCAAGGTAACGCTCTTTGGCATCACGCCGGTTTTTAGGTAGGTCCTCTTTAAATGGCTCCAAACCATTTTGAGTTACCTTTATACGTGGGTGCTGCTCTGCATTTACAATGACTAGATCAAGCTTTTTATCTTTATGGATGATGGTATTGCGACCACTCTTTATAAAAGATCTTTCTTGGCTCATTATTTTTCCTACTATCGCATTTAGTGTCCAACTTGCGATGCTATAAACCGTTCAGGTGCGCGTTTCCATTTATTTAAATCGGCACTGAACGACCAAATGTCTGTCTCTAATACACTTGCGGGTAACAGTAAATTATATCCCGTTAACAACTCAAGGTGCTTGGCTCTGTTAGCAAACATAGCTATAAGTCCAGTATAGCTAAATCCTTTAGGTGAGGTGTATTGTGTCTCTTCTATTAACCATTCTGATGGGCAATTGCCATTTTTGCAATGTTTTTGAACAGCTTGCATAAATAAATTACGCTGCTCTATCAGTAGTTTTCCGGCAATGCGTGGGTGTATAGCGCTTAAAAATTCGTCCATATCATTGAGTTTTAAACCTACTGCGTTTAATTCAAGGTGTTCAAGGCCGTCAGCCACCTTCGGAATACCGCTGTGGTGTAAGTTACTAACATGTAACTGCCACTGGCCATACTTATGCTGATACACAAGTAAGGAATCACTAAGCACTAAACTGTAATAAGGTTCCTGTGTTTTTAAAAAACCAATAAAAATAGCAGCTATGCACATGCTTACTAAAAAAATTTCTATTAAGCTAATTTCACCCGGGCGCAGTAAATTAAACAGCATAATAAATACCAAACCTACGCTGCCTACAGTAAGTACTTCAATGCCATTGCGCGCCCCTTGCGCCCTGTATTTTATTATTGAACTTGGCTTACCCATATTGGTAAAAAGCCATATAAAATAAAAACATAACAATACCCCAAAGTATTATTTTTCTCATTGTTAAACAGGTTTTACACTGCGGTGGTTGCTTCATCGTTTTATCATAATTTTAGTGTTAAATGGGAACAAGTAATTAGTCTCATAAATTTTTACGCCTAACGCACAAATTTATGAGACACATAACCGCCTTTTCACGGTCTTATTTCGTACAATACTTACAATTTATTTTCAGGTATGAAAACGATGTATTCAAAACAGTCAGGTAAAGCTCTTTTTCCATTTTTAATTACGCTTCTTGTTATTTTAAGTGTGTACTTATATTTGCCATCTAGCCATGGTGAACAATCTAATTCAAGTGATACACCCACACAGGTAATGGCCCATACGGTATCGTCTCAAGAAAACACCGTTATGATTGAAGCCATAGGCAGTGCACGCGCAAACCAAGCAATTTATATAAAAAGCGCACAAAGCGATTATGTTACACACATATATTTTGAAGATGGCGACTTAGTAAGTAAAGGCCAACGCCTTGTGCAGCTGCAAAATCAGCAAGAACAATACGCTGTAAAAGAGCTAGGCATTAATTTAAAAGAAGAAAAACGTCAGTTAAGCCGCCTTACTGAGCTTTCTCGTACGCAATCTACCGCTAAATCATTATTAGAAGAGCAGCTTTCTCGCGTAGATGCCACGCAAGCCCAACTAGAAAGCGCTAAAACCAAACTTGATGAAATGCTAATTACCGCGCCGTTTTCTGGCTTATTAGGCAAACGAGAAGTGTCGGTTGGTGCTTATGTAAGTAGTGATACAATTATTACAACGCTTGATGATATTAGTATTATAAAAGTTGACTTTAAAGTCCCTGAAAAATATTTATCTCAACTTAACCTTGGCATGAAAGTACATACTCAAAACGATGCCTACCCAGGGCGCACTTTTACCGGCAAAGTGACCCATATTAGTTCTCGTATCGACTCGATTACTCGCAGTGTAGAAGTAACCGCAAGCTTTGCTAATAAATCCGGGTTATTACGCCCTGGTATGCTTTTAAACACCGCTCTGGAGCTTAGTAGTAATCAGGCGCTTATGGTGCCAGAAAAAGCCGTGATCCCACTGCAAGATAAACATTTTGTATACCAAGTAAAAGAGGGTATTGCCAATAAGGTAGAAGTACATGTTGCTGGCAGAAATAACGGCTGGGTAGCGATTGATGAAGGCCTTAGCGATGGCGAGCAAGTGATTACCGAAGGCATTATTAAAATTCGCCCTGGTAGCAAAGTAAGTGTTGAGGGTTAATCGGTGAAAATTACAGATACGAGTGTTAAACGCCCTGTTTTTGCCATAGTAATTAACTTACTACTGCTAACATTTGGCTTGGTGGCTTTTTCGATGCTACCACTTAGAGAATATCCTGATATTGAAACCCCTATTGTCAGTATTAGTACTGACTACACTGGTGCTTCGGCAGAAATAGTCGAGACAAAAATAACGCAAATATTAGAAAACCGGATATCGGGTATTGAAGGCATTAAAAGTATTAATTCTTCAAGCAGAAATGGGCGCTCTAATATCGTTATTGAGTTTGATATAAGCCGTGATATTGACGCAGCCTCAAACGATGTACGAGAGCGAGTTGCTCGCGCACTAGACAACCTACCAGAGCAAGTGCGCCCACCAGAGGTGTCTAAGTCAAACAGCGACGAGAGCCCTATTGCTTGGTTTGTACTTAACAGTGAAACCATGAACTCGCTGCAATTGAGCGATTATGCACAGCGCTTTATTGTCGACCGATTAGCCGTTGTAGATGGCGTTTCAAATGTACGTATTGGTGGTGAGCGTCAATACGCCATGAAAATTTGGCTAAACCGCCAAGCCATGGCTGCTCGTGGGATCACTTCAAGTGATATCGAAAACACTCTACGCAGCGAAAACGTAGAGCTACCAGCAGGTGAAATTGAATCTATCGACCGCGACTTTACCGTACGAACAGCGCGTAGCTATAAAGACCAACGTGATTTTCAAAACTTAGTTATTAAACGCGGTGAAGACGGCTACCTTGTACGTTTAGGTGAAGTTGCCGATGTACATTTAGAAGCCGCCGACGATGAAAGCCTGTTCCGTGGTAACGGCCGTAACATGATTGGCCTTGGCATAGTAAAGCAAGCAAAAGCAAACACCTTAACAGTAGTAGACAACGCCCGCAGTGAACTTGAAAAAATAAAACGTAATTTGCCAGAGGGCACCACTATTCAAGACAGCTACGATTCGTCTATTTTTATTAAAGAGTCAATCAACGAAGTATATAGCACCCTTGCCATTTCTATGGGATTAGTAGTGTTAATAATATTTATCTTTTTAGGTAATATTCGCGCTACGCTTATCCCTGCTGTTACTGTGCCTGTAGCACTTGTTGGCAGCTTTATGTTTTTACTTGCCATGGGTTATTCAATCAACTTATTAACCTTACTTGCGCTGGTATTAGCAATTGGCCTGGTCGTAGATGACGCCATTGTAATGCTTGAAAATATTCACCGTCGTATTGAGCTTGGCGAACCACCTTTATTAGCGGCTTTTAGAGGTGCCCGCGAAGTAGGCTTTGCAATTATTGCGACAACGCTTGTGCTTATTTCGGTGTTTGTACCTTTAGTATTTATGGATGGGCGAATTGGCGCCTTGTTTACAGAGTTTGCAATGGCTGTAAGTGCCGCGGTGTTTTTCTCTAGTATTACTGCCCTTACCCTATCGCCTGCGCTGTGCTCTAAAGTTTTAAAAGCGTCAGAAAAAGAAAGTAAATTTAGCCAATGGATGGACCGTGTTTTTAGCAAAGTTGAAAACAGTTACCGCCAATCGCTTACCTCAAATATGACCAAAAAATGGGGCTTAATGATAAGCCTAGTACTTGCTGGTTTTGTTAGCTACTCGTTGTTTTTACAAGTGCCCTCTGAGCTTACGCCAAAAGAAGACCGCGGTACCTTTTTTATTATGATGAGCGGCCCTGAAGGCGCAAGTTATGAAAATAACGCTGCCAACATGGCCAAAATAGAAGAGCGCCTGCTTCCTTACTCAGAAGCTGGCGAATTAAGCCGTGTTTTAGTGCGCGTACCGGGCTGGGGCGGCAGTGGCGGTGTTGCTATCGTTGGTATGGCCGATTGGGATAAGCGCAAGCGCTCTACCTGGGAAGTCATGGACGAAATAAGCGCAAAAATGACCGAAGTAACAGATGTACGTGCCTTTGCTATTATGCGCCGTGGTATTGGCGGTGGTGGCTCTTCTCGCCCGATTGAGTTTGTACTACAAGGTAACGATTACGAGCAACTTGCTGATTGGCGCGACCGCATTATAGAGCGCGCAGAAAAAAATCCAGGCTTGGTAAGAATCGATCACGACTATAAAGAAACCTTTCCACAATTTTTAGTCAGCATAGATAAAAACAAAGCCGCTGATTTAGGTGTGTCGGTATCAGATGTAGGCACCACGCTTGAAACCATGCTAGGACAGCGCCGTGTTACCACCTTTATTGACCGTGGTGAAGAATACGATGTAATTTTAAAAGGCACTAAACAAGACTTTACAAACCCTACTGACATTTCAAATATTTACCTTAAATCACGCAGTGGTGAGCTGGTCCCGCTAGATAGCCTTATAAGCTTAAAAGAAGAGGCCACAGCATCGCGCTTAAACCGTTATAACCGAATGCGCGCCATCACACTAAGCGCTAATCTAGCGGATGGTTATACACTTGAACAAGCACTTAACTTTTTAAACAAAGTAGCCGCTGAGGAAAACGACATTGACGGCGCTGTAGATTATAAAGGTGAATCACAATTATATTACGAAGGCGCATCGGCCATGACCTATGTATTTGTGCTTGCCCTTACTGTGACCTTTTTAGTTTTAGCTGCACAATTTGAAAGCTTTATGCACCCGTTTGTCATTATGCTAACAGTACCACTTGGCCTAATGGGCGCCATGTTTGGCCTATGGGCAACCGGCTTAACGCTTAATATTTATAGCCAAATTGGTATTGTAATGCTGATAGGTTTAAGCGCTAAAAATGGTATTCTAATAGTCGAATTTACCAACCAACTGCGTGATAAAGGCGTAGAATTTAGCGAGGCTATTTTGCAAGCGGCCACTCAGCGCCTGCGCCCAATAATAATGACTTCTCTGACTACGGTAATGAGCGCAGTGCCTTTAGTATTGGCATCAGGCCCAGGCGCAGAGAGCCGCATGGTAATTGGTGTGGTGGTATTTACAGGGGTTATTGTATCAACATTGCTAACACTTTATGTTGTGCCTGCGGCGTATTATGCCCTAGCCCGCAACACACAGTCGCCAGAGTTTTTACAGCAAAAATTAAATAAACAAGCCGACTCTCACCCACTAAAAGACAGCGAAGAAATTTAACTGAGCTTACACTGCGCCGTAACTTGCTGTTACGGCGTATTCAATTTATGCTCGCCTTAATACTGTAACATACATAATTAGGACAACTTATGAGCACATCAACACAACTAGCAACATTTGGTGGAGGCTGTTTTTGGTGTATAGACGCTGCATTCAGACGAGTAAAAGGTGTACTAAACGTAAGCTCAGGTTACACCGGCGGTAATACCGACAACCCCACGTATAAATCAGTCTGCTCTGGTACAACAGGCCATGCTGAGGTTGTGCAACTGGAATTTGACAGCGCTGTAGTGAGTTTTGAAACACTGCTTAGCATGTTTTTTACGTTACACGATGCCACGCAATTAAATCGCCAAGGTAACGATATTGGCACACAGTATAGAAGTGTTGTTTATTACCACAACGATGCGCAATTAAATCAAACCAATGAGATGATAGCCCAGCTACAAAACCATATTAGCGAGCCAATAGTGACAGAGGTTAGCCCTGCTACCACATATTACCCAGCGGAGCATTATCATCAAGATTACTACAACGAAAACCCACAGCAGGGTTACTGTAGTATTTTAATTGCGCCTAAATTACACAAGTTTGAAACTGTATTTAAAGAGTTTTTAACTGACTAGCTAATTTGCGTTGTTAAAATAATTCTAATACCAATCCGCATAATTAAGTGATCTATTTTGAGGATGGATAAACGTGTTGATAGCAAGGCAAAAAATTCGCTATTTAGTTGTTCTAAATGAGAATTTTTTAACGCAGATAGCGACACATTTAGCCCCTGAAAATGATTAAGAATTAATGCGAATTGGTATAAATACACATTAAAAAGCCCGATATAAATCGGGCTTTTGTATATTAAAAAACGCTATTAAAACTGATAGCTTGCACCTGCAAAAAAGCGGCGCTCTGGGGTGTTGTAGTAATATACGTCACCGCTTGTAAAGTCAGCTCTTGAGTCAACCACATTGTAATCTCTGTCAAATAGGTTCTCTACACGCAGCGACAGCTCAATATTATCGTTTACACGATAGTTACCCGCTAGGTTCCAAAGTGTATACGAACCTAGGCGCGTTACAGCTCCCTCGCGATCACTGCGGTATTGCATATCAATGCGAGCATCAAAATCACCAAATTGCTTTGCGAGCTCCCAATTAACAGTGCGCTTGGCAACATTGCGTAGCTCATCGCCGGTTTCTTTGTTTTCGGCACTTAAGTATGCAAAATTAAAGTGGCTATCAAACCCTAAAATTTGTTGTGTAAGGCTAAACTCAACCCCTTCATAGCGAGCTTCGTTTATATTAGCTAACGCAAAGTTTTCATCGTAATCAATTTTATCTTCGATGTCGTTTCTAAAAATTGCAAAATCGACTTGTGCACTGTCAAAATTAACATTTACACCAAGCTCGCGGTTTATTGATTTTTCAGGTTGGAGATCTGGATTACCAAAATTTGGGTAGTATAAATCGTTAAATGTTGGCGCTTTAAAACCTGTGCTTTGACTAATTCTAAATGTTGAATTTTCAGATAAATGATAACCAGCCGCCGCAGTATAGGTTGTTTCATCACCAAACTGTTCATCGTCGTCTTGACGAAGAGTTAAATTGGCAAGCACAGTGTCGGTGTCGTAATAAGCCCCAACAAACACTGCCAATACATCGCGGCTATCCTCATCAAATGCTTGCGAGCTGTGCGATACATCATCGTTATACCAATTAACGCCGCCGCTAATATTAAGCGCATTTGTTAAGCGGTATTGGCCGCTGTAATCTACTTGCGAGCGTTTAGTAATAAATGTATTGGTTATTGGCCCGCCGGTATAAAAGTCCACATATGTGCTGTCAGAATCATCGGTTGCAAAAGCAACATCTATAGCATGAGATTGGTTAGTGGAGTTTTTGCTCCACTTCGCCGACAGTTGATAGTTTTTAAAATCCCCTCTTTCAACTGTGCTCGTTGCCGGGCTAAAGCTGCTATCGTAATCCGCGTAACCTTCGCTGTACTGGCCTAGTAGCTTAAAGTTACCGTAATGTGCATCTGCATAGTTTACTTTAAAGCCTACGTTTTTATTTTCATAGCTGTCGTCATCGGGCGCTATACCTTGCAGCGCATCAAAACCATCGGTTTTTTCAAAGCCTGCATTAAATGCGCTAACCACTTCATCTGTTTTTACTGAACCTGCAAGCTGATAGTTTTGATAAGCGTTAGAGCCAAATGTGGCATCAAGAGATACATTGCTCGCTTCACGCGTTATTATATTAATAACCCCAGCTAATGCATCTGAGCCATACACAGCTGCACGCGAGCCTTTTATGATCTCGATTCGCTCAATACTATTTAGCGGCACGTTACTTAATGCTTTTTGCCCTAGCGTGGCTGAGCCCGTGCGTACACCATCAATTAAAATTAGCGTATCGCCAGAACCTGTACCACGTAAAGATACGCCCGACGTTTGGCCAAAGCCACCATTAGGGTTAATTTGAAAACCCACTTGTGTGCTTAGTAAGGTTGGTAAATCGCGTACATTGCTTGCATCTATTTCGGCGCGATCAATTACATTAACGCTCGCTAAAACATTACTTATTGATTGTTCAAATTTATTAGCGGTAACAGTGATTTTTTCAATTGGGCTTTGTGCAGCAGATACAGAAAAAGACAGCGCAGCCGAGATAGCAACGCCAAGAGTTGTTTTATTTAGCATGATGTTCCCTATCTTTGCCCACCGCAAAGATTTAAGTAAGTAAGATTACTTCAAGGCCGGTCTCCGGACTCAGTAAACACATAGATGCGTTAATACTTTACCGTTGCGGGGGCAGTGTTGGGATTGCTTTTATCATAAAGGCGCACCAACTTCCCGATTATCTCGCTGTTAGTTTTAATACTTTAAACCCTGTATTTAGCAACCAGCAAGCACCTTGAAAATAGGCGGTTATTGTGAGCAGTTTGTTTACAAATGTCAACGGACGTCTATATAGCTAAAGGTTAAATTATTTATTTTCAGTAAAGCTGGATGTTACGCCGTATGAACTTAAAAGCGCTGTGATTTTAGGTTTTATTTCAGGCGAATTTAAAAGCTTATCCATTTGTTTTACCGTAATTTTACTGCGCACAGGATTAACTAAAAAATGAGTATCGTATATAGCATCTGGGGTATTACTCTTATAAAGCAGGTTCATATTAAAAATGTTGTTCTTTTTAAAGTATTGATAAGCTATGTTATTTAACACCCCTACATCGGCACGCTTTAATAGCAGCATTTTAACAACGTTAAACTCATCGATTGTTAAACTAACTTGGTGTTCATCACTTAAATATTGTGCATCGGTTTTAAAATCAGCAAAACGATAGGAATACCCCAATACCCCCGCTTTTGTTAAAGCATGTAAGTCATCGAAATAGCTTTGCTTTTGGGCGTTTTGTGCCAGCGTATACAACTCATTTTTAGCAATAACATAAAAGCTCGTTTCCTGTAAGGCACTTCTTGCTACCTCAGGCACCCATTGCATAGCCATTAAAAACAACATGTCGAATTCTCCCCATTCGACCCACTTTTTGAGCCTTTTTACAGGCAAAGAGTTAAGAGTAAATTTATATTCGCTTTGAGAGTCATTGAGTATTTTTACAAACTCAGGCGCTAACCCTTGCTCTTTTTCGGCATTAATAATAATTGGAAAGTAACCGTCCTCTACCAACACATCTACATTTATTGGCTTGGCAAAACTAAACTTACTGCACGCAATAATAATTATAAAAACAAAAAACTTAAGCATTCAAAACCTTTAACAGTCGCTATTAAGTAATATTGATATTAAGAATAGCCTAATATACGCAACTGCGTGATAAGCAGATTTAATAATGCATTTAAATAACGTTAAAAGAACGTTAAAAGAATATGGAATAACAGTAGAGTAATTTTACGCAGGTAAAAGGGGTTTAGGCTTGCGAGTAAGTAAAGGCTATAATTAGGGCGGGGTAAAATGTGTGGCTAATATATTTATTAACCACACATTTAAATTTTCACTTTAAAATACTAAAGGCACTTAGCTAATTAATCGCGAAAGTTTTTAAACTGGAAAGGCTGACCTAAATCTGCAGTGCGAACGACTTGCATAGCGGCTTGTAAATCGTCACGCTTTTTACCCGTTACACGTACTTCTTCACCTTGAATAGCAGCTTGTACTTTTACTTTTGAGTCTTTAATGGCTTTAACTACTTTTTTAGCCATGTCTTTCTCAATGCCTTGCTTAAGTGCAACATTACGAAACACATTTTTACCAGCACGAGTGATGTCTTGCAGCTCCAAGCTTGCTACGTCCATACCACGCTTAGAAATTTTACCTGCTAAAATATCAAACAACTGCATAACTTGTGAATCAGCTTCTGCTTTTAGTTTAATTGTTTTGTCGTTTAGCTCAATTGATGCGTCAACACCTCTAAAGTCAAAGCGCGTTTCTAGCTCACGGTTGGCGTTATCTACTGCATTTTTAGCTTCGTTCATTTCTACTTCTGATACGATATCAAATGAAGGCATTGGGTTCTCCTAACTATTAAATCTAAATTTATGCGCCGATTATAACGCTAAAATTATAAATCTTTACATTTTTCTGCCAGTTGTTCAGGTGCGATACTAATTTAGTTTGATATACTGCAGCCTCTTTTTTAAGCGGTTTTAGGATTTATCGTGACAAGGCGTGTTTACCAAGCAGTTTTTTTGATTAGTATTGTGGTGTTTACCCTCTTATTTGCCAAAGAAATAAAAGGCGGCGTTACGAACTTATTTCCACATGTTGATAAAGTTGCCCACTTTGGGATATTTTTTATACTCGCCATCATTATGGATAAAGCCTTTAAGTTACCGCTGTACACGCAAGTACTTTTGCTTGCGGGCTACGGTGCAGCAATAGAAATAATGCAAGATGCGCTTCCCTACAGGCAGGCCTCGTTAGGTGATTTTATTGCTGATTTTGCCGGTGCGGCCACGTACTTTTTACTAAGAACCATTTTTACTCCTCGAAAAAAGAACCCTTATGGCTAATATTCTTATTATTGGCGACGGCGCTATTGGTTTATTGCTAAGCCATTTTTTATCTAAAGCTCACACTGTGCATGTGTTAACACGCAAAGCCACTGCAAATACACGCTTTTATTGCAAAGCAAAACAGCCTTCGCAAAAAATTAATGCGCGGTTTATTACGCTTAAGCAAATTAATGAACAGCCCGCGTTTGATATTGTTATTTTTGCTGTAAAGGCTTTTCAGGTGCAATCGGCCTTTACGCAAATTAAACCCTTTTTATCGCCAAGTAGTGTACTAATTGTATCGCACAACGGTATGGGTAATGTTGAAACACTCAATGAGCAACTCGATAAGCAACAAGCGTTGTACTTTTTAACCACCAGCATGGCTGGCTTTAAAACAAACGACTTTATAGTACAGCACACCGGTGAAGGTAAAAGCATATTAGGTGCCTGTAACCCTTGCGCGCACAGTTATCGCCAAGCAATGTGCGAGCAATTACAAAACGTGCCGCAGCTCAGCTACTGTACTAATATTGAGCAGCTACGTTTTGAAAAGCTATTAGTAAATATTGCCATTAACCCATTAAGCGCATTGTATGATATTAAAAATGGTCAGTTACGTGCCCCTTATTTTAATAGCATTATCTTTAATTTATTAACTGAGGCATGCCAAATAGCCCAGGCTTTAAAGCTTGACATTAAACTTGCTGATGCACTTAACAACGCTTACAACGTTATGATGCTAACCGCTGAAAACTACTCTTCAATGCATCAAGACGTAGCGCATAACCGACAAACCGAGATAGACGCCATTTGTGGCTATATTAGCCAACAAGGTAAGCGATTAAATATCAGCACCCCGCTAAACGATGCTCTACTTGCTAAAATTAAGGCAAAAAAAAGCGTGGTATAAACCACGCTCTAAATTACGGTTAGCCTTTACGGGCGGTAAACTTTTACACCCGTAAAGCCTGCTTCATGAAGAATAAGTGCCTGTAACTGGCTCATAACCCCTCTTTCACAATACAGGTAGTAATCCTTATCTTTTGGCAGATCACCAAATTTAGTCGCTAAGCGGAAAAACGGTAAATGCACTACATCTATACCGTCAATCTCAAGCGGCGCTGCATCCTCTTCCTCTGGTGAGCGAATATCAACAACCACTGCACCCGCTGGTAAATCAACTACCGACTCAGCTTCTTTAAGTTCTTGCTTAGCTTCTACGTCTATATCACGCACATCCATAATGCGAGCGTTTTCAACAACTGTATTAAGCACATCAAAGTCGAACTTTTCTTCTTCGGCTTTAATAACGTCAAGTTTAGCTTTAACTGTTGGCTTTTTAGATATTACGCCGCAATACTCAGGCATGGTTTCGGCCATTTCTGCGGTGCCAATTTTACGTGCAATATTAATAATTTCTTGTTTGTCGTGCTGAATAAGTGGGCGCAAAATCAGGGTTTCTGTTACGCGGTCAATCACACTTAAATTAGCTAAGGTTTGGCTAGAAACCTGACCTATACTCTCACCAGTTACCAAGGCTTGAATATTTAATTTTTCGGCTACTTGGCTGCCAGCACGCATCATCATGCGTTTTAGCACAACACCCATTTGGCTGTTTTCAACGTTCTCTAAAATTTCGGCAACAACCGGTTCAAAATCAACAGTGATAAATTTAACTTTATGAGTAGAGCTAAATTTTTTCCATAAGTAGTAGCTGGCTTGTTTAACACCAATTTCGTGTGCTGCGCCACCTAAATTAAAGAATAAAAAGTGCGTGCGAGCGCCCTTACGGATCATCTGATAACTTGCTACACCAGAGTCAAAGCCGCCTGACATTAATGAAAGCACGTCTTCTTGTGTTGGCAGTGGAAAGCCTGCCATACCTAGGTGAGTTTGCGTAACTATGTAGGCTTTATCGTCTTTTACTTCTAAGCGAATAGTTACTTCTGGGCGGCTTAACTTAACGCGAGCGCCTTCAACGTGCTGGTTTAAACCACCACCCACGTAACGCTCTAAATCCGTAGAAGTAAAGTCGTGTTGACCAATACGCTTTGCGCGTACACAAAACGTTTTACCAACGATGGTATGCCCTACTAGGTCTATGGTTTTTTTATAGATATCGTCAAGCGTTGTGAAGTCAGTTTCGGTCACTTCAATAAATTGCACAATACCAGGAATGCGCTGCAAGCTATCGATAAAGTCTAGGCGTGTTTGTGCATCATCAAGCTTAGTTACAACAGAAATATTATCCCAGTTGTTTCTTACTTGTACTTTTTCGTCAACACGGCGCAATACAATTTTAATGTTATTTTCTAACACTTTAGTAAAGCGTTTACGTACCGAACGGCTTTTAATGGCAATTTCAGGATGTAGTTTGACGATAAATTTAAGCATAGTTCACTCTTAGACTGCGGGAATTCGCGCTCCCAGGCATTGGGCGCGCGATTATAGCAAAAATTTTTGCGTCTAGGAACTAACCAACTAACAGCAGTTAGGCAAGCGCTGGCGCTTGCTCTGCAAGTTGGGTGTATTTTTCACGTAACTGATTCATTTTAAGTATGCTTTTTTCGGTGCTGTAAGCCCTAAATAATGCTAATACTTTTAAAATGCCATGATAAATATCTTGCTCAGCTAAATTACCACTGAGCCTACGCGCTTTAATATACGGAGTCCAAAAGCTAACGGTTAGCTTAAGAGTATGGGCAAGTTCAAGCGCATCTTGCTCTTCTATGGCAATCATTTCGTTATCGCGAAGGCCTAAAATAACTTGGCGAACCTGCTCTAATAAAGTTGACTGAAAACCAATGTAGGCTTGTTTTAAGCTTTCATCTCTGGAGAGGATGTCGCCTAAGTTGTCGTAAAAAAAATGATAGCGCCACATTAGCTCAAATAATGAATCTAAATAAGCAGTTAAATGATCAAACGCATCATCGTTTGCTTCAATAGGTTTAAAATGAGTATGTAAATGCTCGCTGTAAAGCGCAAAAATATGTCGGATAATGTCTTCTTTATTTTTAAAATGATAGTAAAGATTACCCGGGCTCATCCCTAAATGTGATGCAATATGATTGGTTGATATTGCACGCTCACCATGTTCATTAAATAACGAAATACTGGTGTGTATTATTTTATCCTTAGTATTCATATGCGACGACTCAAATTAACTTATAAACTACATTACACTAAATATCAGCCTTGCAGTATAAACAAATCAGGCTGGTTTAAATACCATCATAATTTACTATTTTAAAAACGAGGGTCAGATTATACTGCACACGGGCATTTGCATAAATGCGGTGCTGTTAACTAAAGTAAAGTCTAAGCAGCGTAATTACACTCTAAAAAAATGGTAACGCATTTAAAGCACTTTTACTGATTAAATATCAAACATAAAAGCTCAACCTGATCTCCTAGGCTGATTTGTAGAACAAACACTGATAGACTACTTAAAAAATAATAGTTAGTGAAATCTATGAACGTTACGGCAATCTATCCTGGTACATTCGACCCGTTAACCAACGGCCACACCGACCTAATTCAGCGCGCAGCTAAAATGTTTAGCACGGTTATTGTTGCTATTGCTCATAACCCTTCTAAAAAGCCGTGCTTTAGTCTTGATGAGCGAGTTGATTTAGCCAACACTATTTTAGGGCATTTAAGTAATGTAAAAGTGATTGGCTTTTCAGGCTTACTAGCCGATTTAGCTTTTGATCATAAAGCTGATGTGCTTATTCGCGGTATTAGAGCGGTATCTGATTTTGATTACGAATTTCAGCTCGCAAATATGAACCGCCGCCTAAATCCAGATTTAGAAAGCGTATTTTTAACACCTTCTGAGCGCAACTCGTTTATATCTTCAACCTTGGTAAAAGAAGTTGCCCGCCATAATGGCGATGTGAGCGAATTTGTAAGCCCACTTGTTGTGGATGCTTTAAAACAAAGGTTAGGCTGCGACGCAAGCTAATTAAACACAATTAGCGCACTTTGGTGCGCTAATATACCTAACTACTTTTTAGCCATAACTTGTAATTCATTGCGGTTAAATAAAGCGCGTTTAAGCTTTACCAAGCCTAAAATATCTTTGTTTATAATCAATACTATTGCCATTATTAAGTCACTCGAAAACTGGCCAACCCCATAGACCCCCCATAACCACCAATAGTCATAACTAACCAACACCACATAATCGTAATGCATAGCCATGTGTAATGTTGCATTAAACGTTAAACCACAAAGAAGATAATAATAGGCTGTGGCGTTAGCATGTTTATAATTATAGGAGAGGCAAGCAAGCGTGAAAATGGTAAGTAAATCTGCAATTACTAAATCTAAATATATTGAGCCTGTAAGGATAAATGATGCTTTAAACATAAATAGGCTGAGCGTATAAGAGAGCATCATCACCAAAGAAATGTACATAATATGCTTATTGCGGCAGTTTATTGTACAAGCAAAATTATAAAGAAATGGAACTACAAAAGCCCATGTAATAAAAATACTTAGGTAGTCATTTACTGTGCTCAATGCCATAAATACATGTTGGAGCATTAATAAGCACCCATTTTTTTAACGAGATATTTTTTGACTTTTATTAACCCTAAAATATCTTTATTTACAAATAAAACCAATGCCATTACTAAGTCACTTGTAAGCTGCCCAATACCATAAAGCCCCCAAAACCACCAATACTCTATATTCCCAACAACGATACTATCGTAATGCATACCGTAAAATACAAACGCATTAAAACTTAGCCCCACGATTAAATAATAAAAGGCGATCGGTTTAGCTTTTGATAAAGAAATCATCCATATCATCAAAGCGATTATCGTAACTGCATCAAATAAGAACAAGTTTAAGTGAGGTGTGGCTGTTTGCGGGTCCATAACCATACTTGATGTATATGAAGCCATCATAATAAATGATATTTGGGCTAAACTTTTATCTGACTTATTTATGCTTGTAGATAAGCAATATAAAAATGCAAAAACAAACAGCCATGTAATTAAAATGGTTATGTAATCATAAAGGTCAGCCATCGCCCATAACAGGTTATGCATATCGGAAACGCTTCAACTTTGTAGTTAAATAATTACTTAGCTTTACTAAACCTAAAATATCTTTATTAACAACTAAAACCAACGGCATTAATAAATCAGTAAAATACATGCCAAACACATAAACATTCCAAAACCACCAATAATACAATGTGCCACGCACTTCGATATCGTAATGCATCGCTAAAAACAAACACGCATTAATACTTAAGCCTGCAATGACATAATATAAAGATACAGGCATAGCTTCATTACTAATGCGTTTATAGGAAAAAATGACTCCTAAAGTAACAATGTCAAAATAAAAATAATATAAGTGCGATACAGTAACTGTATCTAAGAGAGTGCTAGAGCTATAAGAGATCATCATAATCAAAGATAAGTACACATTCGCTCTTTGAGAAGTATTTATACTTGCAGATAAGTTATATAAAAATGCAAAAACGAACAGCCAAGTAATGAAAATACCCACATAGTCTCTAATTGACACTAAATCCCAAAGAACATCAGCCACTTTGCTTCAATCTCATAACACCGCTCACCAACTTATCAGTAGCATGCACTAACATTAAAAAATCCTTTTTAATGAACAAAATACTAACCATGATGATATCCATAATATTAATCACAACCGTATAAAAAGACCAAAACCACCACGGTTCGTAATTACCACGTACAAACACATCTATGTGCATAGCTAAAAATAATAACGAATTAATGCTCAAGCCAAATAATAAGTAAGTAGATATGCGCTTTTCAGGTAAGTAATACCGCAGAAAAAAAATAAAAAACAAAGTGACTACGTCATAGCAAAATAACTCTATGTAGGTAATATCATAAATATCAATAAAGAAACTAAAGCAATAAGATATGGCCATAACTAAAGATAGCCATACAGCCTGTTTTATTGGATTGTTAATGCTAGTTGTTAGTGAATATAAAAAGGCCATTAAAAACCCCCACTGCACCAACACACCGATATAAACTGACACTTCAGGAGGGATTAGAACATTATTCACTATTGCGGTTTCTTAGCAAAGAACGAGTAAATAAGATTTTTTAAATAAATAATTTTTAAAAAATCTCTATTGATAAACAACACTAAAATCATGCTTAAATCTAATACCAGTACTACCGTTACATAAAAATCATAAAACCACCAGTGGGTGTAATTCTGTAAAATATGACGGTCTAAGTACATACCCAGAGCTAAACACATATTTATACTCAGCCCAAACATAAGGTAGTTAAAGGCAATTGTTTTTTCTTTAATATATAAGTTCTGCACAAGTGCCAATATAACTAGGGTTATAGCATCTAATAAAGCAATATCAAAATAAGTAACTGTTTGAAAATTAAAGAACATTCCTGGAAAATATGAAACAGCCATTATAAGCGAAAGAATAACTAATGCTTTAAAGCGTGAGTTAATAGATGAAACTAAAGAGTATAGAAATGCCATGAGAAATCCCCATTGCATAATAATACTTAAAGTATGTGCAAAGCTTATATCTGAGATAAAAGAAATAAACCCCATCTTAAAAGCAAGCTCGGAGAATAAAGATCTCGAAATTCATTAAAACAACCATTTACTAAACAACCTGACTTAACACTAAACTTTTTAACAATTATTATTAATTACAAAGTTCTATTAAAAAACCAACTTTTAAACCTAACAAGACCTAAAAAATCTCGGTTAATAAAGCACACTATGATCATGCAAATATTTACACTTCCTACCACAACCGTAAATACTGACCAAAACCACCAATATTCATAATATTTTGAAAAAGTCATATCTAGGTGCATTAAAAAACTAAAAATAATATTAGTGCATAATCCTGTAGTGACATAATAATACGCTACTGGGTATGATTTAAATTTGAAGCGCTTTAAAAAGAGTAGAGCAAGTAATGTACATGCATCTAATAAAATAAAATCTAAATAAGTAGTTTGCCCATAATCAGTGAACAAACTTCCCGAATAGCAAATGCACATAACAAGTGAGATATATACAAGCTCTTTATCTGGCTTGTTAATCGAGTTTGCTAATGCATGCAAAAATGCAAACAAAAAACCCCATTGTACAATTGCTCCAAGATAAATTGCGTAATTATAACTTACTGTCATTTTCCCCTCTATTTAAAATAACAGGTTGAGAGGGGTTTACCATTCGGTGGTTAACCACTAATGAAAGCATCATTAATACATCGATAAGATTCACACCAATGGAGTAGACACTCCAGTACCACCATGGCTCATAATTATACAAAACGTATATATCATAATACAGAGCCAACGTTAGCAAAGCATTGGTTGTTAATGCTAGTACAAGGAACAGAAAAGCTTTATTTCGTTTAAAGGCATTAAAGTACTGTAAAATTAACAGTGCCACAATTGTAATAAAATCGTAGAAAGCCCAATTAAGGTATAATATTTCTAGTAGTTTTATATAGCTGCTAAAAATATATGAGCAAAGCATAAGTGCAGATAAATACACAGCAGATTTATTTTCTTTGTTTATGCTGGAGGCCAAACAAAAGAGGAAGGCCATCAAAAAGCCCCATTGGGAGAAAGCCGCTACATAATCCATTAGGGCTTCAGATAAGTACATTTAAGCTAGGTTGTGGGCTGAGGCTTTGTCGATTTAAACAAATCACATAGCTTACTTTTGAGCTTGTGGAGACCTAAAAAGTCTCGATCTATAATTAACACAACTATCATAATAAAGTCTATTAAATTAACTGTATATGTGTAGGCATCCCATAAAAACCAAGCTTTTTTATTCTCAAAGATGTATATATCCAGATACATACTAAAGAAAAAAGTCGAATTTACAGTCAATCCAATAATTAAATATAAGAAAGACGGAGTTGTTTTACCAAAAATTCTATAAATACATGCGAGCGCAGTAATGGTGATAACATCATACAAAGCCCAGTCAAGATATATTGAATCTCTCATAGAGAGCCATGTGTAAAAATAATCAGACAAGGTGTAAGATATCATCATGATAAATGAACTGAGCAAAAGAGTTGTACCTCTTTTTATACCTAATGAGTATACGAACACATTAAAGAAGAATGTCATCAAAAAAGCCCACATCGTAAAAGCAGACAGTGAGAACAACCCGAAAAGCTCAGTTAAAATCATTTAAAACCTTAAATTATTACCTTGGTCTGGTAGGCACCGCACCACTAGGTACTACCGTACCACCACCACGCTGAACATCTGCACTCGCAGCATTCATCGCCTCTTGAGAGAAGCTTACTGTATCAGATTGTAGTGTTTTAGGGCTAGCAGTTTGTTCCGTTGCAGGCTGTAATTGTTGTGTTTTATTGTATGCTTGCATTTGTAATTGGCTATTAGCTGAAACTTGCATGTGATTGATCCTTGTAAAAGTTTTAATATTATTTGGCGCAACTTTTAATCACACCATCATGTAGGTAATTGCATTACCTGTTTTAAGCAGTGATAGCTATTTTGCTATCTGACTTATACAAAGCAACCAGCGTGCCAAGATTTTTTGACATACCCATAATATATGCTAACAAGGTATTTTATTCACACTAAGCCTTAAGTTAACCCTCATAACTAAAGTAAAAACTCGCACACCACCCCAAACTCATCTGACCAGATTATTATACACATAAAAAAACGCACAGGGGTAACCGTACGTTTTTTATATCCAGGGAATTTAAGCCACGTATTTACACGGGATCTCCGCACGTGTACTTGGCTTTAAAATATATTCCATTGCTACTTCGTCACAATTTTCTTTACGAAGGCAAAGTTCGCAATCTTTCATTACCTTCTCTGGTAACGATTCTTTACTACAAAAAGTAAAACGCTGCTGTTCAAAAAAGTCTGGCACACGGGTTAATACAATAACGCGATTAAGCGCCAATTTTTTGGCTTTTGCTAATAAGTGCTCTACAAGCTGCCTACCCTGCCCAGTTACCGCGCTTTGTGGATCTATGCCTAAAGAGCGTATTTCAGCAAGCCCCGTGTCGTAAATGTATAACGATGCACATCCCGACACTTTGCCGTCTATTTCTGTTACTGCAAATTCGTTAATTGAATGCACCATGTCGCTTTTAGCACGCGGCAAGTTTTCACCTACCGTAGCCCAGTGCTGTATCAGCCTAGCAATATCTTCAACATCATCTAAATTTGCATCACGAACCGTTATTTGCTGTTTTTTTTTGGCTTCTTTAACCGCTTTAGTAACTTGTTCAATAGATGTACCGCCAAGCGCTTGACGTGCTTTAATACAGGCATCTATTTCAAGTACTGGGTAAACGTCATCTTCAAATACGTCATTAACTGACTTGTACTGCTCAAGCGAAAGCTCCTCTAGGGTTTTACCTTCGCTTATAGCAAGCTGCACAAGTACACCCACAATGTGATGGCCTTCTCTAAATGGCACACCTTTAGCTACTAAGTAGTCTGCAAGCTCAGTTGCATTAGCATGGCCGCCTTTTGCCGCTGCGAGTGTTTTATCGCCGTTTACTTTTACGCCTTTAATACACGCTTGCGCCATGTGAATACAGGCAAGCCAAGTTGGCATGGCGTCAAAAAGGCCTTCTTTGTCTTCTTGCATATCTTTATTGTACGCAAGAGGGAGTGCTTTTAAGGTCATCATCATGGCACTAAACGCGCCAAATACACGGCCCGTTTTACCACGAATAAGCTCTAGTGCATCAGGGTTCTTTTTCTGCGGCATTAACGATGAGCCAGAGGTAACATTATCAGCAAGCTCTATAAATCCGGCTTCACCAGAATTATAAAATATTAAATCTTCAGCCATACGTGATAAATGAATCATAGAAATAGAGGCACAGCTTAAAAGCTCTACTACAAAATCACGGTCAGATACGCCATCAAGGCTGTTTTTAGTTGCGCCAGTAAAGCCTAGGCCTTGCGCCAAAGCTTGGCGATCAATTGGGTAGGCAGTACCTGCTAGTGCGCCACTGCCTAGAGGGCAAAAATTAAAACGCGCTTTGGCATCTTGCAAGCGGCTTTCATCACGCTCTAGCATTTCTACATAAGCCATACACCAATGGCTAAACAGTACAGGTTGAGCACGTTGTAAGTGAGTGTAGCCTGGCAATATAGTGCCCAGTTCGCGCTCAGCTAACGCCACAAACTCAGCTTTTAGTGCAGCAATTGCACCGAGTAAATGATCAGCAGTATCGCGGCACCATAATCTAAAGTCAGTGGCTACTTGGTCATTACGGCTTCGGCCTGTGTGTAGCTTTTTAGCTAAATCACCTACTTTTTCGATTAGTGCAGCTTCTACGTGCGAGTGAATGTCTTCTGCACCTGAGGTTGCCACTGCTTGTGGATCTGCTTTTACTTCTTCAAGCAGTTCATTTAGTGCTGCAACCAACTTGGTGTGCTCATCGCTTGTAAGTACATTTACTTGCTCAAGCGCACCTGCCCATGCCACAGAGCCAATAATATCTTGCTCTGCTAACTGATAATCGAACGGAAGTGAGTCGTTAAACTGTTTAAACGCCTCATCTGGACCCGTAGAAAAGCGTCCGCCCCATAATGCCATGAAATCTCTCCAAACCCTGTAATGCCCCTTATACAAGGGGCTATAAATAATTTACTTTTTAGCCATTGCTGAAATTCTGCTCGAAAGCGAGAATAAACGAATAAAGCCTTCAGCGTGCGATTGGTCATACACATCGTCTTCACCAAATGTAGCAAAGTCTTCACTGTATAAGCTATTAGGTGATTTTTTCTGAACGGCTGTCACTTGGCCTTTGTAAAGCTTAAGTACAACTTCACCTGTAGCTAGTGTAGAAAGCGCTTCTGCACCGGCTAAAATAGAGTCTTTTAGTGGTGTAAACCAACGACCGTCATAGACTAAATGCGAAAATTCACCGCCCAGTACTTCTTTCCACTTACGGCTTGATTTATCAAGCACTAGCTCGTCAATGGCTTGCAGTGCCGCCATAATAACGGTACCGCCTGGTGTTTCGTAACAGCCGCGCGATTTCATGCCTACTAAACGGTTTTCTACAATATCTACACGGCCAACACCATGTGGCGCAGCAATGTCGTTTAATTTAACTAAACAGTCATAAGGTTTAAGCTGCTCGCCATTTACGGCAACCACTTCACCCTCAATAACCGTAAGCGTTACATGCTCAGCTTTATCGGGTGCTTGTTCTGGTGAATTAGTCCAGGTCCAAACTTGGTCACTAGGCTCACACCATGGATCTTCAAGCTCGCCACCTTCGTGCGAAATATGCCACGCGTTAGCATCACGGCTGTAAATTTTTGTTGCTGAGGCAGAGCACGGAATATCACGCTCAGCCAAGTAATCTAATAATGATTCACGGCTTGATAAATCCCACTCACGCCATGGCGCAATTACTTTTAAATCGGGTGCAAGCGCTGCAAAACATGATTCAAAACGCACTTGGTCATTACCTTTACCAGTACAACCATGCGAAAGTGCATCGGCACCTACTTTACGTGCAATTTCAACTTGCGCTTTAGCAATAATAGGACGCGCCATAGACGTACCTAATAAATAAGTACCTTCGTAAATAGAACCCGTTTTAAGCGTTGGGTAAATGTACTCACTTACCATTTCATCTTTTAAGTCAACTACGTAACACTCTGATGCGCCTGATGCGATGGCTTTTTCTTCAACGCCTTCAAGCTCTTCAGCGCCTTGGCCTACATCGGCAACAAAGGCAATTACTTCACAACCGTAGTTTTCTTTTAACCATGGCACGATAGCTGAAGTATCAAGACCACCTGAATAGGCTAAAACGACTTTTTTAATTGAACTCATAGGTGTTCCTTAACAAAATTTGGATTTAGTAATGTAACTAGCAGAGCATTTTGCGCATGCATGCGATTTTCTGCTTGTTGAATAATTTTTGATGCTGGGCCATCCATTACCTCAGAGGTAATTTCAAACTCACGGTGAGCCGGTTGGCAATGTAATACCGTAGTCGCACCTGTTTGTTCTAGCAATGCTTGGTTTAGCTGATAAGGCATGTATTTTTCTTTAACTTGCTCAAGAGGCGTATCATCGCCCATAGACACCCACGTATCTGCATATACAACATTAGCGCCTACAGCGGCTTCTACACGGTCGCTTACCATTACTGATGCGCCGTTCATTGCAGCAATTTGCTCTGCCTTTTTAAGAATTTGCGAATCAGGCGAGCTGCCTTTTGGTGTAACAGCAACAAAATCTGTACCTAGCGTTGCCGCTAATAACATAAGTGAATGAGTAACGTTGTTACCTTCACCTAAGTAAGCCACTTTTAGCTCGCTTACATCGCCATGTACTTCTTGTAGCGTTAAAAAATCAGCCAATGCCTGGCACGGGTGATATAAATCACACAAGCTATTAACGACAGGTACACTAGAGTATTCACCTAAGGTGGTTAACGTGCTGTGCTGGTTTACACGCGCTACAATACCATCAGCCCACGTAGAAATATTAAGTGCAAAGTCTTTTACAGATTCACGTGCACCCATAGCGCCGTTTTGCTGATCTAAATACACAGCGTGGCCGCCTAAACGGTTAATACCAATATCAAACGATAAACGCGTACGTAAACTTTGCTTTTCAAATAAGGTAACAATTGACTTACCCGCTAATACTTGGCTGTACTTTTCTGGCTTAGCTTTTAAATCACGCGCTAGTTTTAGTAAATTTAGTGCGCCTTGTTGGTCTAATTCTAGACCCGTTAAAAAATTCTCTAACATGATAACCCTATGGTGTAACTTTTGTTCCGACATGCTCGCCCTGTAGCAAAGCAGTTAAATTGTCTGGCTTTTGCCAGCTGGAAATATACACACCGCGTCGTAAATGTTGGGCAGCGTGCAGGCTGGTCTTAACTTTGACCTCCATTCCGCCCAAAATTACCCCTTCATCAATTAAAGTATCAATGTGTTTTGTGTCAAGTTGATGTAACGGCTGCTTGTTTGCATCAAGTACTGCTTCTACATCTGTCATAAAAATAAGTTCTGCATTTAAGTTGCTAGCAATCGCTGCGGCAGCTTCATCAGCATTAACGTTGTACCAGTTACCTTGCTCATCAAAGCCAATAGAGCTGACGATAGGTAACCGACCAAGCTTAAGTAAATCGTTAACAATTGAATCATCATTACTTTCGCACTTACCTACTTGCCCAAGCGCTTTTAGCTTTTGAGACGCCATAACTCCGGCTTCATACAAACAAAGGCCAACAGGTTTTTGGCCTGCATTAATAGCTTGGCTTACCAGCTGCTTATTTGCACAGCCAGCCAGCGCCCCCACTATGTAAGGCATTTGCTCACTTGGGCTAATACGCAGTCCTTGGTGCTTAGCACTAGCAAAGCCTGCTTGTTTTAGCCAAGTGTCAACTAACGAGCCACCACCATGAACAATAACAAACTGATTATTTTGATCAGCGCTTAATACATCAAACAAAGCTTTTGCCGCGTTTTCAGTATTAAGTACAGCACCACCTAATTTAATTACCCACGTTTTAGTGCTCATTAAAAGGCTCCTTTTAAGCCAGTGGTGTGCTCTAAATTCATTGATAAGTTAATACATTGCAAAGCTTGGCCCGCAGCGCCTTTTAATAGATTATCTATCGCTGCCATAACAATCAGTTGAGTGCCTTGCTGCTGCCAACCAATATCTACATACGGTTGTTTTACCACGCTTTTAATAGATGGCACTTTATCAGCTAACAAACGAATCAACGGCTCGTTTTTAAGTACTTGATAAGCATCAGATACGTTTTCCTTGGTAACGCCTGGCTTAAGCTGTACATAAATAGTTTCTAAAATTCCACGCGGAAAATTACCTAAGTGCGGTGTAAATAACACCTTGTGGCCAAGGTGTTGTTCAATTTCAGGCCCATGACGATGGTTAAATAAACCATACGGGGCAAGCGATACTTCACAAAAGTGAGTACCTACGCTGGCTTTACGCCCTGCGCCAGTAACACCTGAAACAGCATTAATAATCACTTTTTCATCACTCAATAAGCCTGCCTGTTGCAACGGCTTTAACGCATTAAGCGCGGCGGTTGGGTAACAGCCGGCTACTGCCACAAGGTTTGCATTGGCAATTGCACTGCTATTCCACTCGGCTAACCCATAGGCTGCTTCGTTTAATAACTCAGGGTGTTGGTGCTCAAAACCATAGTAAGTAACATAGTCGTCGTTGTTAGCAAGGCGGTAACCACCTGATAGGTCAAATACTTTTTTACCCATAGCTAAAAACTGCGGGGCTAAATCAACACTTACTTTGTGATCAGTACATAAGCAGATGTAATGGGCACTCGAATTTATGTCATCAAATGCTGATTCGCTCAGTGGTAGTAGAGGAATATCAAGAAGGTTTCTATGCTCTGGGTATAAATCACTTAATAATTTATGTTTATCTAAACTTCCCTCAGAGACATAACAGCCCGATAACGTTAAATTAGGGTGCTTAGTAACTAAGCTTGCTAATTCTGCGCCGCTATAGCCGCTTGCGCCAATAATCGCTACATTCATTTTTTACTCGTTTATAAATTTACTACTAAATAGGTGTGGTGTTCGCTTACACTAGCTTAGATGCTAGCTAATACTTTTCTCAATGAATTGTTGATTATCGTCGCATTATCTTCATGGCTATACTTAATATATTTATGCTTAAAAAGTGAATTGATATTCATCATAAATACTTTTATATTGTTATGCAATTAAATTGAATAATTATTTTGGATTTTTTTATGTCTTTGCCGTCATTTATCTCTATGTACCAACAACTCATTGCAGCCCCCTCTATTAGTGCAATAGAAGATGAGCTTTGTATGAGTAATAAAGGGGTAATAGAGTTGCTAGCACGTTGGTGCGAAAGTTTAGGTTTTACTTGCGAAATTATAGAGTTAGAAGGTGGAAAAGGCCGATACAACCTACTTGCTAAGCGGGGGGAAGGCGATGGCGGCTTAATGCTTGCAGGCCATACAGACACCGTACCGTTTGACGATAGCCGCTGGAACCACGACCCATTTAAACTCACTGAACATAACAATAACTTATATGGGTTAGGTAGTATTGATATGAAAGGCTTTTTTGCTTTTGTATTACAAGCTATTAGTGAGCTTGATATAAGGCAGCAAACACAACCTATTTTAATACTCGCCACTGCCGATGAAGAAACCACCATGGCGGGAGCGCAGCAAATTTGTAAGCATCCTAATTTAAAACCTGCGCGTTGTATTATTGGTGAACCTACTGATATGACTCCTGTATTTACTCACAAAGGACATATGAGCACGGCTATAAGAGTGATTGGCCGTTCAGGTCATAGTTCCGATCCCGAACGTGGTCTTAACGCCATCGAAGTCATGCATAAAGTGATTACAAAATTGCTGATCTTAAAAGAGCAGTTAAAGAATAAATATTCAGTTGAACATTTTGAAATACCTTACCCTACCTTAAATTTAGGTAATATTCATGGTGGCGACAACGCAAATCGAATTTGTGGCTGCTGCGAAATGCATATAGACATGCGTCCGCTCCCAGGGTTAAGCATTAAAGACTTACAAGCTTTACTTATTGATGCCACCAGCGATATAAACGCGCAATACCCAAGCGCAGTGAGCGTAATTGATTTACACGAGCCCATTCCAGCTTTTAGTGGCAGCACTGATAGCGCACTCGTTAAAATGGCAGAAAAAATTGCAGGAGAAAAAGCCGTTGCAGTAAATTATTGCACAGAAGCTCCGTTTATTCAGCAACTTGGCTGTGAAACAATAGTCATGGGGCCAGGCTCAATTAATCAAGCCCACCAACCTGATGAATTTTTAGCAATGGAGAAAATAAACCCATCGCAAAAAATTATAACTGACATTATTAGGGCAAACTGCTTTAACGCTTAAAAAGAAGACTGTGTTAAAACTCACAGCAAAAATAACAAAGGCGCCCATTGGCGCCTTTGTTTTAGTTTATACCTAGGCGTTACTGCATATACTTACTTAAGTACTTTTTAAATACAGGGTCTGTTTTAGCAAGCTCTTTTTGCTCAGCTAAAATCTCTTTTAATATAACACCCGATGTGAGCGGATTAGCCAATACAACTCTAAATACCACTGTCGGCTGATTATCGTATTTTGAAGGGGTTAAGCGAGTACGCGATACAAACGAGCGCCCTGATTCACGTTGGCGTTTTTGCATACTGGCAGTAAAGCGATTGAGCGACGCGAAAATTTCTAACCGTGTTGCGGCATCCGCTTGGGCTATGGCTTGTTTAATTTGTTTAGGCACATAGCGGTATGTAAGCAAACACAGCTCAGGCTCTGAAATCAGCTCAAAGTCTTCATCGGCTTTAATTAAATCAGCAAAGTAATGTGCTTTTTTGATACTACGATCAATAAGCATTTCGTAGCCTTTGCGGCCAATAACGCGTAAGCAAGCATGTACTAACATAGCCATACCTGGGCGGCTGCCTTCGAGTGTATGGCTTCCTAAATCTTTTGAACCTTTACGTAATATGTACTCTGCATGGTGCTCTATTGCATCCGTAGCAGTTGGATCTTTAAATAACACCAAGCCTGCCCCCATTGGCACATACATTTGTTTGTGTGCATCAATGGTAATCGAATCTGCGCGCTCAATTCCTTTTAATAATGGGCGATGCGTTTGCGATAAAAGCGTTGCCCCACCCCACGCTGCATCAACGTGAAAATGACAATTTATTTGCTGCGCTAAATCGGCCATATCATCAAGAGGGTCGATATTACCGGTCTCGGTTGTGCCAGCAACCCCTACAATAGCCATAACTTTTATGCCTTGCGATTCAAGCTCTAAAGCTTTTTCGCGCATGGCATTCACATCAACCTTGTTATTTTCGCAGGTTTTTACACCAATTAAATTTTCACGGCCGATGCCTAGTAAGTCAATTGATTTACCTAAAGAGTAATGCCCTCGCTCTGACACTAAAACGGCCAGCCCTTTGTAGCCATAATGCAGCATACCGGCAACGAGCCCTTGAGCGGCTATGCCTTTAAAGCTGCCGTCGGGTTTTAATAAACGGTTACGCGCAATCCACAATGCCGTTATGTTTGCAACTGTACCACCGGAACAAAAAGCACCGAGTGATGTTTTAGCACTGTGCATCCATTTAGAATAAAACGACTCATCTTGTGAGTAAGCTAAATGATGCATCATGCCTAGCACTTGGCGCTCTAGGGGCGTAAATGCTTTTGAGGTTTCTATTTTTACTAGGTTTTGATTAAGCCCCACCATCAATTTTGAAAGCGGTAGTAAAAAATGCGGAAGAGCCGATGTCATATGCCCAATAAAGCTAGGCGCAGCCGTGTGTACCGAATGGGCAACTAGCTGCTCCATAATATCTTGGGCGTAAGCAGATACAAACGTTGGGTTTTCTGGGATCACCGCAGCCTGAAAATCTTTTTCAATTTCGTGTAATGGTTTTTCAATTGCCGCTATATTTTCGTTTAAAAACCCTGCTAAATTACTCGAAATTTCAAGCTCAATTTTGCTTAAAGTTGAGTCTGGCGCTTCAGGTACAGTAAATATACGCTTAAGGCTTTCTTTAGAGGCGACGGCACAACGCTTTTGATCCATCTTTATACCTAGTGTGTGTGTAGCTAAAACACGCGTTTAACAGTTAAAAATGCCAAACTATGGCGCTATTATAAGCAGCGTGCTTCTTTTAAAAATTGCGCTAACTTTACTGCAATATAAGTAAAATGTCTCCCTTTAAGCCATAAAAGCGACTAAACGGATGACAAATATTGTAAAAAAATTTCAATAATAGGATTTTATTAAAAAGTCACATTTTAGTTTTGGGCAAATTGCATTTATGCGTATACTTAATATGTGTAACAATAAGGGACAAGTATGCTCACAGGGAAATTAAAAGGGAAGTGGTTTATAGCTGGCTTTACATTGTTTTTGGTCAGTTTATTAGTCTATGTTTATTACACCTATAGCTCAGCGCGTAGCGAAATAATGCACGCTGTCGATGAGCGCCTTCTAAATGCCGCCACCAGCGTAAAACATATTTTAGGGCAAAGTTACCACGATAGAATTAGCCAAGGTTACGATATTGGTTTTTCGGTTTACCAAACTAAAAGCAAACAACTCTCAGAGCTTGCACAAGCGCTTGATATAGCATACGTCTATTCGATGATCATGCGCGATAATAAAGTTTACTTTACCTCATCCAGCTACACTAAAGACGATCAAGAAAACGCACGTGTTACGCAATTTCTTGATTTATACCCAGAGGCCACCGACATTAACAGGGGCGCGTTTTATTCTACCGAGCCTGTTTTTGAGCAATCTAGCGACCAATGGGGTGATTTTAAAACTGTTTTTATTCCCTTTGTAGATAAATATGGTACTACCTACATTACGGGTGCCGACATAACCTTAGATGATTTAAATAAAAAGCTTCAATACAGCGTCACTAAAGCCATAATAACGGCGTGTTTTTTCTTTTTTATTGCGGTACTGGTTGCAGCTATTTATATATATTTGTTAAAGCGTACCCTAGCAACAGATGCCAGTACGGGCTTTGCCAATCATATTGCGCTTGAGTACTTTATCAAAAAGAGTAATTCACACCACATGCAGCTTGCCATTATTTGGGTGAACGAAATTGAAGATATTAATAGCTTTTATGGCACTCAAGTTGGCGACAACGTAATGAAAAACTTGCTCAGTCATTATCAAAGTCGCAGCCCGCAAAGCTGTAAGGTGTATCGCCTTGCTACCAATAAAATTGCCGTGCTTACCCCTAAAAGCTTTAAAAGCAGCGAACTGAGCGATTTAGTTGAGTCGTATAACGCAAACAGCCCGGTATTAACAAACCCATTTATTTATATAACTTACTGTGCAGGTATCGCCAGTGGTAATAAATCACTACTGATTGAAAACGCGCACATTGCAACGCTTCAGGCTAAACATGGCCGCGGTAAGGTTGTTAGCTACTCAAAAGTAATGAGCGATGTAAAAAACCAATATCAATACAATGTAAGCCTTGCCAAAGAGGTTCAAGAAGCATTTGATAACAACCGCATAGTGCCTTATTTTCAAGCTATGTTTAACACCACCAATAATGAAGTAGTACATTACGAATGCTTAGCCAGAATGGTAACTAAAAATGGCGAAATTTTAAAACCCGACTCATTTTTAAATGTAGTGAGCCGCTCAAGAATGGGCGGACTATTAACGCGCACGCTATTTAGCCAATGTATAGAGCGGTTTAGAAAAACAGATATATGCTGGAGCTTAAATATCAGCGATAAAGATATACTCGACCCTAGTTTGAGTGAATACATTGCTAACGAGCTTAAGCGCTACCCGCACCCAGAAAACATAACGCTTGGCCTTTTAGAGTCACACGCTATTACTAATTTTTTAGAGGTTAAAACGTTTATTTCTATGGTAAAAACCAAAGGGGTGAATGTCATTATTACTGGTTTTGGTAGTGGTTATTCAAATATTTCGAATGCGCTAAAGCTTGAAGTAAACGGTATAAAACTCGACGGCGCATTAGTAAAACAAGCAGTAAGTGATGAAAATATAGCCTTATTTATTGAGCATACAGTTCATGCTGCAAAGCAACTTGGTTTAACGCTCATGGCAGAATCGGTAGAAAATGTAAGTATTGAAAATGCGCTTAAAAATGTAAATGTGGCACTGATGCAAGGCAATTACTTTGCTTACCCAGCGCCACATGTTAACTCATCAAGCCAAGAGGAAGTGGCCGTTTAAAGGTCTATCACTAAACGATGGCTTTGTTGGCCGCTGGCCCAGTATTTACGCTCAAACGGAGTAATCGCTTCGTTTGACTCATACAGCGTCACCTCACAAGGGTGTCCCGATAGCTCAAGCGCTCTGGCAAACTCTTTTACATAAATATCCCAATTACTGCGCACCTCTAAGCGACCGCCTAGCTTAACAATAAACGGAAAAATAGCCGCGCCGTGCCACCTACGTTGGATATGCTTAGATTTAGGCCATGGGTTAGGATAAAGCAAATAATGATGAGTAGGCTGCCAATTAGCAGCCACAGCTAAACGCCAAAAGTCATTTAAGTCAGCTTGTACCAAAATGTACTGGCCGCTGTCTGTTTGTTTATATTCAACATCGTGCTTATCTAAGCGGTGTGACGATTTATCAATACCAATAATTAATGCATCTGGGTGGCGCTTAGCTAAATTAGCCGAGCTCTCTCCTACTCCACAACATGAGTCTATAATAAGCGGTCCATTAAAAGCTTGAACCTGCTCATTGACTTCATCAAACGCTTGTTGAGTGTGCTCAGCAATAGGCTTTTTAAACTCTGCGTTTAAATGCTTGTTAACGATTTCATCAAGCTTTTCGTGTATACCCGCCTGATTAGATACAATACTGCGTGAATTTGCATCGCTCATTAATGTCTAAGCCCCACACCTTTTTTAATTAACGTTAGCGCTAAAGTAAATAGCACCGTAATAAATACTAATATAACGCCAAGCGCGACACTTAAATCAACATCCGACACGCCTAAAAAGCCATAACGAAACGCATTAACCATATAAATAATTGGGTTTATTTGCGATACATTTTGCCAAAACTCTGGCAGTAGCGTAATTGAATAAAATACGCCGCCTAAGTATGTTAGTGGCGTTAAAATAAAGGTTGGGATAATACTAATATCGTCAAAACTATTGGCGTAAATAGCGTTAATTAAACCACCTAGTGCAAACACCGCTGAGGTTAAAATTACCGTTGCCATAATTACAAATATATTGTGTATTTGAATATCAACAAACAACAGCGATACACAGGTAACAATAAAGCCCACCATCATGCCGCGGGTCATACCGCCGCCCATATAACCAAGTACAATTATGTAATTAGGCACAGGCGCAACCAATAGCTCTTCAATACTTTTTTGAAACTTGGTTGAATAAAAACTAGAAGCAACATTAGAATATGAGTTGGTAATAACCGACATCATTATTAGCCCCGGAACAATAAATTCCATGTAGCTAAAACCACCCATTTCACCAATACGTGAGCCAATTAAATTACCAAAAATAACAAAGTATAAACTCATCGTAATCGCCGGCGGTACTAAGGTTTGCACCCAAATACGTAAAAAACGAATACACTCTTTAATCCATAAACTCTTTAAGGCTACGCCATATTTAAACATTTATTCGCCCCGCCCTTGCTCTAGTAATCCTACAAATAACTCTTCTAATCTGTTTGCTTTATTACGCATACTCAAAACAGTGTTACCTTGCTCGGTTAGCGCACTGAAAACTGCATTTAACCCTTGAGATTTAGCCACTTCAACTTCTATGGTGTGCTCATCAGGCATGCTAAACGAGTATCCCTCAAGGGTGACTGGCTGTGCTGGCTGTTTTAAATCAAGCACAAAGGTTTCTTTATCAAGCTTAGCTAGTAATGCTTTTATAGTGGTGTTTTCAACAATACGGCCAGTATCAATAATGGCGATGTTTTTACATAACAGCTCGGCTTCTTCAAGGTAATGCGTGGTTAAAATAATCGTTACGCCTTGCTCATTAATTTGGCGTAAAAAGTCCCACATTGAGCGGCGCAGCTCTATATCAACCCCTGCTGTGGGTTCATCTAATATTAGTAGCTTTGGCTCATGCATTAATGCGCGGGCAATCATTAAACGGCGTTTCATACCCCCGGAAAGCGTACGTGCTTGCTTGTCTTTTTTTTCTAATAAGCCAAGCTGAGTTAAATATTTATCGGCACGCTTATGCGCTTCTGCGCGGGTAACACCGTAGTAGCCTGCTTGATTTACCAATATTTGGCCAAGCGTTTCAAACTGACTAAAGTTAAACTCTTGTGGCACAAGGCCTAAATGCGCTTTAGCAGCTTCAAGGTCGGTATCGATGTTGTGACCAAACACTTCCACCTTACCTTGTGTTTTATTTACCAAGGACGATATAACACCAATAGTGGTCGACTTACCGGCGCCATTTGGGCCAAGTAAGGCAAAAAAGTCGCCTTCAAAAACTTGTAAATCAACACCTTTCACGGCCTCTACACCGTTTTTATAAACCTTGGTCAGGCCTTCTATATTTAAAGCAACATTTTGCTTATTCATTATTTACCCTCACCATAACCCCAACGTTTAGTTAGGTTATGTTCAATGTTTAAATGATCTAAAATTCGCGCCACCATAAAATCAACTAAGTCTTCAATACGTTGTGGCTTGTGATAAAAACCAGGCGCAGCGGGCATAATAGTGACCCCTAAACGCGCAAGCTTTAACATATTCTCAAGGTGAATTTCGCTAAAGGGAGTTTCGCGTGGCACTAAAATTAATTGCCCTCGCTCTTTAATAACTACATCGGCTGCACGCTCGAGTAGGTTATCTGATGCTCCGAGCGCAATAGCAGATACAGACCCTGCACTGCACGGGCATACTACCATTTTTTTAGGGGCCGCAGAGCCTGAAGCTACAGGGCTAAACCAGTTATCTTTACCAAATACTTTTAACTGCTCTGGCTTGGCATTAAATAAAGCACTTAACTGCTGGGTTGCTTTATCTTCATTAGCTGAGAGTTTAATGTTTGACTCTGTATCAAGCACCACGCGCGCAGCACTTGATATAAGTACATACACTTGAAATTGCTGCGCGAGTAATACTTCAAGCAATCTTAAACCGTAAGGCGCGCCTGAAGCACCACTAAACGCCAGTGTAATTTTATCTTTAAACTGCACATTATTCTCCGCTGTATTTTTTAGCTAAACCATCAACTAAGTGTTGATGTAAGCCATTAAAACCGCCATTGCTCATAATTAATATGTGCTGATTTGGCATTATATTTTCAAGCACAGTGTCAATAATCATTTGCGTACTATTAAAACACTGCATACCGGCATTATCGGCTTGCGCTTTAAGAGACCAATTTAGGTTATCGGGCTCAAATAACAGCACGTCATCGGCATCACTTAACGAAGCAAGTAGCGTATGTTGGTGCACACCCATCTTCATGGTGTTTGAGCGAGGCTCTAAAATAGCAATAATTTTTTCATCACCCACTTTTGCACGCAACCCCGCAAGGGTGGTTTTTATTGCTGTTGGGTGGTGCGCAAAATCGTCGTACACTTTAATGTTATTTATATCGGCTTTAAGCTCCATACGCCGTTTAGGGCTAATAAACTCTTCAAGCGCTGCAATGCTATGTTCAACGGCTATACCCACGTGGCGCGCTGCCGCGATAGCCATAATCGCATTTTTAACATTATGCTCGCCTATTGCCTGCCAATTAACCGTACCTTGAAGCTCATTGTTTAAAAGCACATTAAATTGGCTACCATCAGCGCTTAATAAGTCATAGTGCCAATCACCATTTAGGGTTTCGCTTTCGCTCCAGAGCCCTTGCTTAATAACATCATCAAGTGCTAAATCGTCTTTTGGCCAAATTACCTTGCCAGTATGAGGTAATGTACGCATTAAGTGATGAAATTGTTTTTTTATTGCATTTAAATCGTCAAAAATATCAGCGTGGTCAAACTCAAGGTTATTTAAAATGAGCGTACGTGGTAAGTAATGCACAAATTTACTGCGCTTATCAAAAAAAGCGGTATCGTATTCATCCGCTTCTATTACAAAAAACGGGGTTTCGCCCACTTTGGCTGACACACCAAAGTTTTGAACTATGCCACCAATTAAAAACCCGGGTTTTAAACCTGCATACTCTAAAATCCACGCCAGCATACTTGCTGTGGTGGTTTTGCCATGTGTGCCTGCCACCGCAAGCACCCAAGCATTTTGCAATAGGTTATGTTTAAGCCACTCTGGCCCCGATGTATACGGCAAGCCCTTATCTAACACATATTCTACACAGGGGTTACCTCGGCTCATGGCATTACCAATAACCACCATATCTGGCTTTGGCTCTAACTGTTTTACGTCGTAACCTTGGGTTAGCTCAATGCCCAGCTGCTCAAGTTGAGTGCTCATTGGCGGGTAAACATTTTGATCAGAGCCAGTCACTTTATGGCCAAGCGATTTAGCAATAGCCGCTATACCGCCCATAAAGGTGCCGCAAATGCCTAATATATGAATATGCATAACTTTTTAAATCCTTTCGTACTTCGCACGTCTGTGAAGTTTAATGGCGCTATAATGCCAAATTTTAGGCTTCGTGACTATGCACGTCTCGTTAATTCACTGATGCTAAAACAGCGTTAATAAAATAAAAAAGCCCTCTTACCTAAGTAAGAGGGCTTGCTGGTAATAAGCTAAATTACAGCGTTAAAAATACAATTAAGCCAACGCCAAGTAAAAGTCTGTAAATTACAAACGGCAGCATGCCCATTCGTTCTATCACTTTTAAAAACATGAAAATACAGGCGTACGCCGATAAAAACGAAAGGACTACACCTAAAATTAATGTGCTCCAATCAACCACATGATCGCCTAAAGCCAGCTCTATCGTGTAGTAAAGGCCCATCATAGAAATAATAGGTATAGCGAGTAAAAACGAAAAACGCGCTGCGCTTTGTTTATTCATGCCCAGCAATAAACCCGCTGTCATAGTAATGCCTGAGCGAGAGGTACCAGGGATCATAGCCACCGCTTGAGCAAAGCCAATAAGCAGCGCTGTTTTCCAGTTAAGCTGATAAATTGTTTTCATTTGCTTACCTTTGGCATCGGCGTACCAAAGTAATAAACCAAAAATAATAGTCGTAGCTGCTATAACCCACGCACTGCGCAGGTACAGCTCAACAACGTCTTTTAGCAATAAGCCTAATAACGCAGCAGGTACAGTGCCCAATATAATCCACCAGCCAAGTTTACTGTCGTCGGTGGTGCCTTGGGCGCCAAACGATTTAAACCAGGCGCTAAGAATATCAGCCACTTCTTTACGAAAATAAATAACAACCGCTATTAACGTACCAACGTGCACGGCCACATCAAAAGCAAGGCCTTGGTCTTCCCATCCCAAAATTTGCGAAGGTAAAATTAAGTGAGCTGAGCTCGAAATAGGTAAAAACTCAGTAAATCCTTGTATCAGGGCTAAAATAATTATTTCTAAAATACTCATGGGTTAGAAAACTCCACCTTCCATAGTTTTTGTTGAGGGTTGTTATACGCACTCCATAGCGCAGCAATGGTTTGCTTAGCAACGGGGTGATAAAAATTGGGGGCGACTTCACAAAGAGGCTGAAGTACAAAAGCGTTTTTGGTAATTTCATCGCGAGGTAATTGTGCTGGCGAGTCGCAAATAACGTCATCGTAAAAGAGCAGATCTAAATCTAATGTACGGGGGCTAAATTTTTTATCATCCGCTTTACGCCCGTTATCTCGCTCTATTTGTTTTAATAACTTACATACACGCTCAAGCGGCATTGATGTGGTAGCAGCCACCACCGAGTTATAAAAGTTATTACCTTTAAACCCTACTGCTTCACTTTCAAAAACAGATGAATGCACAATATCTGTAAAGTGTTGCTCAAGTGCATCAAGCGCACAGCGAATATAATGCGCTTTATTTATATTTGAGCCTAAGCTGATATAAATTTGCGCCATTTAGCTCATAGCCTTTGTGCGTGTTATTTCTACACCTACGGTGTTTGCTTGCGCTACAGCGGCCGGTTTGCTCACTCTAATTGTTACTTGTGGTGTATTAAATTCGGTTAATATAATAGTTGCTAGTTGCTCTACTAAGGTTTCAAGTAACTCAACCGGCTTAGCCGTAGTGTGCTCAATCACTCGCTCGCTTACTTTTGCATAATCCAGTGCTAAATTTATGTCATCATTTGCTGCTGCAGGCTTTATATCGCTGAGCATTTCAATATCAAAATAAAGGCTTTGTTTACTTTCTTTTTCAAAGTCGTACACTCCAATAATTGTGTCGACGTGTAGTTGAGATATAAAAACCTTATCCATTGATACTCCAAATAACTATAAACACTCTCTAAGCATACAATGCATTGATTAAATTAATACTGTATATGCTTTAAGCAGTGTTTAAATATGTAAAAATTACTTCTACAATAGCTAAATAGCTAGATTAACTGCAAAATACAGCAGTTAATAATTTTCACGATAAAATGTGCCGCCAATAATAGCGTAAAAGTGCTATCGATGGGTATAGCAATTAAAAAATAAGGGACTTTGTGTTAGCCATTTTACTGTTTGTTTTAGCCTACTTATTAGGGTCGATTTCATCGGCTATATTAGTGTCTCGGCTATTCAAACTGCCAGACCCTCGCAGCAGCGGTTCAAATAACCCAGGTGCCACCAATGTGTATCGTTTAGGTGGAGCCTTTCCTGCGTGCTTAGTATTAGTGTTTGATATTTTAAAAGGCACCATCCCCGTATGGGGGGCTTATTTTTTAGACCTAACGCCTTTAGCACTTGGTTTGGTCGCCGTTGCCGCGTGCTTAGGGCATATGTACCCACTATTTTTTAGCTTTAAAGGCGGAAAGGCGGTAGCCACTGCGTTTGGCTCTTTATTGCCGATTGGTTTATCGTTGGCGGGGCTATTAATAAGCACTTGGATTATTGTGGTTGCTATTACGCGCTTTTCTTCATTAGGCGCTTTGGTCACGGTGTCGCTTGCTCCACTGTATACGTGGTTGATTAAACCGCTTTACACCCTACCGGTAACCTTTATTACCGTGCTAATTATATTTCGTCATCGCACCAATATTATTCGCCTTTTTAAAGGTGAAGAACCAAAAGTGGGCGCTAAAAAAGCACCCACTAATGAAAAAAATCAATAATTATTGATGCTAAATGGCTTCTAAGCTGTCTATTGGCCAACGCGGTTTAGTTTTCATGTCGAGTGTGGCAAATTGGCCTGCTTTTAAGCGCTGCATACCAGCGTAGGCAATCATTGCGCCATTATCAGTACAAAACTCAGTACGTGGATAGTAAACCTGTCCTTTCATACCTTGCATAACACGCTCAAGCTGTAAGCGCAGCTGTGTATTTGCACTTACTCCGCCGGCAATCACTAAACGTTTTATCCCAGTTTGTTTTAGAGCACGCTTACACTTAATAACCAATGTATCAATCACTGCTGTTTGAAACGCATGGGCGATATCTGCTTTGGTTTGTGCGTCATCATCATTTTCGCGAATCGCTATAGAAGCCGCTGTTTTTAAGCCACTAAAGCTAAAATCAAGGCCTGGCTTATCCGTCATAGGGCGTGGAAAAACAAACCGTTTTGCAACGCCTTGCTCAGCCATTTTAGCTAGTCGAGGGCCGCCTGGGTAATCAAGCCCTAGCAGTTTAGCTGTTTTATCAAATGCTTCACCTGCGGCATCATCAACAGATTCACCCAATACTTCGTACTGGCCTATACCGGCTACTTTTACCATCATGGTATGGCCGCCCGACACGAGCAAAGCAATAAAGGGAAACTCAGGCACGTTTTCTTCAAGCATAGGAGCAAGTAAATGCCCTTCCATATGATGCACGGCAACAGCTGGAATATCCCAACCATAGGCTAAAGAACGGCCAATAGAGGTACCTACCAATAACGCCCCTACTAAACCAGGGCCTGCGGTGTATGCAATGCCATCTAAATCTTCAGGACCACAACCGGCTTGAGCAAACGCAGCGTCAATAAGTGGCAGGGTTTTACGTACGTGATCGCGCGATGCAAGCTCAGGTACAACACCGCCATAATCTGCATGTACTTTTACTTGGCTGTATAACTGGTGAGCCAATAAGCCTTTTTCATCATCGTAAATTGCAATACCGGTTTCATCACACGATGACTCAATGCCTAAAATTCGCACTTTACTTCTCCTGCCTTTATTTACTGTTTAACCTGCACTGTGGTTAAGAGATTTACACACATATTTAAAACTATTTTATCATTCTCTAGCTAAGGTTTTTACTAAGTTCAACGTAATAAACGCTAAAATTGCTAGAGAGCGATTAATTAATCACAGTTAATAATTACAACTATAACGCTAAACCAATATTGGTTTGCCCATCTACAACGGCCTGCTTTTTAAGTGCCTTAACGTTTTCTGAAGTCACGCGGCCCATATTTTCTACAAAGTCGATTAGCTCACTCAACACTTCAATTTCGTATTGCATTAATGGGTGTTCTCGTACAGCTTTATTGTCGGCTACTTCACCTTCAACCGTCATTTGGTATTCAATAAAACGCGCCACTGTTGCTTGCGATATTTTACTAACACTTATAAATTCTTGCTCGTCTTGCCCCATCAAGCCGTGCATTAGGCTCAAAAGCGAGGTTGCAGCGTCTATTGCGGGGTAAGTGCCAAACATATCAAAGTCGGCAAGTTCAGGTACATTTGGCTCAATTTTTTCTACTTGTTTTTCGAGATCTATTTTACTTTTTGGTAGTAATATTTTTTCCCAGCAAACATTTAACGCACTGCGTAATAAGGCTTCATCACCAAAACCGGTGGCTTCACTAAATAAACCATAATTAGGTAACATACGCTCAATTAAAGCACTTGCTAACACCGCTTTTTGTAAGTAGTTTAGCTCTCTAATACGTTGAAAGTTATTCGCTTTTGTCATTTCTTAACGTCTCACATGACCAACAAAAATCAAATGTTGATCCATTATGCTCATTACAGTTAGGGCATACCCAATCTGGAGCGGATTGTTTTACTTGTTGGTAGTTTACCAATATTTCGCGCGCGTGGCGCTCTTTTATCGAATAAACCTGCACACTTACTTGGGTTTGTTCAAAGGGGATTTCGCCTAAGGCGCCTTGAAGCATTTCACCTTGAATTTGGCACTCAATTCCAGCGCTTAATAACAGCCCTTTGATTATATTTGCCTCTAATGTGTTATCTGCTTTGTAGAGCGTTACCCACTGAAAAGCTTGCTGAGTACTATGAGTATTAATATTTTGCAATTATCACCTCAATTATTTTGTGTTTACAATATCCTACGATACTCTACTAAAGTGTATAGCAGGTAACTTTTTAGGATAAAACAATGACACTTACTACCCCAGGTTTACTTTTTCCAGCAATCTCACTGTTGCTGCTTGCTTACACAAACCGCTTTTTAGTACTAGCGCAATTAATCCGAGAATTAAATTCACGAGAAGGTGAGTCTATTCGCCCCGTTGTTGTGGCTCAAATAACAAACTTAAGAAAGCGCATTAAACTAATACGCACCATGCAAGTGTATGGTGTGGCGTCTTTTTTATTGTGTACGCTATCAATGTTTGCCTTATTTATAGAATTTAACACCACAGGCATTATTTTGTTTGGGGTGAGTTTAGCGTGCTTAAGCCTTTCGTTATTAACATCGTTATTTGAAATTCATATTTCGTGCGATGCCATAGAAATAGAGCTACAAAGTATTGAAGACAAACCCCTAAGTAACCGCATTACTAAAAACTTTACTAACAAAAGTAGTAAGCCTTAGCGGCTTATTTTTCTAAATTCTTAAACAAGAATAAAGCGATGGCATAACCTAAAACTATAAGCGTTTATGCCTCACTTCATTACAAATCACTACGTAGGATTTTCCTATAGCCTTTTTTCTGGCATACTTTTTTATTAATTAATGCTAAATTATGTCTAAAGTATTACTTTTAAAAGCATCAAAGCGCCTAAGTCATTGTATTTATTCTTACTTGCTAACATAGCTTAGTTTTAAATAGAGTAATAAATCACTATAAATAAGCCTAATTGGTAATACTTTTAAACGCGTCTTCTCTTTAAATAATACTAAAAGAGGGATATGCTGAGGCAAATATGTCATAAATTTGCAAACACAGTTACATATTAGGCTTCGCTTTTTGAAAGCTCGAATCTAATATTATTGATGTTCGCGGCACACGCGACTTACTTATAAAAAGGGACTATAAAGTGAGATTTGAACAGTTAGAACAATTTGTAGCGCTTGGTGTGTTACGCCACTTCAGACAAGCAGCCGAACAAACTCAAATTAGTACATCAGCGCTAACGCGCAGCATTCAAACCCTAGAAGACGAAATGGGGTACGAACTGGTGAAACGCTCAACACGTTCAGTAAAGTTAACACCCGAAGGCGAGCTATTTCTTGATTACGCCAAAAACACCCTTGCCGAACTTGAGCATACAAAAAAACGAATTTCTCAATCGGTTAACGGCAATACTGACGAAAAGTTAGTCATTGGCTACACCAACAAAGCCAGCAGTGTAGTGCCTATCTCATGCGGGCAATTTTTAGCACAATACCCCCATGTTAAAATAGAAATGCAATTGCAAGAGCAGCACGAACTTGCACGCAAACTGCAGGAGGGCGAAATTGATATCAGTGTTTATTCGCAGGCAATTAACAGCATCGGCAGCGACATACACCTGCCAGACCAACTGGTATTATTTGTTTCTAAACACCATCCGTTAGCAAATAAAAGCGATATCAGCAAACACGATTTAGATAGCTACCCTATGTACGGCTGTTTTTCTCAGTCTAAACAAGTACAAAGCATGCTTAACGAAGCCATCGATATGCTCAATAAATCGGCTAGCATTAAGGTAGGCAGCATTGAGCAAGTAATCTCAGGGCTGGTTAAATCAGATCACTTTGCTATTGCGAGTATTGAACACGCGAGCACTCTTGCAGAGCACACAGAACTTGTACAGCTAAAAACAAATAAAGACTTAAGTCACGAACAACTTGTTATACAAACAAGCCAACAAGCAGCAGTTAGCGAACACATTGACCATTTATTATCTCTTATCAAAAAAGCATCTACGACTATTAATTAAGCCAAGATAAAATAGCATACCGCAATGCCCTTAAACCTTTTAAGGGCAACCAATTTAGATAGCCCTTACTGATTTACTCTTCTTGTTACCAAAACCTGCAGCACAGCTGCTTAACCTAAAAAGCCCTTTTAGTTTTTATGCTTACGCGTTAGGTTTTTATTTGCTTAAGTAGCGGAGCACAAACCACTAGCTATTAAATTTTTTTAGGCTATACTGTCGCACCTTTTTTAATCAACAGACATAAATGAACGCACTTTTTAGTTCTGATGTTTATTTAGATGCAATAGAAACCCATGGTTATGTTGTTATTCCTAACGCACTTATTAGCGAGCTAGTAGAGAGTTTAATCACCGATTGCCACCGTATTAACCCGCATTTTAGCGCTGCAGGTATTGGCCGTTTAAATGACTTACAAATAGATAAAACCATTCGTAAAGATAAAACCTATTGGTTTGATGGCAGCTCACAAGCACAGCTAACTTATCAAGCAATAATGGAAAGTATAAAAACCACACTTAATCGACAGTTTTTTATGGGCTTATTTGATTATGAGTGCCACTACGCTAAATACACCCAAGGCGACTTTTATAAAAAGCATTTTGATGCATTTAAAGGGCGATCTAACCGCGTATTTACAACAATACTTTATTTAAATACGCCCGAGAAAGGCGGCGAGCTTGTTATATACAAGCCAAAAAGTAAGCAAGTAGAGATAATAATTAAACCCACCGCGGGGACACTCGTTATGTTTGAAAGCGAGCGTTTTGCACACGAGGTATTACCTGCCATTAATGAGCGCTACTCTATTGCTGGCTGGTTTAGAAAGAACGCCTCAATAAGTGGAGTAATTGACCCGCCACGATAAAACCAACATAGCCACAACAACTAGTGGCTATAGTGAAGTTAAATTAATAGCGTTGAGATGAAATTAACGCGCAAATACAAATGACAAGAACAAGCCAAAAAAAATAGCTAATCCAACATAGTGATTATTTAAAAACGCTTTAAAACATGCATCACGCGCACGTTTATGTATAAGCACTTGTTGATAAATAAGTAACCCAGCGGCAGTACATAAACCTGCAACAAACGCTAAGCCTAGCTGGTTAATTAAGCCAATAAGCGCCAACAACGCTATAAAATTAGCGTTTAATAAAAATATAATATGGCGGTCGTATTTACCAAATAAAATAGCAGTAGATTTAACCCCTATTTTTAAATCGTCATCTCTGTCGACCATGGCATACATTGTGTCGTACGCTACCGTCCAACAAATATTTGCAACAAATAACAGCCACGCCTGCAGCGGTAATGAGTCAATTGATGCCATATATGCCATAGGTATCGCCCAACCAAATGCAGCGCCTAAGACTACCTGCGGAAGATGTGTATAGCGTTTCATAAAGGGGTAGCAAAATGCCAGTGCCAACGCCCCAAATGACAATAAAATAGTGTTGATGCTAAGTAGCAATACCAATACAAAAGCAATGGCTATCAGTAATATAAATAAACTCAGTGCTTCACCTGCACTTACTTGTCCGGTGGCCAAAGGCCGCCCTGCTGTACGCTTAACTGAGCCGTCTATTTTTCTATCTGCAAAATCATTAATAACGCAGCCAGCACTGCGCATAACAATTACGCCTAAGGTAAATACAATAAAGTTAACTAGGCTTGGCATACCAGCGTTTGCAAGCCATAGAGCCCAATAAGTAGGCCACAGTAATAGTAATGTACCGATAGGTTTGTCAATGCGCATGAGCTGAATATAAAAAGGGCTATGCTGTAATTGCAAAGGGGCTAATTTCATGAGTACAAATAGGCTCCGGGTAAAAATACTTCGCACACTAAAAAGTGATAATCATTAATAGAAAACACACTACGACGACCTAATAAAGGGTGCGTAGTTAAATTCAACTCTTTAACAAGTGATTGCAGCGCATGCTCTGAGTCAAAGCGCCCTACCTCAATATTACTTCGGGTAAGTTCAGGGTGCTGAAAAATAACATCACCTAAAGGGCGCGCGCCCATATTATGCAGTGTTGTTTGCGTTTGTGTACTGGGCAGCCAACTTTGGGCATACACCATGGGTGTATTGTCACACAATAAAAGCACCTCGCGATTAAGTGCTTTATTTGTATTTGAGCCAAGTAGTTGTTGCTGTGCATCGCTTAGGGTAAAAGTTTGCTCATTAAGCACTTTTACACTAAAACTTTGTGCATTACTTTTTAATTTAGCGGTTAATGAATGTGGCTCAAATAGCCACTCTTGCTCTAACGCAGATAAGTTATTTACCAAAGAAGCACATTGCCAATTGGCAGATATAGAAAGCGGAAATGTAATCACAATAGCTCAATAAAATAAAAACCGAGACGATGATAACATTGCCAAAGCATTTGAAAAAGTGATGTTTTACTGCCGATAAATAATTGCAGGAGCTGTTTATTAGGCGCTATTAAGTATAAACTATTTGTATTAAGAAAATGGAAACACACTAAAGATGAAAAAAATAGTATACGCAGGTTTTTTAGCACTGATCTTAAACTGTTTTAGCTTTTCGGCAAAAGCGGAATCGACAGTGGGCTATTTTGGTTTTGAGCCAGACATAATTACCAATTACATAGGCGCTTCAAGTAAAAAAATGGGCTATGTACGCGTGACTATAGATTTAATGCTTAGCAATAATGCAGATATTGCTATTGTAGAACACCATACCCCGCTTTTACGCGATGCGTTAGTAGAAATACTATCTAAAGAACCTGAAGAAAAAATAAAGTCGCTTACTGGGCGTGAAGAAATTAGAGCAAAGTGTGCCGAAAAATTAAAAAGCCTGTTAAAAGAAGAAACAGGCCAAGAGATTATTCGTGAAGTATTATTTACTAAGTATTTATACCACTAAGCTTACGCTTTTTTAGCATTAAATAAATTAGCGGTTACGGCATAAGCCATGCCGCTTAAAAGCCCACCTAAATGCGCCCAATTAGCCATACCAACAAACAACACATCAGCAAAACCGAGTACCAGCCAAATTAACATAAAGCCAATAATGGCAGTGCTGACTAGCGCCGGTTGCTTAGGATTTAAATAGCTGTGAATCCAACAAAAACCCAATAAACCATACACAACGCCACTTAAGCCACCAAAGTTAGGCCCCACAATTAAAAACTGAGCCCAGTTACTAATAAGTGCAGTAACCACAAATAGCCCAACTAAACTCAGCTTGCCGCATTGCTTTTCAATATTATCACCTAACGACATCCACCAAATTAGGTTAAATACAATGTGCATTGCGCTAAAATGAACAAGTGCCGGCGTTAACCAGTTCAGTGGTTGGCTCGGGTTAAACTGCAAAGCAGTGTATATTTGCTCAAAGCCACCCAATAAAAATGCAAAGTAAATAGCAACGCTTACAATACTTACGGTTTTATTTAGCCAGCTTAGTGCTTTAAAGCGCGCCACTAAATTAAGCGACTGTCCTTGATACGTTAAGCCAGATTGTGTACTGCCCACATCCCAAGAGGCTTGTTGATAACGCTTATGATTGGGGTTTTGTACAAATTCAGCCCACAAAGGTTGCACTTGATGAAAGTGCTCGCCCGCAACACAAATAATAACATTACTGCCATCAGCACTGCGCAGTTGCCCTTCTAAGCCTTGGCTTTTTAAATAATCTATAAAGCCCTGTGCGGCACGAGGATTATTTAAACTACCTAGCTCAATCATCGTTCCACTTTCTCGCTGTAAGCCGCTTCCCAGGCCGTAAAGCCACCATCCATGCTATATACATCTTCAAAGCCCTGCTCTACTAAATAACTAGCCGCACCTTGTGAGCTCATGCCGTGGTAGCAAACAATAATAATGGGCTGATCGAACTCTTTTTCCATCATAAACTGAGCTATATTGGCATTTGAAAGCGCTTCAGAGCCAGGAATATGCCCTGCTTGGTACGAGTTAGGATCGCGTATATCTGCGATCACTACATCTTCTTTATCAAGCAATTCGTGCGTTTGTGCTATAGATATATGTTTAAATGCCATTGAAATCTCTTTTAAAAATATAATAAAAAGGCGGCTTAAGCCGCCTCTGTATGCAAACTTTAAACTATTCCCAGTTTAAAATTACTTTACCAGATTGACCTGAAATCATCATATCAAAGCCAGCTTGGAAGTCATCTACCGAATATTGATGCGTAATGATAGGGTCTAAATTAAGGCCTGATTGAATCAAGCTTGCCATTTTGTACCACGTTTCGAACATCTCGCGACCATATATACCTTTGATCACTAAGCCTTTAAATATAACTTTATTCCAATCTACGGCCATATCTGATGGCGGAATACCCAGCATGGCAATTTTGCCACCATGGTTCATGTTATTTAACATAGAATTAAAGGCGCTTGGCACACCTGACATTTCGAGGCCAATATCAAAGCCTTCAGTCATACCTAGCTCATTCATTACATCTTCAAGTTTATCATTCGCAACGTTTACGGCACGTGTAGCGCCCATTTTACGCGCAAGCTCTAAACGGTATTCGTTAACATCGGTAATCACAACATGGCGAGCACCCACATGCTTAGCAACGGCCGCCGCCATAATACCAATTGGCCCAGCCCCTGTAATAAGCACATCTTCGCCCACTAAATCAAACGATAAAGCGGTGTGCACAGCATTACCAAACGGGTCAAAAATAGACGCAAGCTCGTCAGAAATATTGTCAGGAATTTTAAACGCATTAAAGGCCGGAATAACTAAATATTCAGCAAATGCGCCTTCGCGGTTAACGCCTACACCCGTTGTATTTCGGCACAAATGCACACGACCAGCACGACAGTTACGACAATGCCCACACGTAATATGCCCCTCGCCAGATACGCGATCACCTACTGCAAAGCCACGTACTTCTTGCCCCATATCAACCACTTCACCCACGTACTCATGGCCTACAACCATAGGGGTCGGAATGGTTTTTTGTGACCACTCATCCCATTTATAAATATGAACGTCGGTGCCACAAATCGCAGTTTTACGAATTTTAATAAGTAGATCGTTATGCCCTACTTCAGGCTTGGGTACGTCGGTCATCCAGATGCCGGTTTCGGCTTTTAATTTTGATAAAGCTTTCATAGTTAACACTCAACTAAAAAACCGAAGCAATACTTCGGTTTATAAAAAATTAAATAACGCCCATTTCTTTACCAATACGGGTAAAGGCAGCAATTGCGGTGTCTAGTTGTTCAATACTGTGCGCAGCAGAAATTTGTGTACGAATACGCGCTTGGCCTTTTGGCACAACAGGGAACGAAAAGCCGGTTACATAAATGCCTTCAGCGAGTAGTTTGTCTGCCATTAATGAAGCAACTTTAGCATCGCCAAGCATTACAGGGATAATGGCATGATCTTTACCCGCACACGTAAAGCCAGCGGCTTCCATTTGCTCACGGAAATATTTAGCATTTGACCAAAGTTTAGCGCGTAACTCACCACCATTTTCAAGCATTTCGAGTACTTTAATTGACGCAGTTACAATTGAAGGGGCTAATGAATTTGAGAATAAATAAGGGCGTGAACGCTGACGCAGCCATTCAACAATTTCTTTTTTACCTGAGGTATAACCGCCTGATGCACCGCCCAGCGCTTTACCTAGCGTGCCGGTAATAATATCTACACGGTCAAGCACATTACAGTACTCAGGCGTGCCTTTACCGTTTTCGCCAACAAAGCCTACCGCATGTGAGTCATCAACCATCACTAATGCATCATACTTATCAGCAAGGTCACACACAGCTTCAAGGTTACAAATTACGCCATCCATCGAAAACACGCCATCGGTGGCAATTAACTTTGTTTTAGCGCCCGCTTCATCAGCTGCAATAAGTTGCTTTTCAAGATCCTCCATATCGTTATTAGCATAACGAAAACGCTTAGCTTTACATAAGCGTACGCCATCAATAATTGATGCGTGATTTAGAGAGTCAGAAATAATAGCATCTTCAGCGCCTAAAATAGTTTCAAATAGGCCCGTGTTAGCATCAAAACAAGAGGAGTATAAAATTGTATCTTCGGTTTCTAAAAACGCACTAATTTTTTGCTCAAGTGTTTTATGAATATCCTGCGTGCCACAAATAAAACGTACTGAAGCAACACCAAAGCCATGGTCATCTAAACCACCTTGCGCTGCTTTAATTAGCTCAGGGCTATTTGCTAAGCCTAAGTAATTGTTAGCACAAAAATTAATAACTTTATCGCCAGATGCAACTTCTATTTGAGCTTGTTGCTGCGAGGTAATAATACGCTCACTTTTATACAAACCTTGCGCTTTAACGTCTTCAATTTGCTCTTGTAGTTGGCTAAAAAAAGCAGATGCTCTCATCTGTAGTCTCCAATTAAATGAACGGGTAAACAACAACATTAAAGCCACTGTTTATGTTGGGGTGTATTGTAAAAGTTTAACAAGTAAAATGCACTGTTTGCAGCTCGTCGCTAATACAGGTAATGGCAGCAATACTTAACACTTTAGTTGCGAAAATATAAACGCACTTTATACCAAGTAGTGTGCTGGTAAATCGTTAATAGAGTCAATAACTAAATCGGCGTATTGTTTAGCGGTTTCGTCAAATTGTTGACCAGAGCGAACTAACACTCGCGTGCTAATAGCCGCTTTTTGTGCCGCTTGCATATCGCTAAGCTTATCACCCACCATAACACTGCTCGAAGGGTCAATATTATGCTCTTGCATAGCTTGTAACAGCATACCTGGAGCTGGCTTTCTGCACTGGCACTGTTTTAAATATTGCGCCATCGCTTTTTTGGGATGGTGCGGGCAAAAATACACATCTGTAATTTTAATATTGTGCTTACTAAATTGTGTTTTCATCCACTGAGTTACAGTTAAAAAGTCATCTTCAGTGTAGTAACCTCGCCCTATTCCTGATTGATTAGTCACTATAATAATTTTATAACCTGCATCATAAAATGCTTTACAGGTACTAAACACACCGTCTATAAATTCAAATTTTTCACTTTGATAAACATAGCCATGATCAATATTTACCACGCCATCTCGGTCTAAAAAAAGTGCTTTGTTTTTTTCTATTACACTCATTTTATAGACTCTTTTTGTACCACATGATCAAACATAGCTTTAACACTGTCTACGGTTATTTGGCTCATAAGGTCATCGCCCTTAACGCGCGTACCCCAAGGCAATTGTTGAGCTGTTTTACCCGTTTGCTTTAGCAGATTTTGATGATACACCTCAACTACGTAGTCTTGATATAAATAAGGGCCTGTACGTGCAGGATTAGAATGCGCATATAAACCAATAACCGGCGTACCTACCGTTACCGCCATATGTGCAGGGCCGGTATCTGGGGCTAAAACTAAATCAGCGCGCTTAAGCACACATAACAGCTCTTTAAGTTTTGTTTTACCTACTAAGTTTAAAATAGTGCAGTGACTGTGTTTTATAATTTGATTAGCTAAATTAATCTCAAGCTCAGTTGGGCCGCCCGTTAGTACCACGTTGAAGCCCTGCTCATGCGCGTAATCAGCAAGGGCAGCATAGCGCTCTGGCAACCAATTTCGCTGTGCTTTACTGGCCGCAGGCGATATTACCAATAACTTATTTGCCAAATACGCAGGCCCTAATAACGCATCTGCTTTGTTCTCATCCGCTAAGGTATAAGGCATATCCCAGGTAGGTGAATAGTCTTTAACTCCAATGGCGCCCGCAAAGCCTTTAAATCCCTCTAGCACATGCGCTTCTTTTTGTGGAGCTATTCGTTTATTTATAAACAAGCTATGTAATTCTTTTGAACGTGCCCAATCAAAGCCTATTTTTACTTTAGCCGGAATACAACGTGCAACAAAGCCAGCTCTTAATGCGACTTGCATATTAAGTAGCACATCAAACTGCTGCCCTTTAAAAGAATGTGCTAACTTTTTAAGTGCATCCTTACTTTGTTTTTTATCAAAAACCACCAGCTCAACCCCAGGTAAACCGGCAAGTAACATGGCTTCTATTTTACCCATTACCCACGTTATTTTTGCATTGGGGTGTGCTTTTTGAATGGCTTGTACAGCACTAACGGCATGACACACATCACCAATGGCAGAGAGTCTTAAAATACAAATTGAGGAGTAATTAGGCACTTGAGTCACGCGTTCCACTTTGGCTTTAAATAATAGACTGCGATCTTAAATTATACTCGCACTAATGCAAGCACTTATGCTGCGCTATAAAACACGTTAATATACACGCATTATTGAATTATTTTAACGAGCTATGTTTAAAACACTAACGCAAGGTAAGCACACTATTTTAAGCCACCCAGATTATTTTAACGAGGTTGATTTAAACTGGTTTGATGCAGATTATTGGCAGCAGCAAAATAAAATAGTCGGTGCTAAAAAAGGCCGCGCCACAGCCTGGTTTTTTAAACACGATAGTTTAACCGCTGTACTTAGGCACTATTGGCGCGGCGGTATAGTTGGCAAGTTGTTAAGCGATCAGTACCTCTACCCTGGGCTTAAAAACACCCGTGTGTATAAAGAGTTCAGCTTAATGATAAGGCTTATTGAGCTTGGCTTAAATGTGCCAAAACCCATTGCCGCTAAGGTAACAACCGCAGGCTTAATTTATCGTGGCGATATAATTACAGAGGCTGTAAAAGGGGCTAAAAGCCTGCTCGATATTTTAATTGAACGCCCACTAACAGAAGATGAGCTCAAGCGAATTGCCAATACTGTTGCGCTATTTCACTCAAAAGGTGTGTACCACGCTGATTTGAATATAAATAATATTTTATTTAATGAAACGGGCGAGGTTTATATTATCGACTTTGATCGCGGCGAAATAAAACCATTAAATAAGCAATGGCAACAAAGTAATATGGCACGTTTAGAGCGCTCATTTTTAAAAGAGCAAGGACGTAACAACGCTTTTTATTGGCAAAGTAATGACTGGCAAACTTTATTGGCTATTTATAAAGGGCAATTAACAACACAAAGCTAAGTATTGCTTAGCAACTTGTTCGGCCGTTACCTTTTGTAAAATATCGGCATTATCTACATTAGGCTTAGTGTTTAAAACCAGCTCAATTTTAGCCGCTAGCTCATCGCTATGCCCTACAGGCGCTAAATATTTAGCCAAGTCGTTTGTTAAAATTTCGCTCGGTCCAAACGTACAGTTAGTACTTACTACAGGCGTGCCAACAGCTAATGCTTCAATTAACACTGTAGGGAGCCCTTCAAAATCAGAGCTTAATACTAATGCCTCAGCCTGCTTAATCCAGTTATACGGATTTTGTTCAAACCCTGGCACTATAAGTTGTCCCTCAATACCATACGCTTTTGCAAGCTTAAATGCTTTGCTAGGCTTATTGCATAAAAGGACTAATTTGTATTTTTTATCAAGCTTTGCAAATGCCGCAAATAAAATATCGTGGCGCTTTTGTTTAGCTAACCGCCCTACATGAATAACATACGGTGATTGTGGAATTTGCGTATTAACCTCATTTGAGAGGCGCTTTATATCCACTAAATTAAAGGGATTATAAATAGTTGTGATGGCGCTTGGGCTAATTAAACGCCCTTGGGTAATTTCTTGCTCTACCCCTTTAGACACGCACACCAAGGATTTTCCATTTAAGTTTTGCTTTGACTTTTTAAGATAGCGATAAGAAAACGGGCCTAGCTTTTTTTGCCTCGCTAGCTCTGCATTAACAGAGTTATGCATAACAAAGTGAACATTTTTAATCTGGCTTTTAGCCAATAAGTTATTGCTTCTATCTAAATTGCTAAGCACTAAATCTATGGGGCCAGTTTGTTTTTGTTTGTTGTTAAACCACGCCTCTAGTTTTGCTACACTTTTGTTTATTTTCCAAAAACGATCCACTTTAGTGGCTTTATCACTGAATAAACTTTCAACCTTTATGTTCGCAGGGATCGTGTATTCATATTTATTAGCCAACGATAAAATAGTAACGCTATGCGTTTTTACTAGCTGCTGGGCAAGGGTTAGCATCACTTTTTCGGCGCCACCACCCGCTAACGAGTCTATTACAATCACTATATTCATCTATCGGCAACCATCAGCATGCTTTTAACCCCTTGCGTTATTTCTTCATAGCTATGCGCGCTTTCAAGCAAAGAGTATTTTTCTAGTAGCTGGTTAAAATGCGGCTCTATTAGTAAAGCGCTGGCTTTATTTATTATGTCTTCAATCTCAAAGTTTGCTTTAATTACCACGCCAGTTGTGGCGCAACTTGCTAGGCGCTGTGTTTGATCTTTTGAAATAGCACATGCCACAGCAGGCGTTTTAACAGCAATCGCCTGCAATAGGGTGTCGCCAGCACTTAACAACGCAAATTTAGCTTGCTCCATAAGCGACAAAAACTCACTATTTTCTAACGTATCCAAATTTATAACCGTATTTGATACTGGCAACGCTTTATTATAATTAGGGCCAAATACCACCACCGCCTTTAACCCTGTTTGCAATGAAATTTGCTCTGCGGCAGCAAAAAATACATCTGCACAGTTTTGATTATCTAGCACATGACCGCCAGAGCCTGCACTCACAATAAAGTAGCCTTGTTCATCAAGCTGATACTTTTTTAATACCTGTTTGGTATCGCACGCTGATGAAAATGCTATGTAAGGGCCCACATTTTTAGGCATAGCCAAAGAAAACATATCTATTTTAGCTTTTTCAGCCCAGCTCAGCGGTTCAATGCAGTAATCAGGCTGTACCACCCAATGGCTATCAATTAAGTTGATACGGTTAAGTTTTAAGCCCTTCGCTCGCTTTTTCGCATGCTGAGAAATAAACACCACTTTGGCACCCACTTTTTTTGCAGCTTTCATGTGAGCAGCGCGCCCTGCACAATCGAATATTACAATGTCAGGTTTAAAATCGGCTATAACTTCACACACTTTATCGCGCTCTTTAGTCGCAGAGCGCTCAAGCAAGGTGGTATCATATGGACAGCTTTTAGCGTAGTTCGTGTGTTTATTTAAAACAAAATGGATGGTCAGTGAACCTAGACATTCACTTTCAAGGCTTTGGGCTAGCAACAACGAGCGCATGTATTCACCTATTCCTTGTGGCGATGATACGGGTATAAATAAAAGTCGTTTGTTGCTCATTGCATTCTCTATTTCCTATTTGCGCAGCAGTATATCAATCCCATTGTTTTTACGATAGCTAGGTTACATTTTTATACACAAATTTAACGCCCTAAAATAGATTATTTACTGCAATAGCCATGTTAGATTGGTAAACTTAGCCGCAATCTTAATCACAAGGATCTGAACTTTGCGAAACAGAATCTTTCTACTTTCTTCTCTTTTTTGCGCTATGAGCGCATCAGTAACAGCAGAGCCCTGGGTAAAGCCAGACGATTACGGTCTACGAGCTGACATTCAACAACTGGCTGATGCCGGTGTTATTTTAGCGCCTGTAACCACCTATCCGCTAATGTGGAAAAGCTTTATTGGCGAGCTAGAATCGAGCAAGCTTGAACTTTTATCTCCCAGCCTGCAAGATGCACTGCTTCGTGTAAAACATCGTTATAAGTCAGAAAACAGTAGCTCGCACAGTGTGCAACTCTCAGCGTTTGCCGCATCAGACCCAATTATAGCCACCAGCTTTGGGGCAACCAACACACAAGAATCTGAGCTTTCTGCGGCCTACGCCTACCTTGGCGATAACTTTGCGGCGAAGGTAGCCATTAATTACCGTAACGATGGTAAGCAATGCTTAGTTGATGGCAAAACAACCGATGATATAGCCACTAACGAACAAGCACTTGAAGATTGTAACGATACCTCATTTGACGATAGCTACTTAGCCTACCGCTTGGGCAATTGGATTTTTAGAGCCGGTGCCGTAGAGCAGTTTTGGGGCCCAGGTGTTGATAACAGTTTAATTATGTCGGGTAATGCAAAGCCACTGCCGGCACTAAGTGTAACCCGTGAGCAAAGCACAGCGTTTGAAACGCCTTGGTTAAGTTGGCTTGGGCAATGGAGCTTTACCGCGCAAATGGCAAAGTTAGAATCGACCCGTTTTATTCCTGATGCGCTGCTTTGGAGCAGCCGTGTTAACTTTCGCCCGATGCAACAGCTTGAAATTGCTTTAAGTTGGTCTGCGCAGTGGGCCGGTGAAGGCCAACCAAGCTCAGCAGGTGATTTTATTGATGTTATTACTGGGCAAACTAATTGTATTGATGGCAATGAAAATTGTGATAGCTCACTAGAGTCTAAAATTGGTAATCAGCTTGCTGGCATAGATGTGCGTTGGTCTGACACTTTATTTAGTCACCCGTATGCAATCTACGCAAGTACAATTGGCGAAGATGCTAGCTCGCAATTCAAACCTGCCGACAGAGCGTACTTATTTGGCGTACAAACTACGCAGCGCATTTACAATCAAAATGTGCTCGTTAACGTTGAATATATAGACACAGGTGTATCGTGCTCGGCCGAATCAACCAGTGAAAACTGCTACTACGAACACTCCGATTATAAATCGGGCTATCGTTACCACGGCCGCACTATTGGCTCAACTTTTGATAACGATGCGCAGTCAGTGGTATTAACACTTTTAGGTCAGCTTTCAAATGGCGATGACTGGCAAGTAAAACTACGTAGTGTGGATTACAACAGCGATAATCTTGACCGTTACCCTAGTAACCCCGATTTAGGTAATACAATTACCAAAACCGGTTATAACTCAAAACAAGTTGAGCTACGCTACAGGCAGCTGGCTATGGGTGGGCGCTTAACGCTCGGCGCTTTTGCATCAAACAACGATGGCGCAGAAAACGACACATCAGCGTTTGCTAAGTACGAATATAATTTTTAAACCGTATATTTTAAAATAGCATTTTAAAGCCAGCTATTTATAACAAAAAAAGGGTTGAAAACTGCGTTTTCAACCCTTTTTATTTAATTAGCAAATATTACTGCTTTATTTTGCTAATCACCTTAGAGGTTGAACAACCATCTAAAAATGTCAGCACTTCTACTTTGCCACCATGGCGTAGCACATGATCGGCGCCAGCTATTTGCTCTACAGTGTAATCACCACCTTTAACTAAAATATCGGGGCTTATTTGCTCGATTAATTTAGCGGGAGTGTCGTTTTCGTCCGCGCTGCCAAAGGGAATTACCCAATCTACAGAGGCGAGTGCACTTAATACCATTGCGCGCTCATCAAGTGGATTTATAGGGCGCTCAGGGCCTTTTAAACGCGTAATTGAATCATCATTATTTAAACCAACAACGAGCCTATCTCCACGTGCTTTGGCTTGGGCTAAATAGCGTACGTGGCCTGCGTGTAAAATATCAAAACAGCCATTGGTAAACACTATCTTTTCGCCATTTTGCTTAGCAAACTCAATGTGTTGCAATACATCGTCAAACGGAGTTTGGTAGTGCTCACCATTGATGTGCAAGTATTGGCCAAGCTTTTGGCTAAGCTCTTCTGGTGAAACCGTTGCCGCACCCAATTTACTTACTACAATGCCTGCGGCTAAATTAGCAATTTCTACCGCATCTTTAGGCTCCATACCTGCCCCTAGCATCACCGCAAGCGTGGCTATAACAGTATCGCCTGCGCCAGTTACATCACTTACTTCTAGCTGCTGCGCTGCAAAGTCGTGTTTTTCATCAGCGTTAATTAATGACATACCTTGCTCAGAGCGTGTAAGTAGCATGGCTTTAATACCATTTTTACTAATTAGCTCACGCGCGCTTTGTGCTAATATTTCTTCAGAGCCTGTTTTACCCCCAGCCAAATTAAATTCATGTAAATTAGGGGTAATATAGTCTGCGCCTTCGTATAAGTGTAAGTCGGGCGATTTAGGATCTATAAGCACGGTTTTACCCGCTGCTTTAGCAACGCTAACCATTTCTTTAATTAAGCTCAGCGAGCCTTTGCTGTAATCAGAAAATACCACAAAGTCGTAATCATCAAGCACCAGCTCTAAACGGTTTAATAACAACTGGCTATGCTGCTCGCTAAAGGTTTCTTCTAAATCTAGGCGCACAAGTTGTTGATGGCGGCTAATTACACGCATTTTAGAAATAGTGGGCAAATCGCATACACTAACAAGCTGTGAATGTATTTTTTCACCTTTTAAAATAGTTTCTAAGATTTGCCCGCTTTCATCTTCACCAATTAAACCAAGTAAGCCCACTTTGGCATCAAGTCGCGCAATGTTTTTTGCAACATTTGCAGCGCCACCCGCTTTATCTTCAAACTTGCTTACTTTAACAACGGGTACTGGAGCCTCTGGCGAAATACGCCCTGTATCGCCATACCAGTATCGGTCTAGCATGACATCGCCGACAACTAAAATACGCGCTTTAGATAAGTTTTTTAATAGCGATAAATCCATTACTGCTGCTCCGCAACAACCATATCGATAGCTTCACATAACCAGTGGCCAATAAACATATGTGCCTCTTGGATGCGAGCTGTTTCATCATTTTTTATAATAATGGGCAACTTAGCAATGTCTTTTACTTTACCGCCCTCGCGTCCGGTTAAGGCAACTGTAAACGCGCCAATTTTGTTAGCCGCTTCAAGTGCTAAATTAATATTGGCGCTGGTACCTGAGGTTGTTAAACCAATCACTAAATCTTCTGGTTTGCATAAAGCCTGAACTTGGCGTTCAAATACCGTATCAAAGTGGTAGTCGTTACTGTGTGCGGTTAGTATTGAGGTATCTGTGGTCAGCGCCATAGAGGCAAGTGGGCCACGCTCTAACTTATAACGCACAACAAATTCGGCAGCTAAATGCTGTGCATCGGCAGCACTTCCGCCGTTACCAAACCAAATAACCTTACCACCAGCTTGCAATGCACTGTGGCACGCTTCTAATAATTGCATAGACTCTTGATGATAAGCCTCCATCGTTTCAAATAAGGCTTGATGACGGTTTAAACTTTCAACGTAGCTTGTTGCCACAGAATCGATAATTGACATGAAAAATTCCTCTAGGAACTGAAATGGCAGGAAAAAATTAAATCCATTATTCCATAGTTTTATTTAGTTGTGTGTATTTTATGGGAATATAGCTGAACTGAATTATAATTTAGTGCTTCACATGTTCAGAAATTATCACTTTCGCGTTAAACTAGCGCCACTTACCTTAATAAAAGTTCAGTATGGCACGCATTTTTTACTCACTCGCTTTAATTTTAATTAGCCCACTGATTGTATTTTACTTGTATGTACTAAGAGGTAAAAAAAATAAAGGCTACCGCGCGCACTTTAAAGAGCGCTTTGGTTTTATTAGCAAACACTTATTTAATAATAGCGCTAAACCGGTTGTGTTCCACTGCGCTTCTGTAGGTGAGGTCCTTGCTGCAGCGCCACTGATTAAAGCACTGCAAAAACAACACCCGCAGCTTAATATACTTATTACCTGCAATACTCCTACCGGGCGTGCGCAAATTAGTGAACAATTTAAAAATACCGTGGCGTGTTGTTATTTACCTATAGACTTTGCAGGTTCGAGCGCTCGATTTTTAAAGCGCGTAAATCCACAAGCACTGTGTATTTTAGAAACTGAGCTGTGGCCTAATTTAATGGCAATAAGCCATAAAAAGACTATTCCGGTATTAGTGCTTAATGCTCGCCTAAGCGAAAAATCGCAACAGGGGTATCAAAAGGTGGCAGGGTTAACGCATATAATTATGCGCTCAATTTCAGTGCTTGCAAGTCATAATAAAAATGATGCTAAGCGCTTTATTGAACTTGGTTTACCCCCTTCAAAGAGCCATGTTACAGGCTCAATAAAGTTCGACATTACGCCAAGCAATGAGCAACTAACTAAAGTTGCAAATCTTAAAGCCGAGTTTAAAACCAATGAACGCTTTGTATGGGTGGCAGGCTCTACTCACCCGCTTGAACACGAAATGATATTAAACGCCCATCAGCAGCTATTAAAAAAATACCCTAATGCACTTTTAGTTATAGCACCGCGTCACCCTGAGCAATTTGATAAAGTAGCCGATACGCTAACTCAAAGCCCACTTAGCTTTAGTCGTCGCAGCAACAATAACTATCAAAACGAGCAAGTACTATTAGCTGATACACTGGGCGAACTACAGTGTTTATATGGCGCAGCGAATGTAAGTTACATAGGCGGCAGTTTAATTCGCCGAGGTGGGCACAACCCACTAGAAGCTGCTGCTTTTTCGGTTGGGGTTATTACAGGCCCACACACGTATAATTTTGATCATATCTACCCTGAGCTAATTAAACTTAAAGGGGCTGTCGTTGTTGAAAATACCGATGAGCTTGCTAAACAATTAATTAATTTAAGCCAAAACACCAAAGCGTGCCAAAGCTTGGGGATAAAAGCGCAGCAATGTGTAGTAAAAAACCAAGGCGCCATTGAAAAAACATTAACCATTATAAATCAGTATTTAGAGCCAAAAGCATGACTCATCAAGCAATTGCCCAAACCCGCGAGTGGATATCATCCGTTATTGTAAAATATAACTTTTGCCCATTTGCCCGTAAAGAAGTAGAAAATAACTGTATTCATTATGTGCTTAGCCCTGCAACAAAAATTGATGACGCTGTAATGGACATGCTAGAGCAGTGTGTGCAGCTTGATCAAAATCCAAAGCGCGAAACCACATTAATACTGTTTGATAACGGCTTTAGCGATTTTGAAGACTTTTTAGATTTAGTCGATTTAGCCAATGCCTTACTGGTAGCACAAGGCTTTGAAGGTAAATACCAAATTGCTAATTTTCATCCCGATTACGTGTTTGCCGACAGCGATGAAGATGATGCCGCAAATTACACCAACCGAGCACCCTACCCTACACTGCATTTAATTCGCGAACTGAGTATGAGCGAAGCGCTTGATCACTATAACGAGCCTGAATCTATACCAGAGCACAATATAAAGCTTGCAAGGCGCAAAGGATTCGACTTTTGGCAGCAACTTTTAGCAAATATAAAAAAACCGAGCGCCTAAACGCTCGGTTTTTAAGTAATATGTTTAGCTGCTTGTATTACTTTTTAACCCAGTTACCATTCACTTCAATATAGTGGCCACTTTTGGTCTTTTCGATTGTTTTAGCTGCTGCAAGTGCTTCTACTTGTGCCAGCGATAAATCGTTCTTTTTAGCCAACTTTAAATACTGTGCTTTACGTTTAGCGTTAATTTCTTCAACCACGGCTTTTGCCTCGCTGTTTTGTACCACAAGCCCTAAGTAACCTGAGCTATCTTCACCCACTAAGCCTTGGTTTTTAGCATCATCTAAACTAATAGCCCACGCCGAAAACGACAAACATACCGCACTTACTAAAGTAGCAATACTTAATTTATTTTTTATAGTCATCATTTAGCTCCTAAAATAATTCACTGTCGTCACTGAATAAGTTATCGAGTTCTTTATCTACTTTTACTCGAATTTCGTGATCTACTTTTACATTTAGATTGATCGTTATCGGCTCTTTCGCTGCCACCTCTACTCTGTGGGTACATGCGCTTAAAGCGCTAATAGCAGCAAGTGCAATAACGGCCTTAATGCTCAACAAATTTTTCATCATTAGTTTCCTTTTTTAGAGTATTGCTGCTCAACTTTTTGCGTTATTTCGTCGCTCAGTCTAAGCGCTCTTAGCAACGTAAACACGTTTTCTTCGTGATTATAATTAAAGTTAACTTGTTGCTGCTCTGGCTCATTAAAGCCTTGTAAGTTAACACCTAAGTTTAACCAGCCATCACTTTTAAGCGCTACTGTACTATTAAGTTTTTGTATATCAAGGTTTTTGAGCAGCCCAAGCACAGGTTGTAACTCTTGTTGCTGGCGCATAACAGCGTCAAACGCTTCGTTATTACTAATAATAAGCTTCCCTTGGCCTTGATTGGTTAGGCTGCCATTTTTTACCTCAACCCCTGTGTCATCAAAATAAAACGGCAACGACCCTTTTAGCCTACCTGTTAGGGTAATACCCGACTTATCGTCAAGCGTTATTAATTTACTGGCATCAACATTTTCAAACGTAACATTAGCTGTTTGCTGCTGCTTTAAAAGCGTGTATTTATCTAAAGAAAATTTACCACCAAAAATATCGCCTTCAACATCAAAGGCCTGCGCGCTATTATTAACCACTTTAATATTACCAGTGATACTTTTAACTACAGCGCCTGCACGTAATTCATTAAGATTAAAGGTAGTAGGGGCAACATTAAGCTGCCCTGAATCGTACTGCCCACCTAGCTGCATACTAAATTGATTAGCTAAGTAGTCGTTATACAGTGCACTGGTATCAGTCATCGTTAAAGTAAAATTTGCTTTTTGTAAATTCACATCACCACTTATACGCCCACCCAATTTTCCTTGGGTTAGCTGAGCTAACGGTTCAAATTGGCTAACGATTGAATTTAACGAAAGCACACTTTGCTGCGGTATAATCACTTCAAACGGATGCGCTACCTTTGAAACATGGTGATTGGCCACCAGCTCAACACCATTTATAAATACATGATGAGACGCTTCAAGCGCGCGACTTTGCAGCCCAGATGACGTTACGTTTATAGTATTTAATTCGACATTTGGACTTGTGAGTGTATTTATATGGGTGCTTGCATATAAGTGAGCAAATAACTCACCCACACCTAAGTTTGCCCTTGCACTAAGGGTGTTATTAATACCAGTGAGTTTATATTCGTTGTATTGCACGCTTTTAAGCTTACTTTTAAGCGTTACTTTTGCATCGAGCTTTTCATTCATACTTGCTTCAAGGTTACCTGTGTAGCCGTTAAGAGCGCTGCCATAAGCAGCTGCGCTATCAACGCTTAACTCAATACGTGCGCTACCTTCGGGCTTAAAGTCAATAAGTTGAGTGACTGTAAAGTCCCCCTTGGCTTTAATATTATTAGCCTCAGCCGGTAAAAATTCAGGCAAAGAGTTAAGCGCAATATCGTAATTACCGCTTAATTGAGCGTTTTTAAGCTGCGTACTTAGCGTTATAGCGTCTATTTCATCTGTATGTAGCTGTGCTTTTAGCTGTGTGCGTGCGCTTTGTAACGGTGCAGCAGTATTTATAAACGTATCTGTAACCGTTATATCTATATTTTGCTTGGCTTGCTCTGCACTTTTGAGCGTTATTAACGGTAAGGTTAGGTTGTTTTGCGCAAAACTAATTGGTTTAGCTAAAGCCCATTGCCAATTAAGTGGTAGCTGCTTTACAGCAAATGACTTGTAGGCACTTTCAGGAATAAGAGATTGGCAGTTATTACTAAGTTTTACATTGTTTTTAAGCTTTCTTGGGTCAAGCTCAAGGTTTTGACTATTTAAATTATAGGTAGCACTTAGCACACCTTTGGAGCTGTTTGTTATATCGCAGCTTTGTATTTTATAGTCATACTGGGCTTGTAAATCACCAGTAAGGCTTGCCTCTACCCCGTTAAAGCTAAATGTTTGCGATGTATCAAAGCTAAGTCCACTTAATAACTCATTATCTGTTTTAAGTAGTTGCTTCAATAATCCATCATTAACTTTAAGCTGCCCTTGTACCTTATTATTGTAAAGCGTTGCGCTTGCGTTTAAATCACCATTGACTACAAACTGGTTAAGCGTGGGCTCGGTGATATTTAGCATTAGCGGGCGCTTTAAAAGCGCACTGTGTATAGTTAAATGCTCAACTGTAATTGTTGGCCTTTTTTCAGGAAGCGCTAAATCTAAAATTGTGGCAGCAGTGCTTGTTTTACTACTTTGAGGAAATGGATTTACATTAAGTACTGCGTGTTTAACTTTAACATGCTTAGTATTAGCAGTAATACCTGTAAGAGCAAGCTCTTGATTTTGGTAACTTAAACAGGCTTTTTGTACGTGCACATTTAACTTACTCGTAAGCGAAAAATCTAAGCAGCTTAAGGTAACACCTGCTTTTTCAAGCTCAGGCGCTACAGCCCATTGTAATAGTGGCAAACGAAATACATAGCCAAGCAAAACTATACTTAGCAATACAGCACCCATAATTAAACCAACGCGCTTTAACATACTGTCCTTATAAGCTTTTATTTATACTTTACAAACTATCGTAATTTTAAATCTACGCAATCAAAAAAGGCTGCACTGTGCAGCCTTTTTTATTTTACAGCTAGATTATGAATCTAACTTGTATATGTCGTTTTTAACCTACATTTTTACGTGCGTTGCGGAACATACGCATCCATGGGCTATCCTCTTTCCACTCATCTGGGTGCCACGAGTTAGCAACAGCGCGGAATACACGCTCAGGGTGCGGCATCATTACAGTGGCACGGCCATCAGTAGAGGTAATACCGGTAATACCCTCTGGTGAACCATTCGGGTTAGCCGGATATTGCGTTGTCGGGTTACCATAGTTATCTACAAATTTAACCGCAACAGTGCCGCTTTCAAGCGCAGCTTTAGTGGCGGCATCGTTTGCAAATTCTGCATGGCCTTCACCATGAGATACAGCAATTGGCATACGCGATCCTGCCATTCCATTAAAGAACACAGACGGGTTTTCTTGTATTTCAACTAAGCTAAAGCGAGCTTCAAAACGCTCTGACTTATTTGTTACAAAACGTGGCCAATGCTCAGTACCCGGAATTAACTCTTTCAATGTTGATAACATTTGACAACCATTACACACACCTAAGCTAAAGGTGTCTTCACGGTGGAAGAAGTTTTGGAACTGATCGCGTGCCATATCGTTAAACAATATAGACTTAGCCCAGCCTTCACCGGCGCCTAATACGTCACCATAAGAGAAACCACCACATGCCACTAAGCCTTTAAATTGCTCAAGGGTTAAACGCCCTTCGAGGATATCGCTCATGTGTACATCAACAGCGGCAAAACCAGCACGGTTAAACGCAGCAGCCATTTCTAAATGCGAGTTAACGCCTTGCTCACGTAAAATAGCCATTTGCGGCTTAGCGCCCGTTGCAATGTACGGTGCGGCTATATCTTCGTTTAAGTCAAAGTTAAGTTTTACGTTTAAGCCTGGGTCTTTTGCATCAAACTTGGCATCAAACTCTTGCTTAGCACAATCAGGGTTATCACGACGTGCTTGCATTTGGTACGTTGTTTCGGCCCAAATAGTACGTAATTCAGTACGAGTATGATTAAGTACAGTTTTCTCACCGCGGTTAAATACAATGCTATCGTCGCTATTAAGCGAGCCAATCACGTGGCTAATTGCAGCTACACCGTGTTGTTCAAATACAGCATTTACGGCATCTAAATCGCTGTTAGCAACTTGAATTACCGCACCAAGCTCTTCGTTATAAAGGGCTTCTAGGTCTGTCCCGGTTAAACCCGCTAAATCAACAGTCACACCGGTGTGCCCAGCAAATGCCATTTCAGTTACAGTAGTAAATAAACCACCGTCTGAGCGGTCATGATAAGCAAGTAGCTTGCTATCAGCGACAAGTGCTTGCATGGCATTGTAAAAGCCTTTAAGTAGCTCAGGGCTGTCCACATCTGGAGTAACATCACCAAGCTGCTTGTAAACCTGTGCAAGGCTTGATGCGCCCAGTCGGTTTTTACCTGCACCTAAGTCAACTAAAATAAGTGATGTATCGCCTTTATCAGTACGTAACTGCGGAGTCACTGTTTTACGCACGTCGTCAACACGACCAAAGGCAGTAATAATAAGTGATAACGGAGAAGTAACTGATTGCTCAGCACTATCATCCTCGTTTTTCCATGTCGTTTTCATCGACATAGAATCTTTACCTACAGGTATAGTTAAACCAAGCGCAGGACAAAGCTCTTCGCCCACCGCTTTTACAGCTTCGTAAAGGCCGGCATCTTCACCAGGGTGACCGGCTGCAGCCATCCAGTTAGCCGAGAGCTTAATGTTCTCTAGGCTTCCAATGTTGGCACAGGCAATATTGGTTAGTGACTCTGCCACGGCTAAACGCGCCGATGCACCATAATTTAATAATGCTGCCGGCGTGCGCTCACCCAGTGACATAGCTTCACCGTGGTAAGTGTCGTACGTTGCTGCGGTAACTGCACAGTTAGCCACAGGTACTTGCCAAGGACCCACCATTTGATCCCGTGCTACTAAACCGGTAACCGAGCGATCGCCAATGGTAATTAAGAATGTTTTTTCTGCAATAGTAGGTAAGCGCAATAAACGCTGAGCAGCCTCGGCTATATCAATCGACTCTGCATCAATTGCCTTACCGGTAACTTGCTTTGAAGTTACATCGCGATGCATTTTAGGTGCTTTACCTAATAATACATCAAGCGGTAAATCAACAGGGCTGTTATCAAAGTGGCTGTCGGCAACAGTTAAGTGGCGCTCTTCTGTGGCTTCACCTATTACTGCGTACTGCGCACGTTCGCGCTTACAAATGGCTTCAAAGCGATCAAAGTCTTCAACAGCAACAGCCAGTACATAACGTTCTTGCGATTCGTTACACCAAATTTCGTGTGGGGCCATGCCCGGCTCATCGTTAGGAATATCACGTAGTTGGAATTTACCACCACGGCCACCATCATCTACAAGCTCAGGAAACGCATTAGATAAACCACCGGCGCCTACATCGTGTATAAACGCAATTGGGTTTTCATCCCCTAGTTGCCAACACTTATCGATCACTTCTTGGCAACGGCGTTCCATTTCTGGGTTTTCACGCTGTACAGAAGCAAAATCTAAATCTTCGTTTGACTGGCCCGATGCCATGCTTGATGCTGCACCGCCGCCTAAACCAATGTTCATTGCAGGGCCACCTAGTGCAATAAGTTTTGCACCGACTGGAATATCCCCTTTTTGAACATGATCAGCACGAATATTACCTAAACCACCTGCAAGCATAATAGGCTTGTGGTAACCACGCACCTCTTCACCATTGTGACTTGTTACTTTTTCTTCGTAGGTACGAAAGTAACCTAATAAGTTAGGACGTCCAAACTCATTATTAAATGCCGCGCCACCTAAAGGGCCGTCCATCATAATATCAAGCGCATTTACGATACGATTAGGTTTACCAAAGTCGCTTTCCCACGGTTGCTCGTAACCCGGAATACGTAAGTTAGAAACAGTAAAACCAACTAAACCCGCTTTTGGCTTAGAGCCGCGGCCTGTTGCGCCTTCATCGCGAATTTCACCACCTGAGCCTGTAGCCGCACCAGAAAATGGTGCTATAGCTGTTGGGTGGTTATGGGTTTCTACCTTCATTAAAATTTCTATGTCTTCTTGATGATACGCATATTCACCTTGCGCATTCGGGAAGAAACGACCCGCTTTTGAGCCCTTCATTACTGCTGCGTTATCTTTGTACGCCGACAGCACATTTTCAGGATTGTGCTCAAATGTATTTTTGATCATTTTAAACAGTGATTTAGGCTGCTCAATACCATCAATTGTCCAATCAGCATTAAATATTTTATGACGACAATGCTCTGAGTTTGCTTGCGCAAACATAAATAACTCTATGTCGTTAGGGTTACGGCCTAACTTTTTAAAGTTTTCTACTAAGTAGTCTATCTCGTCATCAGCAAGCGCAAAACCTTGTTCAACGTTTGCTGCAGCCAATGCTTCGCGCCCGCCACCTAAAATGTCAACTGATGACATTTCGCGAGGCGAGTCATTGCGGAATAACTGCGCTGCAGAAGCAAGTTCACTATGCGTTGCCTCAGTCATACGGTCGTGTAATAACGCCGTTACTTGAGCAAGCTGCTCTGCACTTAGTTCACCTTCTACGTAATAAGCAATACCACGCTCAACACGGTGAACCTGTTTAAGGCCACAGTTATGCGCTATGTCGGTTGCTTTAGATGCCCATGGTGAAATGGTGCCAGGGCGAGGGGTAACTAAAATAAGTGTGCCAGCTGGGGTATGCTCGGCAATAGTTGGACCGTAAGTAAGTAGTTTTTCAAGCTTAGTTTGCTCATCAACACTCAAAGGCGAGGTTAAATCGGCAAAATGTGCATACTCGGCATATACATTGGTGACTGGAAGTTGCGATAGTTTGCAACGCGCTAAAATTTTATTAACTCTGAACTCTGAAAGTGCTGGTGCACCACGAAGGATCAACATAGATAATTTCATCCGGGGTTAGGGATTGAACGATATTTTAGGCGGGCATTATAGTCTATGTAGCACCGAGTTTTAACTCCAAATTGCGCTTTTCAGAAAATTAACTTTTTATTTATATAAACAGTAGCAAAATTACCAATAAAAGCTAAACGCTAAGTGACGCCATAGTGAAGTTTTGGTATAACGGGGTATGAGCTTTATGGGGCGGTTAATGTTGAAAGAAAAGCTAATAATTATCATCACTTTAGTTATGTTGTTGTGTGCGTGTAATATGCAGGAGCAACAAACTCAACTTGCCCAAATTAAAGCACAAAATAAAATACGTGTAGGTACCCTTGCCAGTGCCAGCAACTACTACCAAGCCGTGCAAGGCGAGCAAGGTTTTGAATACGAGCTATCTCAAGCTTTTGCCGACTACCTAGGTGTTGAACTAGAAATAGTACCGTTTTTTAATTTATCCGATATGTTTGAGCGCCTTGAAAGCGGCGATTTAGACTTAATAGCCTCAGGACTTACCTACAACAAAGTGCGTGCACAGCAATACCGCTATGGCCCCACTTACAGAACAATTAGCCAAAAGTTGGTTTATAAACAAGGTCGAGTTCGCCCACGTGAATTTGACGACCTTGATGGAAACTTTACAGTTATAGCCAAAAGCAGCCACTCTTTAACCTTACAAAAAATAAAAAAGAGTAACCCAGATTTAACTTGGCAAGAAACCGAAGAACTGGATGAAGAGGAGCTTTTACAAGCCGTTATCGATGGCGAAATAGATTACACCCTCGCCGACTCACACACGCTTTCGCTGTTTAGACGCTACCACCCAAATTTAAGTATCGGCTTTTCAGTTACCCGAAATGACCCCATAGCTTGGATCCTTAATAAATCAAAAGATGATTCGCTTTATGCACTGCTAGTGCCCTTTTTTGGTGACGTAAAACAAAGTAACCAGCTGTATGTGCTCGAAGAAAAGTACTTTGGGCACGTACGTCAGTTTAACTACGTTAATACGCTTGCATACATAGAAGCTATAAAAGAAACGCTACCCACTTATAGGCCTTGGTTTGAGCAATATGCAGGTAGCCTTGACTGGCGCTTACTTGCTGCGCTTAGCTACCAAGAATCTATGTGGAACCCTCGCGCTAAATCGCCTACAGGTGTGAGAGGCATTATGATGCTGACACGCAGTACCGCTAAACAAGTGGGCGTAACAAATAGGTTAGAGCCAGAGCAAAACATCCGTGGCGGAGCTAAATACTTAGCTAAGCTCGTTAAACGCATCCCAGATAGAATCCCGCAGCCCGATAGAACTTGGCTTGCCCTGGCAGCCTATAATGTAGGTTGGGGGCACGTTAACGACGCGCGCATTATTACCGAACAACAAGGGGCGAGCCCTGATAAATGGGCCGATGTTAAAAAGCGCTTACCACTTTTAATCAAAAAACGTTATTACCGTAAAACCCGTTACGGCTATGCGCGTGGCGATGTTGCGGTAAAATATGTTGATAACATTCGCAGGTATTACGATGCACTTGTATGGCTTGATGAAAATAATGCCCTAGCGCCAGAGCCAGAACCTGAATCAGAATCAGAACCTGAAGCACCTAAAGTTGAAAAAGCAGCTCAACCAAGCAAAGAGCGTATAAACAACGATAAAACCGAACCTACCCCTTCGCTTTCACCTGAAGAAAAAAGTAAGCAAGGTGAAAATAACACGCAGCAGTCTCAGTAAAGCGTTTATATTTACGTTTTTAAATGGGCTATTCAGGCCTGTGAAACATTAAAATGTGGGCATTAAACGATTCTTTCCTCGTTTTAGCAGGCGCTAATTTCCCCTTCAGGCCTAACCACTCTAGTAACTAAATTAAAAATCTGTTTACTTGTCATGAAATGATCACTAATGTGTGTTTATAGTATATTTACCTGATTTTTAATATATATCTTGTGCCTTTCTCACTCTCACGCATTAGGAGAACACATGCTAAAACGTAGACGCACGCAAAAACTAAAACGCAATATTATTCATTCAACAGCCACCAGACGTCGTATTATGCTACGTAACTTACATAAAAAAATTATTTGGCGTCGTCGTATGTTTGCTATGCAGCAAATGATAGAAGTAGATTCAGATAAGGCTAACTAGTCACTAATTTGACGAGCTGCTTTTTTAGCCGCTTTAATTTGTTCTCGGCGTTGTTTAAAAAACGCCGAAATAGTACTACCACAGGTTTGACCAAGCACCCCACCTAACACCTCTACCTGATGGTTCAGCCTCGGCTCTTGCAATAAGTTCATAATCGACCCAGCCGAGCCTGTTTTAGCATCAGGCGCACCGTACACAAGGCGCTTTATTCTGCTATGCACTAACAGCCCGGCACACATAGAGCATGGCTCTAACGTAACGTACAAAGTGCAATCAATTAAACGGTAATTATTTAAAGCTCTCCCTCCTTCACGCACTGCAATCATTTCGGCGTGCGCAGAGGGGTCGTTATCAGTAATTGAACGATTATAACCCGCTGCAATAAGCGTATTATCTTTAACAAGGACAGCTCCTACCGGAATTTCGCCCAATTGCTGCGCCTTATTGGCATAAACTAATGCCTGCTCCATCCAATACTCATCGCTTTTTAGATCGTTCATAGTGCTTACTTTAAATAAATTTTCTTTTGGTATTATATCAACTTGCCTGTTTAAAATGCGTAATTGATTAAATTATTGCAAAAATAAAACAAAATAATGTGGTTTATCGTGGCTCATAGAGTGTGATTTACGCTATAATCTCACGCTTTTTTTATTTAGCTCACAACACAGGTAGCAAATGAAATTTCCTGGACGCCGCAGACATAAACATTATTTTCCAGTGGAAGCTAAAGATCCACTTACTAATCAGCTAAACGCAACTGAGCGATTACAACGTAGCTACATTACGGGTATCGACCAGATCGTTGTTGATATTGAAGCCAAAGTCGATCAGGCTTTTTTAGACGAGTTTCAACTTCGCCGAGGAATGTCGCAAGTTATTGATAGCGATATTACTAACGCACTTTACGACCGTTTAAAACTAAACGACATGGTTGATTACGAATTTGCCGGTGGCACCATTGGTAACACAATGCATAACTACTCTGTACTAGCAGATGACCGTTCAGTATTGCTCGGTGTTATGAGTGAAAACATAAAAATTGGCAGCTATGCCTACCGCTTTTTATGTAACACATCAAGCCGCGTTGATTTAGACTATTTACAACCTGTCGATGGCCCTATTGGCCGTTGTTTTACCTTAATTGATGAAACAGGCGAGCGTACATTCGCAATTAGCGCCGGTTTAATGAATCACTTAAAGCCTGAGTCTATCGATAAACACTTAATTGAGCAGTCATCAGCACTTGTGATCAGCGCCTACCTAATGCGTACGCAGGGTGATGAAACAATGACTGAAGCAACCATGCAAGCAGTTAAATACGCTAACGATGCAGGTGTACCGGTAGTTTTAACACTCGGCACTAAGTTTTTAATTGAGCAAGATCCAACCTGGTGGGCTAACTTTGTAAACGAGCATGTCGATATACTTGCCATGAACGAAGAAGAAGGGCTAGCAATTACAGGCTTTGAAGACCCGCTATTAGCCGCAGACAAAGCACTTGACTGGGTAGACTTAGTTATTTGTACCGCTGGCGAAAAAGGCTTATTTATGGCCGGTTACGTTGATGAGAGCTTTAAACGTGCAACCGAGTACCCACTATTACCAGGTGCCATTGCCGATTTTAATCGCTATGAGTTTTCTCGTGCAATGAAAAAATCCGATTGCGAAAACCCGATAAAAGCGTATAGCCATACGGCGCCATTCATGGGTGGGCCTGATTCAATCAAAAATACCAATGGTGCTGGCGATTGTGCGTTGGCTGCCGTGTTACACGATTTATCAGCAAACGTTTATCATAAGTTAAATGTCGCTAACTCAGCAAAACACGAACAAAAGGCAATAACCTACTCCTCTCTTGCACAAATTAGTAAGTACGCTAACCGCGCAAGTTACGAGGTATTAGTACAGCACTCTCCACGTTTATCACGTGGGTTACCAGAGCGTGAAGACTGCCTAGAGCAAGTGTACTGGGATCAATAAATAGGGAGCTGTGCGTGCTCCCTATTGCGGTATTTTAGAAAATCGAAATATCGAGCTTTTTAGATAGCAGCTCTAATGCTGCTATCCCCGCCACCGAGTTACCAAATTCATTAAGCCCTGGTGAATATACTGCCACTGTAAACTTACCCGGTAATACCGCTAATATAGTGCCAGACACACCCGATTTACCCGGCATTCCCACTCTGTAGCCAAAGTCTCCTGCCGCATCATATAAGCCGCTGGTGAATAAAATCGAATTTAATTGTTTATTCTGGCGACTACTCAAAACGCGCTTACCCGAGCTGTAATCAACCCCTTTATTCGCTAAAAAGTTATACGCTCTAGCTAACTCAATACAGTTAAGCTCAATCGCACAAAAATTGAAGTAAGACCAAAGTACATCATCGACGTCATTCTCAAAATTACCAAACGACTTCATTAAATGCGCCATTGCCGCATTTCTATGCCTAAACTCGTACTCAGAATTGGCCACTTTTTTATCAATCACTATTGCACTATTACCTGCAAGTAGCCTAAACGTTTCAAGCATTGAGTGGCGAGGTGCTGATAATCGACTGTACAAAGCATCGCACGTCACAATCGCGCCAGCATTAATGAAAGGGTTACGTGGTACGCCTTTTTCGAACTCTAACTGCGTAAGAGAATTAAACGCGGTTCCTGAGGGCTCTTTGCCTACCCGATGCCATAGTTCATCGCCATAGCGCTGTAGCGCCATTGTGAGTGTCATTACTTTAGAAACTGACTGAATAGTAAAACGTTTTGAGCAATCCCCCGCACAAATGGTTTCGCCATCAGTGGTATAAATAGCAATAGAAAACTGCTCGCTAGAAACCTCAGCAAGTGCAGGTATATAATCCGCAACTTTACCTTGTGATAACAAAGGGCGCACTTCGTGTGCTATTTCATCTAGTACAGTTTGGTAGTCAGCAGTGGGCAATTGACACCTCTATTTTGGCATTTATAAAAATTTGATTTTAACACGCACAACTTCTGTACGCCTAGCTATGTTACATGAATAAAATAGCAGATAAGCATGAACTTAATGTTTATTTTCAAAGTGATATTTTCTATATCAAAGCAATACTAATCCGCAATAAGCCTTAATCATTTTGCGAGGCTATAAAAAACTGATTACACTGAGCACGATGTGAGCCGTGACTTTGCCTCAGGAACTTAGCGTTATATAGGGGTATGAATGTTGTGGCTCAAAGGATTTACAAGAGCGGGCATTACAGAGACTGAGTTTGCATAAGATCTTGGCTTTTTATTAAGCGCCAGACAGCAAAAAAACCATTACATCGCTGTAACGGATTTCTTTAATTTGAATCCTGGTAATGTCGTAGTGCCCACAGCGGTGGACAGTCAAATAGCAAATACTACACTATCATTGGTCGGGCTCGTCTTAGAGCTATTCGTTTGATGTATAGGAATACAAATGCCGCGGCCTGCAGGAGCGGCCACGACTGAGTTTGACATGGGCTCTTGGTTATTTACTAAACCCCAGACAGCAAAAAACCCGTTACATCGCTGTAACGGGTTTCTTTAATTTGAATCCTGGCAATGTCCTACTTTCACATAGCAAATGCTACACTATCATCGGCGCTGTTTCGTTTCACTACTGAGTTCGGCATGGGGTCAGGTGGGTCCAAAACGCTATGGTTACCAAGCAAATTCTGTTCAATTTTCTTATTTTATTTATTAAGCTTTAAGTCCTTCGACTGAATTTGGAGCCTGGCAATGTC
>NZ_PNCY01000185.1:0-483 GCF_005887105.1 Pseudoalteromonas sp. S2893 | reverse complement strand
TTTATAACTCCTGACGCAGTATGAAAGTGCTCAACACCATCTAGTAAATAAATATTTTAAAGCGGCTGATAGTCTTTTTCAGTGTCATGTATGAAAATTCTGATAGGCCTGTCTTCGTTAAGTATTTTTGATTGTAAAATGATTTTTTTACCAACGGTTATGTCGGTTGTAGCAGTGTCTGCGTGGCTTAAAAAAGAGGTACTAAAAGCAAGTGTAAATACAAGTGATAGTAAGAGCTTCATAAATATCCTTATTAAATAATGTGTTGCTTAATAATTGCACGGCTTTAGGTTTGAGTAAATGTTTATATTTTAGGCGCAAATGGAGGGGGTAAGTAATTAAAAGCTGCGCTTTTTACGCAAGCAAGCTTTACGTCTACACACAAACCCAACGCACTTATCGTAATTCGGCTTGTTGATATAAAGTGAACGCATATTAATATCCCCCTGATAGCTTTAACACTTATCTATCAAAGCTTAAAAA
>NZ_PNCY01000184.1:0-204 GCF_005887105.1 Pseudoalteromonas sp. S2893 | reverse complement strand
AAGAAATTATTTGTTTTATCTTTAAACAAATTAATTGTTTTTTAAGCACTTAAACAATTTTTTTAAAAAAAAGCTTCACAAAGCCAATGGGTTTCCCTATTATGCAGGCCGTGCGGAGAGATGGCAGAGTGGTCGAATGCACCGGTCTTGAAAACCGGCATAGGTTTGTAGCCTATCTAGGGTTCAAATCCCTATCTCTCCACC
>NZ_PNCY01000183.1:0-201 GCF_005887105.1 Pseudoalteromonas sp. S2893 | reverse complement strand
GTAGCAACTATCGTAGAGTAATAATTAGCCTAGCTAATTAATACTAAAAAGAGGTCACTTCGGTGGCCTTTTTTAATGCCTGAAGAAAAGTGTTTAGTTTTCAGCTATTAGTAGCTTGGTGTTAAATTATACTTAACACATAAAAAAGCACGACTTTAAGCCGTGCTATTAATTAAATTTTTTGACAACTGACAACTGACA
>NZ_PNCY01000019.1:0-65844 GCF_005887105.1 Pseudoalteromonas sp. S2893 | reverse complement strand
GACCTAGGGATTATCTAAATTATTGTGGTAACTGAGGGCGTGTTTATTTTTAATGGTTTAATTTGCAGCCGTATGTTTGGTTTTAAGGCAAGGCAGAGCCTATGTAACTTGGTTATTCCCCATAAATAGGCGATAACGCAGCATAAAAGCCAAACATGGGCTGCCCGTTGGGTTCTTTCTAGGGTGATAAACTCTTGTTTATTGGTTTTTACTTATTCTTACATGGATGTAAGTCATTAAAATAACGCAGGAGCCGTTATCGAGCCTACTAAGTTACAAACCACGCGCCGCGATTTAATCGCCCCTAGATTGAACAAATTTCTATCCGCCAAGGTCAACACGCCCTAGTATACCTTTAATCAATACGCCGATATAAGCCTCTAAAACAGTAAGTGAAGCAAAAAACCACACTTAAACGCTATAAGTGATGCGTTTTTAAAATAAATAATAATTATTACAAATAGCTTTTATATCTAAAAAGTTAATGTGATTTTATTTCTACGTAATGTTCGCACTTAGCTTTAAGGCGCAGTGTTCCTTTCTAAAAATACTTATCTAGTACAAACCAAGCATTGTTATAAGTTTTTGATAGTAAATTACTTTAATGAGTATATTTCCTTTATGCAGCGAATGTTTTGCTAAGGGATTTACGTGTTGTTTAGCTATGTTAAATAGTATTTTTGCCGATCTCCCTTTGTTCTAAAAACTAAAACTATTTTAAAAATAAAACAAAAAAGCAACATTTAAGTTGATTGTTAGGTATTTGTAATTAGAATAGTCGCTATTACAAATAAGAATGATTCACATACAATATTAGGATTCAACATGAATTTGCGTAAATCTCTCCTTGCTAGTGCAGTAATTACTGCAACTATGGGTTTAACTGCGTGTGGCGGCTCAAGCTCTAGCGATAGCAACGAAACACCAACCACTCCAACAGTGACTAATTCGGCACCTACCGCTATTAGCTTATCTACAGCGGCTGTAACAGAAGATGTAGTAGGCGCAGTAGTCGGTACTTTAAGTGCAACCGATGACGATGCAACAGGCATGGTATTTACACTTTCTGATGATGAACAGTATTTTGAAATTAATGACAACAATGAGCTAACGCTTAAAAGCACGTTAGCGCTTAATGCTGAGCAAGTAGAAACAATTGATGTAACAGTTACTGCAACCGATGCTGGCGATTTAAGTTTTACACAAACACTGAGCGTATCTGTAACTGATATTGAAGCGCAAGATGGCGTAAACGTTTACGAATTTGCCTCAACAGTTAATGCTAGTAATTCTGCGGTAAGTTACACAGGCCAAGTGGCTCGCCATGCACTTTCGGCGCAAATTAAAGCTTACATAAGCTTATTAAGTGTTGATTACATTGAAAGCGAAGGCTTAACAGGCGATGCCGTTAAAGCGCAGTTAATGGCTTATTGGAGCGATTACGAAGCCGTAAAAGATAACAGCTTTTTGTTTATTGATGGCACAACTACGTTGCAACAGTCGTTTGCAGAAATTTCGAATTCAGGCAAAACCTTAACAGGTAAAATTGCCGGTAACGATGCGTCTAAAATGGAAGAAGATTGGCTAACAGAAGGTACATTTGAAGGCTGGAGTGACTTTGGCACTCAAGCAAAAACACCAGAAGGGCTTATTTTTCATTACTTTGATTTACTTGCCGCTAATGTAGATGCAATTGCAAGCGGTACGCAGTCTGAGGATGTAAACGGTAATGACATTACTGCGGCATACATCACAACAAGTGGCCTTGATTTAAACCAGCTTATTCAAAAGCACACGCTAGGTGCGTTAATGTTCTCGCAAGGCACTGACGATTACCTAGACGAAGGGCTTGATGAAGATAACACCGATGCAGCAGCCGATGGTACTTACAGTACTTTAGAGCATCAATTCGATGAAGGTTTTGGTTACTTTGGCGCAGCACGTCATTATTTAGAATTTAGCGACGACGCTATTGCTGATGGTAGCGCAAGCGCTGATATTGATGGCGATGGCAAAATTGACTTAGCGAGTGAATACAACTGGGGTAACTCTACCAATGCAGCTAAACGTGATAAAGGCGCGGTAGTAGCAACTGACTTTAGCAGCGCAGCAATGACGGCGTTTATTGCGGGTCGTAAAATTATTAACGATGCTGCACCAAGTGCATTAACTGATGATCAAAAAACGCAGTTATTAGCACAGCGTGATATTGCTGTAGCCAATTGGGAAAACGCAATTGCAGCCACCGTTGTACACTACATCAACGACACATTAGCCGACATTGATACAGTACAAGGTACAGAGGCAAGTGCTGATGATTTTGCTAACTTAGCTAAGCACTTTAGTGAAATGAAAGGCTTTGCACTGAACTTTCAATTTAACCCATTTTCACCTTTTTACAGCGACGATAACGCAGGTAAATTTGCCGAGCTACATACATTACTCGGTGAAGCGCCACTGCTAACAGATGCATACAAAGCGCAGTTAGTAGAGGCACGTGATTTGATGCAGGAAGTTTACGGCTTTGATGCTCAAAACGTTGAAAACTGGTAATAACCACCCGTTTTAGCACCAAGGAAGGTCAGCCCACGGGCTGGCCTTTTGCCGTTTAATTTTCAAAGTTTTTAGGGTTGAAATAATGATCAATTATGCAAAAAAAGGGGTTGTGGTTGCAGCTACTGTATTAACCCTTAGTGGGTGTGGTGAAAGTAGCTCAAGTAGCACAGGCAGTGATTTTCAAAGTAGTGATAGCGGGCAAACTACGACGCCTGCGGTTACAGAGTTTGATGAAGCACAACTCGTTGCTAACTTAGTCGATAATGTAATAACACCGACGTTTGTTTTGTTTAATCAACAAGCACAAACACAAACACAGGCCGTTGCAAATTACTGCCAAGCTGAAATACAAAGCGTACAAGAAAGCTCTGAAGAGGCCATTGCGCTGCGTGCTCAAGCACAACAAGCCTGGCTAGATACCATGGCGGGTTGGCAACAAGCCGAAATGATGCAAATGGGGCCGCTTCTTGATAACGCAGGGCAGTTACGTAACCAAATATATTCATGGCCTACTTTTAGCCGCTGTGGGATAGACCAAGACGTGGTGTATAACCAAGACGGTGTTATTAACCAAGATCAAAATCGCCCGTATGCCATTAGCGAAAGAACAGCAACACGCCGCGGCTTATTTGCAATTGGGCATGTGTTGTTTAACGAGCAATTAGCGCATCACTGTAGTGTGGCAAATGATGCCCTTGCAGATTGGAATAACCGTACAGATTTAGCGCGTCGTCAGGCTCGTTGTGAGTTTGCTGTGGTGGCAAGTGAAGATGTTTTAAGTTCGTCAGCGCAGTTATTACAAGCTTGGCAAGGGGATAACGGTTTTGCTAACGAATTAAAAAATACCGGCCAAAGTGGCTCTCGCTTTAGCACAACTCATGAAGCGCTTAATCATATTAGCGATGCACTGTTTTATATCGACACAATAGTAAAAGATAAAAAATTAGCAGAGCCGATTGGTATTTTTTCAAATTCGTGTGGCGCATCGGCGTGCCCTGAAGATGTAGAAAGCCTAGATGCGAAAAGCTCTTTAGATAATATTCGTAATAACTTAGTGGCGTTTGAAGCGTTAATTATGGGTAATTTAGACGCTGAGCAAGCAGGCACTGGCTTTGATGACTTTTTAGATGCAGAGCAAGCACAGGCTACTAAAACACGTTTAGTTGAAGGAATAGCAACCCTTAAAGCCACTTTAAATAGCATTGATAGCTCGCTGGCCGATTTGCTAATTGATAACGAGCAACAGGTACGTGATGTACATGGGCAAGTGAAAGTGCTGACCGATGAGCTAAAAAATGACTTTATTAATGAGCTAGCACTTGAGCTACCTACCACCTCTGCAGGCGATAACGACTAAGGGCGACAATGAAATACAATAAACTTACAATTGCATTGCTTATGGCCGTAAGTTGCCAAGCAGTGGCAGAGCAAAAAAACGAATTAGAACATATTCAAATTATTAGCCATAACGATAAATTGCGCACCGAAGCAGGCTCGGCAACTTTAATTGGCGAAGCGCAACTGGAACAATTTGAGTTTGATGATATTCATCGTATTTTATCGCAGGTGCCTGGGGTAAACATACGCGAAGAAGATGGCTTTGGGCTAAGGCCTAACATTGGTTTTAGGGGCGTAACCCCTGAGCGTAGTAAAAAAATAACCATTTTAGAAGATGGTGTTTTAATTGGCCCTGCGCCGTATTCGGCACCGGCGGCTTATTATTTTCCGCTTACTACACGCATGACCGCTGTTGAAGTGTTTAAAGGCCCAGCAGCCATACATTATGGCCCGCAAACGGTGGCGGGTACGCTTAATTTAGTGTCGCGCCAAGTACCTGATGATGCCAGCGGTATGCTTGATATTTCAGCAGGATCTGATGGCTATAAAAAAGCGCACGCGTATTATGGTAATCGCCAAGGGCAGTTTGGCTTTTTAGTTGAAGGCGTTCACCTAGAAAGTGACGGTTTTAAAGAGCTTGATGGCGGACAAGATACTGGCTTTGAAAAAGACGATTTATTAGTTAAATTAGATTACACACTTAATAGCGAGCAGTTTAAGCAACGCTTTGAGTTAAAGCTGGCCTATTCAGATGAGCTTTCTAACGAAACCTACCTTGGGTTAACCGAAGAAGATTACCAGCAAACACCGTATCGCCGTTATGCCGCCAGCGGCCCTGCAAATATGGATACTAAGCATACGCAAGTGATGTTTACCCACCAGCTTAGCAGCGATAATTTTGCCCTTACAACCCGCGCCTACCGCAACGATTTTGAACGTGCATGGCTTAAACTCAACGCGGTTACTAACAGCAGTGGTAGTTTGTCGGATATTTTGGCAGACCCAACACGCTTTGAGCGTGAATACAGCGTTATTAGTGGCCAAGCCGATTCGGTTCAAAGTGGTGAAAGCAATGTGTTTTTAACCATGGGGACTAACGACAGAGCCTTTTTCTCACAAGGTATACAGTTTGATGGTGATTGGCAAGTAGCTGCGTTTGGGCTTGAGCACTCACTCTCATTTGGGGTGCGTTTTCATCAAGATGAAATAGAGCGCGATCATTTTGAAGACACATACGCCATGGTTAACGCGGTTAACACCCGTACAGACACCGCGAGTGTATTTACCACACAAAATACCGAATCTACCGATGCGTGGTCGTTATATATTGAAGACAAAGTAACCTTCGATAAGCTAACTCTTGGTTTAGGCGTGCGCGGCGAGTTAATGGATATGTCGTATCAAAATGACGCCCCTGGACAAGAAAACAATTGGCAAGACAAATCGAGCCGTATTTGGTTACCTGGTTTAAGTGGCTTTTACCAATTATCGGCCAATGCAGGGTTACTTTTTGGTGTACACCAAGGGTTTGTGCCCTCAAGCCCATCTAGCCCTGTACGTGAAGGAGATGAAGAGTTTGAAAAAAGCGTAAACTATGAATTTGGTGGCCGTTACAACAACGGTAACAGCCAAGTGGAAGTAGTGAGCTTTTTTAATGATTATTCAAACTTAGTAGAAAGCTGTGGCCAGTCAAATTGTGGAATCGAAAACGAAATTGACCGCGAATTTAGTGGTGGGGAAGTGGATGTATGGGGCGTTGAGTCTCAATTTGCCCACACTTACGCATTAAATAAGCACATTGATGTGCCGGTACGCTTAACTTACACCTACACGCAAAGTGAGTTTAAAGAAGAGCTATTTAGCGAATTTACGCAGTGGGGGCATATTCGCCCGGGCAATCCTTTACCGTACTTGCCTAACCATCAAGCTGCGCTGAGCTTAGGCCTTGCACATAACGATTGGTCGGTTGATGTATTAATAAAATACACCTCAGAAATGCCAGAGGCCGCTGGCGTAGCTTATACCGCTGGCGAGCTTGGCAACACCACAGGGAATGATTTTTCATTACCGTTGGCAGGTGTCGATGTACCCGCTACAACAGTACTAGATATTGCTGCGCGCTACGAGCTTGAGCAATATGGGCATATTTACGCTAAGGTAGATAATCTGTTTGACCAAGATAACATTGTTAGTCGTCGGCCATATGGCGCGCGCCCGGGTAAACCGCGTAGCGTAGCCGTGGGTTACAAATATCAATTTTAAGAGGTAAGTGATGCTCGAGACTATATGGCAAACGCTTCTTCAAACGCCAAATTATTTGTTTGATGCCAATAAACGTATTTTTATTGGCTATAGCATTGCGGCGTTAGTGATTGCAATGTTGCTGTATTTCTCGGGCCGTGCGCAGCAAAAAAAGCGCACGTGGCGTGGGCTGGGGCGCTATTTATTTAGTAAGCGTATTTGGCTGAGTAAAAGTGCCAAGCTCGACTACCAATTATTAATTATAAACCGCTTACTTAAAGCCGCGCTGTGGGTGCCTATAGTGTTAACTATGGTGCCTGTTGCTATTGGCGTAAGTGATGCCCTGCAATGGCTTTTTGGTGAGCGCGCAGTATGGCAGCTGCCAAGTACTGTGGTGTTAGTTATTTTTACCGTTTTATTGTTTATATTTGATGATTTAACACGGTTTTTATTACATTTAGCACTGCATAAAGTGCCGTTTTTGTGGCATTTTCATAAGGTACATCATAGCGCGTTAGTGCTCACCCCAATGACCATTTATCGCAGTCACCCGTTTGAAAGCTATTTATATGCCTGTCGAATGGCGTTAGCCCAAGGTTTTGTGGTGGGCGTTTGTGTGTATTGCTTTGGCCGAAATTTATCAATGTTAGATATTTTGGGGGCTAATGTATTTGTATTTGCCTTTAACGCTTTAGGCGCTAATTTACGCCACTCACATGTGTGGTGGAGCTTTGGTAAAAAAATAGAAAATTGGTTAATTAGCCCAGCTCAGCACCAAATTCATCACAGCGATAACCCAAAACATTTTGACCGTAACCTAGGCTCAGCGTTAGCCATTTGGGATAGAGCCTGTGGCACGCTGATAAAAGCGCATCAAGTAGGTAAAATTACCGTGGGGGTTGGCAATAACGACCGCGGGCACAACAGTGTAATGGATGCGTATTGGCGGCCAATTTACGAGAACCTACAAACGCCTTGGCAACGTGTGGCTAAAGCCGCTAATAAGGTGAACGTTTTTAATAAAAAAAAGCCCATTATTGAGGTTAATATTAACGACAAAACAGTTAAATAGCGCTCGGTTACAAAAAATAAAAGGTTAAATTGTAAATTTTGTGTTTCAATAATCGTATCAAACTCGGTACATACACGCGTACCTTCTTTAATTTACGATGATGATTTAACATGCATTACAAATCAGTTTTATTAGCAAGTTGTGCTTTATTGCTAAGCGCCTGTGGTGGCTCAGGCGGCGATGACACGCCCACCGTCAATTCAAATAAAATTCCTACCTTGTCGGTTGCCGACATACCCAGCGAATTAACTAAAGGCCAAACCATTGAGCTAATTGCAACAGCAAGCGATGAAGACGGCACAATAAGCAGTGTGGTTTGGCAACAAACTGCGGGCACCACGTTATTGAATGAACCATTAGATGCGTTAAGTACCCGCCTTACTATACCCGCTGCGCAAAGTTATGAGCCTATAACGTACTCATTTAGCGTAACAGCCACCGATAATGAAGGGGCAACAAACACTCAAACCGTTACATTTGTAGCCAAAAACAGCATGGACATACACAGCGCCGCTAGGTTATTACACCAAGCTAGCATGGGCCCAACGCTTGCTGAAATAAACAGTGCTCAAGGTTTAAGTGAGCAACAATGGCTCGATGACCAAATAGCACTGCCAGTTAGGTACCATCGAAACTACTTGGTAAAACTTGAAGATGACGAAGACTTTAAATATATAAGCCGCATAGATGCATGGTGGAAAGCGGTGCTACAAAGTGACGATCAACTACGCCAACGCGTTGCATTTGCACTGAGTGAAATATTGGTTGTATCGGATGAAAATAGCGATTTGCGTGCACAACCAGAGGGCATGATCACTTACTACGATTTATTGCTCAAACATGCGTTTGGCAATTTTAGAGAGTTACTCGAAGAGGTAACGCTTTCGCCAATTATGGGCACGTACCTAAGCCATTTAGGGAACGAAAAAGCCGATGAAGCACTTAATATTCGCCCAGATGAAAATTACGCCCGTGAGGTTATGCAATTATTTACCATTGGCCTAGATGAGTTAAACCTTGATGGCTCCGCTAAGCTAGATGCAAACGGTAATAGCATAGCAACTTACGGACAGGCTCAAATACAGGGGTTTGCGCGTGTATTTACAGGCTGGACATTTGCCGGCAGCGAAACCTTTAAACGCAAAAGCCGCGATTATATAAACCCTATGCAAGCTTACAGCGAATACCATTCGAGCAAAGAAAAAGTACTATTAAATAATGAGGTTATACCGCCTGGTTATGGCCCAGAGGAGTCGCTAAAAATAGCCCTCGATAATTTATTTAATCACGACAACGTAGCACCGTTTATTTCTAAGCAGCTTATTCAGCGGTTAATTACCTCAAACCCTACTGCGCAATATGTAGAGCGCGTTGCACGTGTATTTAACGATAATGGAAGTGGTGTGCGAGGCGATTTAGCCGCAGTTGTTAAAGCTATTTATTTAGATGACGAAGCACGCCATTTTGGCAGTGTACTTAGCTATCAAGGTAAAATTAAAGAACCACTTTTAAAAACTGTGCAGTTTTGGCGAAACCTTAATGCGAAGTCGCAGCAAGGTTATTATAAAACGTGGAACTTAGTCGATAGCTATGGGCAAGGCCCCATGCAGTCGGGCTCTGTATTTAACTTTTTTAGACCCGATTACCAAAGTGCGGCGTTACGCACCCAAGGTTTGGTAGCGCCTGAATTACAAATAGCCAACGATGCGACTTTAATAGGCACAATGAATGCCTTATTTGCAAGTTTGGTTTGGAGTACAGCCGAAGCGCATACCGAGTTAAACCCTGCAGGAATTTATGTTTATGTTCAAAGCGATATGGATTACTTGGCGCAAAATGGCATTAGCGCACTGATAGAGCAATATAATACCCTGTATTTTGCCGGCAATATGAGCGCTGGCACTACACAAGCTTTACTCGATTTAGATGCCTACTTTGACGAGGATCAGTACCGTGTGAGGGTTTCGTACTTGTTATACATGATTGCTATTTCACCTGAATTTAACGTGCAGTATTAGGAGCGCATAATGAGCCTAAATAGAAGAGACTTTTTGTCATTATGTTTAAAAGGCGGGGTATCGGCAGCCGCTTTAACCAGTTTGCAGCTACAAGCGTTAACGGGGGCAACTAATGCAATAGAACTCGGTGATTATAAAGCCCTAGTGTGTGTATTTTTATACGGCGGAAACGACTCACTTAATATGTTGCTACCCCTTGAGGGAGAGCAGCGTAGTTTATACGAGCAAAGCCGGCAAAACCTCGCAGTAGACAATCCGCTAGCGTTAAGTGTTTCTCAGCAGTTTGCAGGTGGCGTGGGAATTCATCCCTCACTTGCGCCTTTACAGAGCGTGTTTGAGTCGGATGATTTAGCCTTTGTTGGTGGCGTAGGCACTTTACTTACTCCCACCACATTAACAGATTACAAAAATAACGCGGTGCCTTTACCTAAGCATTTATTTTCGCATAACGATCAGCAAGCGTCATGGATGTACGGCCGAGAAAAAGCCTCTTTAAACAGTGGGTGGGGCGCACGTATGCTAGAGCGATTAGCTGTGGAGGATCAGTTTGCGGCAAATATCTCTCTCGATGGCACTAATTTATGGCAAACAGGCACAAATACCAGTGCCTTTGCGCTCAACAAAAGTGGCATAAGCACAATTAACGCCTTTGGAGGTTATCAGCCCCGCACTGAGCACGTTACTAACATAATGAACCGCTTGCTAGGCAATGCAAGCCATGTACTAGGGCGTGAATATGCAAATGGCTTAAATAGCGCAATTACCAACACGCAAACGATGAACAGTGCGCTTGAACAAGCCCCAGCGCTTACTACCACCTTTAGCGATACTAGCTTGAGTGAGCAATTAGCCGCGGTGGCCAAAGCAATTAGTGTGCAGTCGTCGTTAAGTACACAGCGCCAAGTATTTTTTGTCTCTATGGGGGGATTTGACACCCACGATGATCAGCTTACTGCGCACCCTGCATTATTAAATACGCTAGCTCAAGGGCTCAGCGAGTTTAACAGTGCCATGAAAGAGCTAAACATGAATGATAAAGTCACCACGTTTACTATGTCGGACTTTGGCCGCACGCTCACCTCAAACGGCGATGGCACCGACCATGGCTGGGCGGGTAATCAAATAGTAATGGGCGGCGCGGTAAAAGGCCGTTCTATTTATGGCCAGTTACTTACTCAGCAATTAGAGGGCGAATACGATACCGGTGGCGGGCGGTTAATTCCGCAAGTGGCTAACGAGCAATACTTTGCAACGTTAGCGCAGTGGTTTGGCGTGCCTGTTTCGGAGCTGGTTGATATTTTTCCTAATTTAAGTAACTTTAACAGCGCTACCTTAGACTTTTTTGTGTAATGATACTGACACGCCAGCCTAGGTACGTTAGTTTAAGGTTAAAGCGCCGCTGCTTGATAATAAAAATGCGTTATTTAGTTGTTTTAATTAGCTTATTTTAAGGTTCTTGAACAAAGCTTATTATTTAAAGCACTTAAGTATCACTATACAGTGGCGTGAGCTGTTAATTGTAATCTAAACCCAGTGCTTGGCAGTATAATGTACTGGTTTCAAATACTTAAAATTAAAGATCACACATGATAAAGGAATCATAATAATGAAAATTTTAGTGAGCTTAGTAAGTTTAATCGCTTTTTTACTCGTTTTACTGCCAGGGCCTTTATATAAGTATGGCGTTGTTGAACTAAGTACTGCGTTTGCAGGGTTTAGATTTGGTGTGTATGTGGGTGGCGCTGCATTAGTGCTGCTTGTTATACAGGTTATTTTTATGCGTAAAACGCTTAGCATGGGCAGCACTTTAATGGCATTGGTGTTTGCAGCCATCGCGATTGCAATGCCACTGAGCATGATGAGCAAGGCTAAAAGCGTACCCGCGATCCATGATATTTCGACCGATTTAATTAACCCGCCAAAATTTGTGGCAATTGTACCGCTGCGAGCAGATGCTAAAAACCCAGCTGAATACGCAGGAGAAGAAACAGCCACGCAGCAACGCAAAGCTTACCCTGAGCTAAAAACACTAAATTATGCACAATCAAAAACAGACTTATTGGCTGCTACCGAGCAAGCGGTTAAAAATTTAGGGTTTGAGCTTATTAATGTTAATGCGGCTACGGGCATTGTAGAAGCAACGGATACCACCACATGGTTTGGTTTTAAAGACGATGTAGTTGTGCGTATCAATGATGAAGGCAGCCAGCGCTTTGTCGATATACGCAGTAAGTCACGCGTGGGGCGAAGCGATTTAGGAAAAAATGCTGAACGTATACATTCACTCATTGATGAGATAAATACGTTACTGGATAAGTAACCAACATTTGAGTTTAAAAAGCCCAACCTTGTTGGGCTTTTTTGGTCAGGGTGCATTCACTGCGCCGGCGTTAGTGTAAACCACATCAAAGTGCATACCGGTATTATTTTTAGAGCCAGCCCTTATGGGATTGGTTTTAAAATAAAGCACTTAAATAAGCGAAAAGGTAGACGACTTAAATTTTTACAGACTATGGAGTTGTTATGAAAACAGTAGGATATGCAGCAAAAAGCGAAGGTGCGCAACTAGGTGAATATACTTTTGAGCGCCGCGATTTACGCGATAACGATGTAGAAATTGAAATTTTATATTGTGGCGTATGCCACTCTGATTTACATGCAGTGCGCAATGACTGGGGCGGAAGCCGTTACCCGTTAGTCCCTGGGCACGAAATTGTAGGTAAAGTAAAAGCCATTGGCAGCGCTGTTAAAAACTATGCAAAAGGTGACACGGTAGCGGTAGGCTGCATGGTTGATTCATGCCAAAGCTGCAAACAGTGTGATAACGGCGAAGAGCAATTTTGCCAAGAAGGCATGGTAGGCACATACGCAGGTAAAGATAGAGAAACCGGCGAGATGACCCAAGGTGGCTATTCTAAACATATTGTTGTTCGTGAAGAATTTGTACTATCAGTCCCTGAAAATCTAGAGCTTTCGCGCGTTGCCCCTTTATTATGTGCAGGTATCACTACTTACTCTCCATTACATAAGTGGGGCGTTACAAAAGGCAGCCGTGTTGCCGTTGTAGGGCTTGGTGGCTTGGGTCACATGGCTGTTAAAAATGCCGTAGCCATGGGCGCGAGTGTAACAGTGGTTGGGCGAAGTGAGTCTAAAAAAGATGACGCAGTAAAACTTGGCGCGCAGCATTATTTAGTGTCGACTGACGAAGATGCAATGAAAGCGTCGCAGTCGGCTTTTGATATTATTATTGACACCGTACCTGTTAAGCACGATTTGTCTATTTACACACCCTTATTAGACATAGATGGGACGCTAGTTATTGTTGGGCAAGTTGGCCCCGTAGAAGAGCTAAACACTGTGCCTCTTTTAATGGGTCGCCGCCGCATCGCAGGCTCACTGATTGGTGGGATAGAAGAAACCCAGCAGATGCTAGATTTCTGCGGCAAAAATAACGTATTGCCAGAGTGCGAAATGATTAATATTGACCAAATAAACACCGCGTATGAGCGAATGGAAAAATCAGACGTACGCTATCGTTTTGTTATTGATATGGCGTCGTTAGAGGCCCAGTAAGGTGGGTGATTAAATACCCTTATTAAAGTAAAAGAGCGGCTAATTGTATTAGCCGCTCTTTTTATATGCTTAACACGTTTGTGCTGCGGGTTGTTGTTTATTAAGTTGCAAATAGCTTAAAAACCACATTACTAAGCCGCCTAAAAACAACGCCGCTGCGACATAACCTGTTTGGTTAGGCGCTGCACCTTGTGCAATAACAGCCCCGCCAACCCAAGGGCCGATAGCATTTGCGGTGTTAAATGCGCATTGTACTAATGCACCAATCATTGCATGGCCCTCTGGGGCTACATCCATTAATAAAGATTGAATAAGCGTTGCCAAACCCACACTGCAACCAATAAAAAATATAACCGCATACAGCATCCAAATATTGTAACTTGCGCTAACGTAGGCAATTGCAAATACGATGGTGCACACCAGTGCAAGGCCTGTGGTTTTAATGGCAGATTTATCGGCCGCTTTGCCTAATATGTAATTACCTAACGTACAACCAATACCAAACATCACCATAGCGATAGAAATAGTGTAAGGGGCTGTTTTAGTTACATCTAAAATTGTATCGGCAATGTATGTATAAATACAAAACACGCCGCCAAAGCCAATAATAACAATACCTAAAATAGACCACACCAGTTTATTTTTAAGTACGCCAAACTCGTTAAGTAAGTTAGATGGCTTAGCGTTATCGATATTTGGCACTACTTTGTATACAAATATAAACGCAATAAACGCTAAAACCGCAGCGCCACCTAAGCAATAACGCCAGCTTAGGTTTTGCCCCACCAAGGTAACAATAGGCACGCCTACGATGGTTGCAATGGTTAAGCCCATAAATACTTTTGACATAAAGCTTGCGCGTTTACCCGAAGGGGCAATATCGGAGGCAAGCAAAATAGCGGCACCAAAGTAAGCGCCGTGAGGTAAGCCACTTAAAAAGCGAAAAATAACGAGCTGCTCTAATGAGGTTGCTAATGCACTCAAACCATTAGAAATACACATTAGGCTTAAAAAAATCAGCAAAGCTTTGCGTTTTCGCATATTGGCCGTTGTAAGCATTAATACCGGCGCGCCTACCACAACACCAATAGCATAGGCGCTAATTGCATAGCCGCTTTGCGAAGGAGTTGAGCCAAACGTTTCACTGATCAGCGGCAGCATAGGCATCATTGAAAATTCTGATAATCCTAAAATAAACGTACCTAGTGCTAACACTAATAAAATAGCAGCTTTATTTAACTGATTAGATGCCGACGCAACATCTGCACTCATAGAAGATCCTTTAACTTTGATTTTAAAAATAGTGAATAGCCACACATTAATTGCGTGGAGAGTAAACATATATTAGGTGTGGAGTGTGTCAGTGAGATGGCTATTTTAAGTTAAAAAGTGTACTGCGTCATGTATAAAAAATAGTATTTTTGGCTTGTTTTACTTTTGTTAATTGCTATAAAGTGTGACTTATTGGGTTAATTTATAAAAAGTTTTTAAAAAGCAGCTCACTAGCTAGTGTTTAATTGCTCGCAGAAAAACTAAAAAACACCTATATTTACAAAGTTATTACATTTATTGCTAGCTTACATATTATTTTTATATTTGTTTGTTATTGTCATCCTATTATTATTCCCTAAAGGTTTAACACATGTTTGGTCTACGAAAAGATAACGCCAAAGTTGACGAATTGGAACGTCAACTCAATGAAAGTAAATCAGTACTATCCGCTATTTATAACCATGTAGCGTATATTGAATTTACACCCGAGGGAAAAATTTTAGACGCTAATGAGCTTTTTTTAGATACCGTAGGCTACAAAAGAGAAGAGGTAATAGGCAAGCACCACCGGATTTTTTGCGATTCAGACTACGCTAAGTCGAGTGAGTACAGCCAATTTTGGCAAGCACTGCAAGGGGCAAACTCAACAAGCGGTACCTTTATGCGATTTAACGCTAATGGCGAAAAGCTATGGCTAGAGGCTACTTATTTTCCTGTTGAAGTAAACGGGGTGGTTACTAAGGTTATTAAAATAGCGTCGGATATTACAAAAAATTATGTACAGCGAAAATCTCAAGAAGCGCTCACCGAAGCGCTTGATAAGGCGCTGGCTACAATAGAATTTAACCCCGATGGCACTATAATTAAAGCAAATCAAAACTTTTTATCTACGGTGGGTTATTCACTTGCAGAAATAGTTGGCAAGCATCACAAAATGTTTTGTACTGATTCTTTTTATCAAAATAACCCTCGGTTTTGGGAAGAGCTAAGCGATGGACAATTTAAGTCGGGTAAGTTTAAACGCATAACCTCTGATGGCTCGCAAATATGGCTGGAGGCAACTTATAACCCCATTTTAGATAATAAAGGCAAAGTGATAAAAATAGTGAAGTTTGCCTCTAATATTACCGATCGCATAAAAGACAACGAAGCCGTTAGTGAGGCCGCACAAATTGCGTATGAATCGGCGGTGTCGAGTGCGCAAACGGCTAAAAGGGGCTCAGATATATTACATGATGCAATTGCAAACTCAGATGCAATTGTAAGCCAAGTACTTAAATCGGTTGATTTAATTAAAAACCTGAATGAGCAGTCAGCAGTTATCGGCTCTATTGTGTCGACCATAAGCAGTATTGCCGATCAAACTAATTTATTGGCGTTAAATGCAGCCATTGAAGCCGCCCGAGCGGGCGAGTACGGGCGCGGCTTCGCCGTGGTAGCCGATGAAGTTAGGCAGCTTGCAGCAAGCACCAGCAGTTCAACCAACGAAATTGCAACCGTAGTTAAAAACAACCAAGAGCTGACTAACGATATTTCAAAACAAATCACCTCCGTCTCTGATTCGTCAGAGCAAGGCCGAGAGCTAATAGCGAAAGTCTCAGAAGTAATTCAAGAAATAGAACGCGGCGCAGATGCTGTTTCTGCAACAGTGTCTAAGCTTAACGCGAGTTAAGTGGCAGTAAGTTCTCAAAGTGCGACATTTTGTCGCGCTCTAAACTTGTAACTACATTATATAATTTATGCCATATATAACAGTGGCATAAATTATAAATGGCTCATATTCAACACATCCAACACACTTATTTATTCTCTCCTTTAGCACTTTTATTAACTGGCCTTTTTTCTCCTGCAGTATTTGCAGATGATAACACTTTAGAAATTATTGAAGTGCATGGGCAGGTACACAACAAGCACTTATCGCTTGGTTCGTCAGAGGCAATACTTAGTTATTTAGGTGTTGATTTTTCGGCTGCGGGCGGGGTGTCTAACTTACCTATTTTAAATGGTTTAATGGGCGATAGAGTAAAAGTACTGATTGATGGCGCAGAGGTTACTGCAGCGTGCGCTAATCAGATGAACCCGCCTCTTTCTTACGTATCAGCTAATCAAGTAACGGCTTACAATGTAGTTGCTGGTGTTTCGCCAGTGAGTGCTGGTGGCGATAATATTGCAGGTGTAATAAGCGTTAACTCAATTTCACCACAATACAGCGAAAATAGTGAGCTTGCATGGCATTCAGGCTATGTCTCAGCTAAGTACAGCAGTGTTGATAACGGCCAAAAACTAGGTGTGGGAGCACGTTTAGCAAGCGATACTGTGAGCCTTAATTACCAAGGGTCGTTTAGTGATGCCAACAGCTACGAAGATGGAAAGGGGAATGTGGTACTAGATACATTATATCGGGCTCAAAACCACAGCCTAACTGGCGCGATACGTGACGATAAACAGCAAGTTGTGATAAAGCTTACGCATCAAAAAATACCGTATCAGGGTTTTGCTAACCAGTACATGGATATGACTGATAACACCAGTTATGGCGCTATTGCCCAATATAAGCGCAGTTTTGAAAACAGCGAGCTAGAAGGGCAAGTTAATTGGCACAGCGTTAAACACGAAATGGGTTTTTTTAGTAAAGAAAAAACCGGCATGATGCCCATGAAAACAGATGCAAAAGACATAAGCACACAGCTTAAATGGCGCCTTACACTTGATCAAAATAGCTCATTACTACTTGGACAAGAATATTATAATTACCGCATTGATGATTGGTGGCCGGCGATTGAAGGCTCAACTATGATGGGGCCAAATGATTATATAAATATTAATAGCGGTAAGCGTGAGCGTATTGCCTTATTTGTAGAATATGAAAGCCAAATCAATAACAAGCTCTGGTTAAATACGGGTTTAAGGGTTGAGCGTGTTAATACACAGGTTGATGAAGTACAAGCCTATAACGATGGCATGATGAATATGGGCAGTATGAGCGCAATGACAACTGCCAATAATGCGCTAGCTGCCAATAACTTTAACAATGCCGATAGAGACATAACCGACACCTTAGTTGATGTAAATGTGTTAGCTAATTACCAAGTTACACTATATGACGAGCTGCAATTAGGCCTTGCCCGTAAAAGCCGAGCCCCTAATTTATATGAGCGTTACAGTTGGGGTGTAAGTAATATGGCAAGCACTATGATTGGCTGGTACGGCGACGCTAATGGTTATATTGGTAACCCAAACCTCAAAGCCGAAACCGCCCATACCATCAGTGCAACGTATTCAAAAACAGCAAAAAATGATGCGTGGCGGGTAAGTGCTAATGTGTGGTACACCGATGTAACGGACTACATTGATGCAGATATTGTACGTAGTTTTAATAGTTATGGTTTAGCAAATACAACACGTAACATTTTAAACTTTACTAATGTTGACGCCACACTTTATGGCGCAAAGCTTGATATAAGTAAGTCACTTTATCAATCAACACAGTTTGGCGAATGGCAATTAAAAGCAAACATAACGAGCACTCGTGGTAAGCGCCGCGACACTAACCAACCGCTTTATCAAATTAAGCCGTTACATACAGCGCTCTCATTAAGCCAGCAAATAGGGGTATTTGAAAATGCACTGTTGTGGCACTGGGTGGATACAAAATCACGCGTTGATGTTAACCGCTTAGAAAACCAAACCGTTAGTTACAGCTTAGTTAATATAAGCTCTAAAGCTACTTTTGATGCGCTTACGCTGGGTATTGAGGTGGTAAACTTATTTGATACGTTTTATCAATTACCCCTAGGCGGGGTAAGTATTGCAGCGCTTAAGCAAGGTAGCAGCACGGGGTTTACTCAATTAGCTGGGCAAGGGCGCTCATTTAATATAAGTGCCAGTTACGCATTTTAAACCCATATAAAGCGTTGAGAATAGGTTGCTTGGCGCTTTAGTTTAATCAGATGTTGGCGTAACTTGCTCGGCGTTGGTTGTTTGCTGCGCCTCTAAAGCTAGTTTTTCACGCTCTGCTTTTGATACATACGCCGGTTTATTACTTTTATGCAATTTAGCATTAGCACGTTTATCTTTTTTCTGAAATTTGGTGACAATTTTTTTGCGGCGGTTCATTAGTACTAATACTCTGATTAATTAAGGTCGCGCATTATACAACCAATGCAATGTAAGCCGCTATCTAAATTTAAAGCGCGATTGTTGTAACCCTGCCGCAAAGGTCTATTTAATACTATTGCTTGGCGGTATAATTTAGCTTTAATACCAATTTAATTATTTAAGCGATTTATTATTGCGCATTGGTAGTAATGATTCATACAAAAGGATACGTTTTGAAAAAGTTAGCTTTGCTTTGCAGTGCTTTATTTGCTTTTAGCGCACATGCACAATTACATACAAATATTGATAGTGTTGCCGATTACGCTGTTAATACTTATCAACAATCACAAATTCACACGTTAACTAATTTAGTGGCTTTTCCTACGGTAAATAAAGAGTCGATACCCGCGCCACAAAATCCTGACTTTATTAATTTTAAATCTGTATTAAAAATGAAAGCTGCAGAGCTTGGGTTTGATTACCAAGACCTAGGCTACACCGTGCTTATAGGCATGGGAGATCAAAACGAAAAGGTTACCGTTGTAACCCACGGAGACGTACAACCTGCCAATGCCAGTAAATGGAAACAAAGCCCATTTATTATTGATACCTCAGAGCCTGGCAAATTAGTCGGGCGCGGCACAGAAGACGACAAAGGCGCAATAGCCACCGCACTATACGCCATGAAAGCGATTAAAGATAAAGGCATAGAGCTTAATAACCGCATAGAGCTGATGATTTACCTAGCCGAGGAATCTGACTGGGGCCCGCTTACAGAATTTATGAAAACCTACGAGCAGCCAAAATACGCCGTAACCATTGATGCATCATACCCAGTTGTAGTAGCCGAGAAAGGCTGGAGCTTAATTGCTCCTACTTTTAATGCTACCTCAAAACAAACCGGTATGTATGTGAGTGATTTAGCGGGTGGCGCGTTTAAAAGCCAAATACCAGAAGATGCAAGCTTAGTGCTACATAACGCAAGCGTTGTAGTTATTAACTCATTAAAAGCTAAAGCTAAAACACTTAGTGAAGTTGAGTTTAACTTTGAAGAGCAAGGTGAAGGCTTAAAAATAACTGTAAAAGGGGTGTCTGCGCACTCATCAGAGCCAGAGTCGGGCGTTAATGCTATTGCACACCTGAGCGAGCTATTTAAAGACGTCGCACTTGAAAATAATAGCGATGGCCAGCTTATAAAATTTGTAAATCAATTAATTGGCTTAGATATTCATGGTAAGCAATTTGGTAATATTGCCTACAAGCATGAATTCATGGGTCCAATGAGCGTAGCCCCTACCGTAATTGAACGCGATGGTAACGCACTAACGTTAGCCATTAACGCGCGCCGCCCAGTTGGTAAAGATGAAAACCTACTTAAAGCGCAAATAAATAGTGCGATTAAGGAATGGGAAACTGCAAATAACGTAACGCTTACTAAAGTCGAGACCATTATTGGTACACCCATGCTGTTAGATAGCGCGCCGCACGCACAAAAGCTGCTCGATATTTTTAAACATTTTACAGGTGACGAACAAGCTGACTTTGTATCAATAGGCGGAGGCACTAACGCAAAATTATTTGATAATGCAGTATCGTTTGGCCCTTCAATGCCAGGCAAGCGTTATACCGGCCACTCAGAGCATGAATTTATTACGCTTGAGCAATTAGCGCTTAATTTACGTATGTATACCGCAATGATGATAGAGCTAGGTAATATGTAAGTTATAGCTGTTTTAATATAAAAGCCGCCTTATTTAGCTGAAGTGACTCCAGCAAGGCGGCTTTTTTGTATTTACTAAAACTGAGCTACAAAACTGAGATTGTATATATCGTAGTCATCGTTATCGGTGTAATTAGCTGTAAAATAGTAGTTATCGTTAATAAAGTATTTACCTTCAACAACTAAATCTGAGTCGTATAAACCAACGCCAACTGCAACATGCTTATTAAAGTAATAATTTGCCAACACATTAAAAATTGAATCATCGCCAGCATCGAGATAGTCAGCATTTATAGTAAAGTAGCGTTCATCGTAAAGGTGAGCAAAGTAACGTGATGATAAGTCCCACGACTCTATTTCATCATCCGTCTCAACAGTAAAACCAATGTAGTCGGTGTCATTAATTTGGTGATTATATTGCGCTTTAAACAAATAAACTGTGTCACCATATTCGTAATCTACCATACGTGCAGATACTTTTAACGAATCAGCAAATAAGTAACCTATGCCAAGTGAATAGGTATCAGTATCGCCAATATTAGGCAACTCTATGGTTGCAAAAGCATTACCGTAAAAGCCTTCTCCAAAAATCCCTTTTCCACTATAACCATCTGAATTAAAGTAATTTAAGCCTATATTACTATCTGTATCTAGGTAGCCATAATCATCCCATACTCCCGAGCTTTGTTGCTCTTCAAAGTAATAATGCGTAGATAATCCGTACACATTATCGCTGTAATAGCGAGAATCAATTTTTGCGTAGTTAATTGTATTAAACCATTGCTTTGACGCTGATTGTTCAGCATTTACTGATGCTGTACAGCTAAGTGCAAGCAAAGAGAGTGGTATTAAGTAGCGCATAAGTATCCTTTCTTATAATTAAATAGGTGTATCTAGAAAAGGTATTATATTAAATACTCTTTAAAATACATTTAATTAATTGTAAGTAACTGTATGTTTGTATAAGTATTTGTAGAGATGCGCTTGAAGGGGCTGCTATAAATTGATGACTAATGTCATATTAACTAATGACAAATAACACCTCCAAAGCTTAAAAATTAAGGCAATAATAACCTTACATTTTAAGAGGAGAGCAAACATGAATACACCAACATTTTTTGATAATTTAAAACGTTACTTTGTGGCTTTGGTATTTTTAACCGCGATAAACTTAATTACATCGCCAAATAATTTATGGGTAGTATGGCCTGCTTTAGGGATGGGCATTGCATTGCTAAATGAGTTGTTAAACTCAAATAACTCAAAAAGGGTTAGGGATGAGTGTTAAGCCAAGTAACAGGTTACCTGGCTTAACGCGAAAAACCGTAAGGTTTAAAAATTACGTTTTATGCGGTTGAGTCGAGCGTTGCTTTTAGGGAGATTTCGGTATTAAGTAGCTTTGAAATAGGGCAGCCTTTTTTAGTTTGCTCACACAGTGCCTGAAATTGCTCATTGGCTATGTCACTAATACGTGCTTTTACTTCAAGCGCTATATGGGTGACTGCAAAGCCGTCATCAACCTCATCAAGGCTTACGGTGGCTTTAGTATCAATTTTATCGGCTTTAAAACCGGCATCGCCAAGAGCAAGCGAAAGCGCCATACTAAAGCAGGCACTGTGCGCAGCTCCCACTAATTCTTCTGGGTTAGAACCAGGCTCGTCTTCAAAGCGAGTATTAAAACCAAATGGTTGTTTATCAAGTGCGCCGCTTTGTGTAGAAATACTGCCTTTACCTGTTTTAATATCGCCTGACCAGGTTGAGTTTGCCGTTTTTTTAATCGTCATCATCTTCTCCTTGCGTTGCATGTAAGCTTTTCAGGCTGAGTAAGTGCTATTTACATAAAACACCTAAATACAGCCTTAAAAGCCGAGTTATTCATACCATTGCAAAATAGGCGCCAGCTCACGCATAGCATAAAGGATTAATACCTTTTAATTTTTATTACGTTTACAGCGCTCTGAGCAGTAAATAACGTTATCCCAATCGCGCTGCCACTTTTTACGCCACGCAAAAGGCTTGTTGCAAACAGGGCACATTTTTTGTGGTAAGTAACTTTTTTTATGTGCCATATTAATTACTTTTTGCGGTGTTTTTTTGTGTACGAGTAAGCCCTACATGCTTTTTTAATATGTTAGGAATTGCACATTTAACATCGGCGCGCTCGCGGTATTGCCATAAACGTTCGCGCGCTTGTTTGGAGGCTTGAGTTAAATCAAGCATGGGCTCGGGGTAGTCTTCACCAAGTTTAAAGTCGTTAAACAGCGCTTCCATTGGTGTTTGCTGCCAAGGCTCGTGTAAATATTCTATCGGCAGCTTTTCAAGTTCGGGGCACCATTTTTTAATAAAGGCGCCGGTTGGGTCTTGATCTTCAGATTGCTTAATTGGGTTGTAATGCCTAATGGTGTTAATACCCGTAACTGAGGCCTGCATTTGTATTTGTGGGTAATGAATGCCAGGTTCAAAGTCTAAAAAGTAATTTGCCAAAGGTAAGCTTGCCTGCTGCCAGCTTATATTTAAATGATGCGTTACAAAGCTAACCAACATAGCGCGCATTCTAAAATTAATATAGCCCGTGGTTTTTAAGCAGCGCATACAGGCATCAATAATAGGTATACCCGTTTGGCCTTGTGCCCAGCGCTCAATATCGTGTTGTACGTTGTCATCGTTTCTATATGGGAACTGATGATACCCCGCATTGAGCGCTTTAAATTCCATCGTACTCTCACTTTCAAACTTTTGCATAAAATGGCAGTGCCAATGCAAACGCGATACAAATGCAGCAAGCGGGCGCTTCCATCCTTTTTTGCTTGGGTGTTTTGCATGGTATGCATCAATAGCCATTTGGTACACCTGTTTAAGGCTAATATTACCCCACGCTAAATAAGGAGAAAGCCTAGAGCAATGAATACGGCTTAAGCTGGGGCTAGATATGCCTTTTTGATATCCCTTACCGCGCTCAGCAAAAAAGCTTTGCAATATTGTGTGCGCAGTTAAAGGCCCACCTACTTGAAAGTTGTCATCATTTTGCGTGTAGCTGTCGGGTAATTTAGGGGGTTGGTAGTTATTAAGTGTAATGGTTTTTATGTTTTTCCAATTAGGAATAGCAATAGGGGCCTGCATTGTTTGTTGCCAGCGTGCGTTCCAATCTTTACGGTTTTTTTTGCCACGAATAACGGCGCCCGTTTGTGACTCAAACCAGTTAACTTTGTTAGCTTTACACCATATAGCCACGGCTTTATCGCGTTCAAAGGTATTGTTTAAGCCAATTTCTTGATGGCTAAATATGTTTGCTATTTGGTATGTTTGATTAAGCGTGTTTAACAGTGTCAGCATGTCTTGGTTAAAAATATACAGCGTTGCTTTGTAGCGAGTTAGCTGCTGATTTATTTCGCCTATTGATTGATAAACAAAACGCCAATGGCGCGCATTATAATGTGCATCCTCAAGCATTAGTGGCTCAAAGTTGTATAGCAGTAACGTGGGTAAATCATCACTAAATGCATTTTTAAGTGGTTGATGGTCGCTAAGGCGTAAATCGCGTTTAAACCACACTATGTTTATTTTTTCGCGCATATTTAAAAAAGTGGCTGCAGTTATGAAATACTGTACGCAATACAGCGCTTTTACGATTTGCAGTACGACGTATAAAGGAAAATTATGTTTTTAGATTTAACGCAAAACACGCAGCACAATGTTTACTCGTATTTAGTGGGGGGTATTAGCCCGCGTCCTATTGCTTGGGTAAGCACACTTAGTAAGGAGGGGGTTGCTAATATTGCCCCGTACTCTTTTTTTACAGTGGCCAGCTGTAACCCGCCAGTGCTGAGCGTGACCCAAGTAAACCCACGCGACAAAGCCAATAAAGACACGCTTTTAAACCTTCAAGCCACTAACAACTGCGTGGTTAATATTGTTAGTGAAGAGCTAGTAGAAAAAATGAATCAAAGCTGCGCTAATTATCCACATAATGTGAGTGAATTTGAGGCGGCAAATATTGAAACAATCGCCAGTACACACGTAACATCCCCAGGCGCCGCAGCGGCTAAAGTAAGATACGAGTGCACCTTAAGAGACGTTATTCAGATAAGCGACGAACCCGGTGGCGGCAAGGTTATGCTACTCAACGTGGTGGGAATTTATATTGACGATAACGTGTTAGTGAATGGCTATATAGATCCCACGCGATTAAACAGCGTAGGTAAAATGGGTGGAGACTACTTTAGCTCTACTAAAGATAAATTTGTACTAAAGCGGCCACAATTGTAAAATAACAGATTAACTTTATACACTTACTGTTAACTCATTAAGCGTTACTTATAAAAACAAATGGATATTGAATGTCTAAACTTTACCTCACTTTAGTATTTGCCCTACTTAGTTTTAGCTGCCTATCAGCCTCTGATAAAAAGCTACCCATAGAAGCGTTTGCAGGCTTAAAAAGCATAAGCCAAGTTAAGCTCTCACCAGATGGAAATAACATTGCGTATGTTAGAAACCTTGATGGCGATTTAGTTTTAATGGTGCAAAGCCTTACAACAGGCAAGGGCAAGCCGATTATTAAATCGGATAACCACACTGTATTTTTTGACTGGTTTAGTTGGGCAAGTAATGATGTGTTGTTATTGGGCGCACGATACATTAAATATCAATTTGGTGGGGTTAAGTATGCGTCTACATTAATGTATTCGTATAATCTTAGTGATGATAAAGGAATAAAACTGGCTTTTAGAGCAAACAACACGCGTGATGAAAAGCAGCCTCAGTTTTCTGACCGAATTATTAGCTTTTTACCGGAGCAAGAAAATAAAATACTCGTTCAGGGCGATTTTAAAATAGCCAATACCCCTGCTGTGTATGAACTTGACCTAACTACCTTACGCAAAAAACAAATACAACGTGCTCGTGCAGATGTAACCAGTTGGTTTGCTGATAGACAAGGCAAGGTTCGTATTGCTAAAAAAATGGATGAAACACAATTTACTTACGAGCTGTACAATGAGCAAAATGAGTCGTGGCAAACACTATTTAGCTACGAAGTATTTAGTGAGCAAAGCATTTCGATACTTGGCTTTGATAAAGATCCTAACTTTTTATACATCACTGCGCTCCATGAAGGGCGTGATGCATTATTTAAGCTTAATCTAACAACTAACAAACGTGAGCTCATTTTTAGCGACGACAAGTATGATGTAGATGGCGATATTTTTTACTCACGTAAAACTGGCGAAGTGGCAGGCTTTACGCATTCGCATTTAGAAGATGGTATTGCGTATTGGGATGAAGACTTAGACAAGCTACATCGCTCTTTACGAGCATCACTACCTAAAGATTCATTTGAAATGGATATTGTTAGCACCAGCGACGATCAGCAAAAATATGTACTTTATGTCAGCTCAGATAAAACATCAGGCGCCTATATGTTAGGTGACAGAAAGCGAGGTGATTTAACATTTTTTGCAGACGTTTACCCACACATTAACGAAAGCGTATACGCCGGTAAAGAACACATTAGCTATAAAGCACGTGACGGGCTTATTATAGAAGGCTACTTAACGCTGCCTGTTGGCTATGAGAAAGGCGATAAGTTACCCACTATTATATTTCCACATGGTGGGCCTATGGCGCGAGACTATGCAGGCTTTGACTATTGGACTGCGCTACTGGCATATAATGGCTACGCCGTGTTACAGCCTAACTTTCGTGGCTCAAGTGGTTATGGTTATGACTTTTTAATGCAGTCGATCCAAGGTTTTGGTTTAGCCATGCAAGATGACTTACAAGATGGAGCTAACTGGTTAATAGACCAAGGGATTGCTCAGCCAGATAAAATTTGTATTGGTGGCGCAAGCTATGGTGGATACGCCGCCTTAATGGCTGTTATTAAACACCCTGAAACATTTAAATGTGCGGCAAGTTTTGCAGGGGTAACTGACCTTGAGCATATTGTGAGTAAAGCCCGACACTTTACAAACAAAGACATAGTACGAAAACAGTTTGGAACAAATAGCGATAAGTTAGAGGCCAATTCGCCGGTCAATTTTGCTAAATCAATTAACAAACCTGTTTTACTTGTGCATGGTAGCGACGACAGTGTTGTCCCTATTTACCATAGTAGAGAAATGGAAGATGAACTAGATGACGAAGATAAAGATGTTACTTACATTGAGCTAGAAGATGGCGATCATTACTTGTCTTATCAGCCGCATAGAATTAAAACGTTACAAGCGTTTCTCGATTTTTTTGATAAGCATTTAAAAAACGATTAATAACAAAGGCGACTTAGGTCGCCTTTTTTGAGCTTAATTTTTTATATAATGCACATTGTTTGCACTTTTACTTGTTAACGTTATACGTTGTTATTAAAGGCGCTATTTATAAGTCGCTATAATAGAACACGCAATTAATACAATTGTTATTACAGGCTATTCTTTAAAGTGCTTAGAGCTTTTAAAAATACGTTTTAGCAGTAAAAAAATACGCAATAAATAACAGCTCAAATGCTTTTAGAGTCAGGTTTATAAAAAATAAATGAAAATTCATAACAAACTTTTTTTAATATTATTTAGCTTCACCTTTAGCATTATTGCGGGGCTAGTTGTGCTTATTCAGTACAGTATTGGCCAAGGTATTATTGATTTTGTAAACGCCAAAGAAGTAAAAGCATTAGAGCCATTAGCGGTACAGCTGGCTAATAAATACGCGCAAACTCCCTCGTGGGATAAAATTATAGGTAACGATCAGCGCTTTTTAAGGTTGGTTGAATCGCAATTGCAATCAAGCCAGTTTTTACCTAGTTTACGCGATATGCCACAGCGCCCAGAAATTCGCGGTGAACGCAGACCCAGACCCCCACAGCATATGGCGCAACGAGATCGTCGCCCACCGCCCGAGCATGCCGCGCACTATGCACTACTGGATGAAAACCAGCAGCGTATTTTTGGTAAATTATTTGAGGATTTAAAGTACATTAAAACGCCCATAGAGCTTGAAGGTAAAACAATTGCTTACCTTGCTGTTTCAAAAAGAAAAAGCCTAGCAGATGGGTACGAGCTGGATTTTTTAAAGCAACAAACTAACTATTTATGGCTTATTGCGTTAACCGCAGGGCTACTTACCTTACTGTTGTCTTTTTTACTGGCAAGGCATTTAGTTGGCCCTGTAAAGCAAATTGCCAGTGGTATGCATAAGCTAACCAAAGGGCAGTACAGCACAAAGCTTTTATTAGATAGAAAAGACGAGCTGGGCCAGCTTAGTGAAGATTTTAACACCTTGGCCTTTACGCTCGCTAAAGATGAGCAAGTACGTAAACGCTGGTTAGCTAATATTTCTCATGAACTAAGAACGCCCATGAGCATTTTACTCGGTGAGCTCGAAGCTATGTTGCTTGGGATACGTGAACCAAACAATAAAAATATTAGTTCTGCTAACGATGAAGCGCTGCATTTAAAGCGCTTGATTGACGACCTACACATGTTAAACAGCGCAGAACTAGGCGGCATGCATTACACCATGCAACCTACCGACGTAGGCTTTTTACTTAACTCCATAGAGCAGAAGTATCACGTTATTTTTGAGCAGCACGCTATTAATTTTTACCTTCTTAATAGTGCTAACAACACCACAGTAAACGCAGATAAAACACGTATACTGCAATTACTAGATAATATCTTAATGAATGCGGTGCATTATGCCCAGTGCTCAACTATTTCTTTAAGTGCCAATAACGTAAATATTAAAGGCCAAGCCTATTTAGAGCTTATAATAGAGGACAACGGGATAGGCGTTGAGCAAACGCATTTATCGCACTTGTTTGAATATTTATACCGTGTAGACAGCTCTCGCAATCGCCAAGAGGGTGGCTCTGGTTTAGGTTTGTCTATTTGTCAGCATATTGTTAAAGGTCATAATGGCGAAATATCAGCCGAAAAAGCCAGTATTGGCGGGCTTGGCATTGTTATTAAATTACCCTTATTAGTTCAGTAGAGGATAAATATGAGTGAGCAAATACTCATTGTTGAAGATGAAATAAAACTTGCCAATTTAATGAGCGACTTTTTAACAAGTCATCATTATCAAACGCACCTTATTCATCATGGTGATGAAGTACTTAGCTGGCTTGAAAGTAATAAGCCAAGTGTTATTTTATTAGATATTATGTTGCCAGGGCAAAGCGGTATAGAGCTGTGCAAAGCGATAAGAAAGTTCTCTAATGTGCCCATTATTATGGTTTCGGCAAAGGTAGAGGAGATTGACCGGTTACTCGGACTTGAACTAGGCGCCGATGACTACATTTGTAAACCGTTTAGTTATGCTGAGCTGGTGGCGCGAGTAAAAGCAATTTTAAGGCGTGTGAATACCACAAAAGAGCCGGTAAATAATGCCATGACACTGGATGAAAGTACTTACAGTGTAAACTATAAAAATAGCAGTATAGAACTTACTAATTTTGAATTTCAGCTATTTAAGCCCTTGTATTCCAACCCTAACAGAATCTATTCACGCGATAGCTTAATGGACACCATGTACGCAGACCAACGCATAGTTAGCCACCGTACTATAGACAGCCACATAAAAAAGTTACGTAAAAAGCTTGATGAAGTAACGCAAACCGACAGCGTTATTCAGTCGGTTTACGGTGTGGGCTATCGGTTTGTTCACCCTCAATAGCTAAACGTGAGCGCAGTTTTACTCATCGTCAGCGTTTTTAATACGCTCTAAACGGTCGAACTCTTCGTATTCGGCCGCTTGTATTTCATCGAGTACCGCATCTACATCTGCAGATTCATTACTGTCTTCAAATTCTCCGCTGAGCACAGTGTTTGGTGTTAAGCTGGCCTCTTCAAACAGTGCCCACATTTCTTTAGCGTAATGGGTGTTTAATAGGCTAGGTGCAAACTGCGCATAATAACGGCGTATGTTGTTTACATCGCGCGTAAACATTGCTTGCGCACTGTTATTGGCTGCGGCGTTTACAGCTTGCGGAAGGTCAATAATTACAGGCCCTTTACTATCAACAAGTACGTTAAATTCCGATAAGTCACCGTGGATAATACCAGCGCACAGCATTAATTTAATATAATGAACCATCATACTGTACTGCTCAATAGCGTCTTGCTGTGTAAGGGTCACATGCCCTAACTGTGGAGCAACATCACCGTCTTCATCGCACACAAGCTCCATTAACAACACGCCATCAATACAGTAATAAGTATCAGGAACTCTGACGCCAGCGCGTGATAAACGTGAAAGCGCGTCTACTTCTGCATTTTGCCAAATTTCTTCTTCTAGTTGCCGCCCATAACTAGAGCGTTTACCCATGGCGCGGGCTTGGCGTCCGCCTCTTACTTTTCGGCCTTCTTGATACTGAGCTGCCTTTTTAAAGCTGCGTTTAACGGCATCTTTGTAGACTTTAGCACAGCGAATTTCGCCACCGCTGCGCACCACAAATACATCCGCTTCTTTACCGCTCATTAAGCGGCTTATCACTTCATCAATTAGGCCATCATCAACGAGTGGCTGGAGGCGTTTAGGTATTTTCACTGCGATACAACTAGAAAAATTGGAAGATTAAACATGTATGTTAATAAGTCCTTAGTATGTTAGCTCTCAAAACAGGTGTTGAAAGTGGTTTTAAGTAATTAGTTATCACAATAACCGAAATACCGAATAAGGTAAAAATAACATGATAAAAATCGGATTTATTTTTATTTCCTTATTGTTTGCACAATGTTTGCGTTTTTTAAGCGTACTTTATATTCATACCCTTTATTAATATTTAACCCAAGGTGACCACGATGAAGCATTTTTCTACTTTTGCCGTTGCTGCATTATTATCAATGGCTTTTTCAGCCAATGTTGCAGCCAGAGGCGGTGATAACCCACCACCTAAACCTGACTTTTCAAGCATAGATGCAGATGGTGACGGTGTGATTAGCCTTGCAGAATTTAGCGAAAGTGCGCCACCGCAAGGCGATGCGCAAACTATTTTTGACGAAATAGATGCCGATGGGAATGGCGAAATTAGCGAACAAGAGTTAAGTGAACACAAGCCACCACGCCGCGCACGTTAAGGGAGAAAAATATGATCAACAGTATTGGTAGCTCAGCGAGTTTTATGACTCAACAATCTAGCCAAGTAAGCGCTTTAACTTCAGAGCAAACTGAGTTTGTTAAAGAAACACTTGCAGAATTTGATGCACAAAACCTAAGTACGGAAGATGCGCAAAGTATTCAAGCCGCTTTTGAAGAGCAGGGGATCTCACCTACAAAAGAGTTAGCTGATTTAATGAGCGAACTTGATTTTGACGCTAAAAGTATTGGCGATGCAGGACGCCCTGAAGGGCAGCGCCCGCCACCGCCGCCGCAAAACTCGCTAGAATCTGTTGATACTGACGAAGTGGTTAGCTACTTAGATGAGTTATTAACTGAGTATTCAAGCCAACTATCTGATGAAGATAAAGAATCAATTCTTTCATCGGTACAAGAAAAATTTGGTTTAAGTGAAGGTGATTCACTGCTAAATGTAACTGCTTAGGTGTTATAACTTGAGGTAAAGCTGACTGTTTATCCTTAGGTCTTAAGTCCAAAGCCCGGCAATTATTTTGTTGGGCTTTTTTTAATATACCAATTCGCTTAATTGATTACGTATTATTGCGCATTGGTATTACTCCGCTTGAGGCAAAAAAATCGCGCTAATAGCACCTAACAAACCGAGCAGGCTATACAGCAGAATAAGCTGTGCGGTTGATAAAAATGCTTCTAAAAGCCCTATACTGCCTAACATTAAAAGCAAAATGCCAATTACAGTATTACTAACCGACACGTAATCAGTGCGTTTATTGCCTTGTGCCATATCCACTAAATAGGTTTTACGCCCGAGCCGCACGCCTTGATGAGCAATGCATAGCAAAAAATAAAAACCAGGTATTACCCAAGCATATTCAAACAGCTGGCTATACCATGTGGCTATTACAAACACGCTCACGCCGTTTATGGTGACAAGTAACGCACTGATCACAAGCACCTTTTGGCTAGAAAAGTCGCTGAGTCTTCCCCATATTGGCCCAGAAATTAAACTTGCTAAGCCAGACACGGCTAAAAATACTGCCAATAATGAAAATTCAAACTGCTGAGAGCTTGCTAAAATAATATAAAAAGGCGCGCTTAGGGCTGAGCAAAGTAAAAAGGCGCGGGTAATTACAAAGTGTGCAAATTGTTTATCTTGATAAAGCAGCTTTAATTTACTTAGCGCATTTAAAAAGCCATTTTTACCGCCTTGTGTCGCCCCTTTGTATTCGTTTATGCGGCTATAAAAAAGTGCAGCAACAACCCACAAAACGGCGCCTAAACACAGCGCAATTAATACCGTATTTTGCTCTTTTTGCCCCGAAAAAAACCACATCATTAAACCAAAAGTGAGTGTTGCAAAGCCGGCAATACTTGCCGCCAGGCCACTTATATTGCCCCGCTTTTTTTTAGGAATAACTTTACCTAATACATCTTTAGCGGCAATAGAGTTAAACCCGCGGGCGAGGCTAAAGAGCACCAGCAGGGCTAAAATTGCATAGCCAGCCTGAGCGCCTTCTAGCACAAATGAAACACCAACCATAGCGCCAATACATACCGCTTGGGCAAATGCACCATAAACCCATACCCACTTTCTTACTGAGAGTTTACGGATAATATTGGCTATCGCTAATTGTGGTAATAAAGAGCCCGATTCTCTTATAGGCACCAGCCACGCTATAAACGCGCTTGGTACGTTTAAGCTTTGCATTAACCAAGGCAGAGTGACTTTAGGGTTGAGGAGGGCATCGGCAAATTTACTAAAAAGCTGACTTGTTAATAAAAGAATAAAGTTACCGGCCACTTCTTTGCAGTCATCTTCGTTTATGTCTTTACAGGCGCGTGCGTCTTCATCGTTGTTAAGGCGTTTATAGACTTGATCTTTAGTGAGTTTTTTCATACTGCTAGCTACACAATTTGTTTTGCTCTTTGAGGTACGAATCTACAAAGTGTTGTTCCATAGGTTTAGAAAAGTAATAACCTTGTAGGTGAGACACGCCAATTTCTTTTAACATGTTGGCTTGCTCTAGGGTTTCTACACCTTCAGCGACTACTATAAAATCAAGTGTTGAGGCCATTTGCACAATCGCATGAATTATACTTAAGCCTCGCTTATCCATATTTTGAATGAAACTTTTATCTATTTTTACTATGTCTACACCAATATCTAACATGCTCGACAAGGATGAGTACCCAGTACCAAAATCGTCAATAGAAATACAAAATCCTTGTTTTTGCAGCTCTTTTACTGCTGCTAAAAAGGTGAGCTTATCCTCAGCAAACACAGATTCAGTGATTTCAAGGTGCAGGTTTTCTGGCTTTACGCCGTATTGATCAACGATATTTACAACCTTAGTGACAAAATCAGGGTCTTGAAGTTGTATTACAGATACATTAACGCTCACAGCAATAGGGGGGTGTACGTTTTTAAACGTGCAAGCTTGCACACACGCTTGCTCAATAACCCATAAGCCAAGTTCGGTTATGAGGTTGTATTGCTCGGCAATGGCAATAAATTCATCAGGAAATATCGCTTCGTCATTTAATTGCCAGCGTAAAAGTGACTCAAACGAGGTCACCTTCGCTGTTTGGCTATCCACAATAGGCTGAAACACTAACCGCAAGCCGTTGTCTTTTATTGCACTTGCCAAGCGCTTGCTGAGCAATTGTTCGCGTTCTTGTTGGCGCTTTAAGTCATTGTTGTAGATATTTACGCAGCCTTTGGCAATACGTTTTTGATGGTACATTGCTAAATCTGCTGAACGAATTAACGCGCTTAAATTACCCTCATGCTCAGGAAATAACGCTATGCCAATAGTGGCAGATACCCAGCTTTGGTATTTGTATCGTTCATGCTCGGCACGAATGCTTTTAATAACCTTTTTGGCAAAATCAAATAAGTCTTGTTCATCTTCATAGGTTGTTAAAATTAAAAATTCATCTCCGCCCCAGCGGCATTTGTATAAGTGGCGGGTGCAAACGTTAGTGAGTCGCTCGGCTATTTCTTTAAGTACTTGGTCGCCAACTTTATGACCCATAGAGTCATTAATTTGCTTAAAGCCATCTAGGTCTACAAAAAGTAAAGCGAGTTTTTCCTCGGGGTGATCTGCCAGTTGTTTATTTGCCACTTTTAAAAAAGCGGTGCGGTTTAACAAGCTTGTTAGCGGGTCAGTATTTGATAAACGGTAAATTTCTTCTGTGCGTGTTTCTACTTTACTTTCCATTTCGTTAAGTAGTTCGCGGTTTTGATTTCGTAATTTTATGGCCTTTTGGGTAAACGTGGCCGACTTATAAGAAGAGGCGACCATAATTGCCGAAAAAGTAATGCCTAAAAAACCTAATACATAGTGGTAATAGTCATCAGATAAGGTTAGTACTATAGAGTAAGGCATTAATAAAATAATGCTGTAACACACCGAGGTAAAGCGACTACCCGAGAGCAAATTGGCTGAGCCTCCAGCAAATGCCGACAAAATAGCTATTGTGGTGGTAATTTCAACGGTGGATGAGCTTTTATGAAACCACAGTGCGTAACATGACCACGAAATCGCGGTCGCTATACACCCCACCGAAAAGCGTTTTAAAAAGCTATTTGCATTAAAAGGCTGGTTAACTCCTTTGGTGTAGTTAAAGTAAATAACATCCATTAGCCTTGCTGCTAAAACAACCAGCATGAAAAAAAGCCAAATTATTTTTTCTTGATTTGTTCTCTCATCCGTTAGGTCAAATGCAAATACAAGTACAAAGCTAACTAACGCCGAAACACCAATGCCAGATAAAGCATTAGAATATAAAAGTTTTACGGCTTCTCTGCGTTCATCACTATTTAAATTTTTATATTGCACTCATTAAAGCCTTATGAAAAGTAATGCGGGTAAAGCAGGTTAGATTTTATAAAAACACAATAATAAATATAGTTTAATGACAGGGAAATGCAGATTTTAAATAAAAAAATGCCCATAACACAATGTCTTGTTATGGGCTGTTAGATTAAAAGTCGCTGGCGTTATGTCGTTCGCTAAGTTGCTCTTCTTCAGGGCCCCAGGTGCGATTAACACGTTGACCACGTTTAACAGCGGGGCGCTTTGCTATTTGCTCTGCCCAGCGCATTACATGAGTGTAAGAGGCAACATCTAAAAACTCAGCGGCGTCGTATAATTTTCCAAGCATCAACGAGCCATACCAAGGCCAAATGGCAATGTCGGCAATAGAGTATTCGCTACCCGCCATGTATTCGTTTTCACTTAAGTGGCGATTTAATACATCGAGCTGGCGTTTAGTTTCCATAGTAAAACGGTCTATTGGGTATTGCATTTTTGTTGGTGCGTAGCTATAAAAATGACCAAATCCGCCACCTAAATAAGGCGCTGAACCCATTTGCCAAAATAGCCAATTACGGCACTCGGTCTTGGCTTTAAAATCTTTTGGGATTAGCACATCAAATTTTTCTGCCAAGTATTGTAAAATTGAACCCGACTCAAAAATGCGTGTTGGTGGCGTGGTAGAGTGATCCATTAGCGCAGGAATTTTAGAGTTTGGATTAATATCAACAAAGTCTGAGCCAAATTGGTCGCCTTCGCCAATGTTAATTAAATAGGCATCGTAGTCGGCATCGGTTAGGCCAAGCTCTAATAACTCTTCAAACATAATGGTCGCTTTTTGGCCATTAGGCGTGGCTAATGAATAAAGTTGAAACGCATGCTTGCCAATGTCTAAGGTTTTGTCATGAGTGGCGCCGGCAATAGGGCGGTTAATATTAGCAAATTTACCACCACTTTCGCTGTCCCACGTCCAAACTTTAGGCGGCGTGTATTCGTGTTCATTACTCATAAATAACCTCAATTTAAAAATGTAATTAATTTATATACTCATAGATAACAAGCTGGGGGCGTAAAAAATTAATTAAAGGCAATGAAAAAATTATCGTGCTTTTAATTTATCTGCTTTGGCAAGTTTATACCCTAAAAAGAACCCACTTAATGCTCCAAAAAGGTGACTCTCGAACGAGACATGAAAGCGTTGTGGTAGCACGCCCCAAATAAATCCGCTGTAAAGCACTGCCACTACTAGGGCAATAACAATAGACTTAAATGAGCGCCTAACCACGCCATAGCACAGTATAAATCCCCATAAACCATAAATAACGCCGCTTAATCCAACATGAAAACTACTTCGACCAAAGGCCCACACTAATAGCCCGCCAATTAACGCAGTAAATATAAACACGGTATAAAAGCGTTTTACACTGTATTGGCAAATTAGCCAGCTAAGTACAGCAAAAGGCAACATGTTGCTAGCAAAGTGCCACCAGCTGCCATGTAAAAATGGGGCGCATAAAATGCCGATTAACCCTTGAACGCTGCGAGGGTAAATACCTAAACCATTAAGCGTAATGCCAGGTAAACTATTGATCACTTGTAGTATTAGGCATATAAAAACTACGCTAAATATTGCAAATCGCGTACTGGTTATCAGTGAAGATGATGATGGGGTAGTTGGCATATAAACGCTTTAGTAGGATTGTTTTGTACCAGTATAGGAGTATGTTTTCGCTATTAAAAGCGATTTAATAAGCGCGGCGTTATGCGCCGCGCACAGGGGTTATTTTAACCTAGTTTAGTTAATAGTTTTTTCGCAGCAAGCTCTGAACTTGCCGGGTTTTGGCCTGTAATCACTAAACCATCTTCGAGCGCTAATACGCCCCAGTCGTCGGTTTTTTGATAATCGCCGCCTTTTTTGATTAGTTCATCTTCAACTAAAAATGGCACTACGTCTGTTAATTGCACGGCAGCTTCTTCTGAGTTAGTAAAGCCTGTTACTTTTTTACCAGCTACCAGCGCATTGCCTTGTGCATCTTTAACATTTAAAAAAGCGGCACTTGCGTGGCAAACAGCCGCTACTGGCTTTTGCTCTTCTACAAACTTTTCAATAAGTGAGATTGAATCGCTGTTATCTACTAAATCCCAAAGTGGACCGTGGCCGCCTGGGTAAAATACCGCGTCAAAGTCGCTGGCGTTTACTTCACTTAACTTTTTGGTGTTTGCCATAAGTGTTTGTGCTGCGCTGTCGTTGTCATAGCGCTTTGTTGCATCGGTTTCAAAGTCAGAAAGCGTGCTAGTTGGGTCAATTGGCGGTTGGCCACCCGCAGGGGATGCAAGTGTTACCTCTGCACCAGCATCAACAAATGCATAGTAAGGTGCTGCAAATTCTTCTACCCAAAAACCTGTTTTTTCGCCTGTGTTGCCAAGCTCTGAATGTGAGGTAAGTACCATAAGTATTTTTTTAGCCATAACAATATTCCTTCGATTAGTGAGTAAATTAAAGCTTGGTGTTAACCAAGGTGTTGTAATAACTATATGCACTTAAAAGTATTTAAACAACGATGATAAATTTAACTTTATTGGTTTAATTATTGATACAATTATTGAGTTGAATAATCATTGGTGGGTTTGTGATGAAAGTGTCGTTTGAGCAACTTAAAAGCATGGTGGTATTTGCGCAAATTGTCGAGCAGGGCAGTTTAACCGCGGCTGCAAAGCAGTTGGGGTTAACGCGTGCGGTGGTAAGTTATCACCTTAAAAAATTAGAAACGCAATTAGAAGTTACGCTGCTAAATCGCTCAACCCGCACTATGGCGCTAACTGAGGCGGGCATTGCGTATTATGAGCGCTGTAGAGTGATCACAGAACAAGCAAACGCAGCTAATCAGCAAATAGAAAACATTAAAAGTGAGCCACAAGGAGTATTAAAAATTAGCTGCCCTGTTAATGTAGGCATGCAACTAATTGTGCCTGCAATTAATACGTTTAAACGCCAATACCCCAAAATTGAAATAGACCTGCAACTAACCGATGATGTGGTTGATATAATAAGAAACGGCTTTGATATTGCTATTCGTGGGGTCGCTTTAAGTGACTCAAACTTACAAGCCACTAAACTAACAACCATGAGTACCTGTATTTGTGGCTCAGCTGAGTATTTTGAACACTTTGGCAAACCTAAAACGCCAGCTGAATTAGCCTTGCATAAATGGGTGGTGTACCAACTTAGCAGTAAAACATTAACCCTTAGCAAAGAGGGCAAAAAATACGATGTAATATTACAAGGCGGCATAAGCACCAATAATGCCGCAGCGCGTACCGCGTTTGTAGAGGCCGGGCACGGGCTTGGGCGCATTCCGTTGTATGATGCGTGGCCTAAAGTGCAAGCAGGGCTGTTAGAAATAATACTCGATGATTATAAAACAAAAGATATTGAGCTTTATGGCGTGTTTCCACCTGGGGCGGCAGGCTCCAAAAAGCTCAGGTTGTTTATTGATTATTTAAAAGCATATTTTGTTAAACAGCATACTGCACTGGGCATGCTAAAAAGCACGTAAAGCCGCACTTAATTATAAAGTACGATTAAATAATGCAACCGCTTGCTGGTACATAGTAATTGCAAGCGCGGCATCGTAACGCTCGCCCTCATCACGCATAAACGCATGCTGTGCGTTTACTTCTTGCCAGTGGTAGTTAATACCCGTGGCTACACATTGCTGATAAATTTTATTTCGGCCTTGTTGCGGTACATGTGGGTCTTGCTTACCCCAAATAAAGTGTATTTCACCTTGAATATCAGCCATGCGTTCAAACGAATTGTTACCTGTATTAGCAGTTAAGGTATCACTATGAATATCGGTGGCGTATAAACAAAATGCAGCTTTTATGTGTGGGTTTAATGCGGCTCTGTAAGCTAAATGCCCACCAATGCACACACCCATGGCGCCTACTGTGCCAGTGCAGTAATCTTGATTTTGTACAAAGTCGATGAGTGCTTGTGTGTCGCTGTCGTGGTGCTCAAGTGGCTTTTGCCATTTATCGGCATTGCCTTTATCTTTACCCGCGTCATCGTACGCAAGTACAGTACCAATCGGGTTTAGCTCATGAAATACCTCAGGCACTAACACAACAAAACCATGGCTTGCTAAAATAGCAGCGCTGCGCGCAATAGGCGCGGTTTGCTGAAAAATTTCAGAGTAAAAAATAATACTTGGATATTGGCCAGCTGCTTGTGGGCGGTAAACGGTAGTACGCATTAAGCCTGTTGGGGTGGGTAGGTCGGTATTATGGTGTTGGATTATCATAAAAGCGCTCAGTTAAATAATTAATAAGGTTATGGTAACTGAGCGCAAAAAAATAAACGACCACTGATACTGGTTTTTTAAATGCTTGCAGGCATTTTATTACAACTTGCGTAGTAGCTTACGGTCGCGGGCCAATCCGAAAATATACCCATAACCCCAACATCCTGCGCGAGTACATCAACCACCGTCATCATGTCGCCATCGTTATCGATAACATCGGCGATTGATTGATAGTAGTAGCCACCGCCCTCGTTAAGAGGCCCCGAGCGCTCAAGGCTCCATGCTATCAGTTCAAGCCCTGCAGCTTTTGCGTCAATGGCGTATTGTGAGGGGACAATATTACTTTCGTTGTCTATGGTGAGCATCATCCAAATAGGGGGCGCTAATATTTTAACGCCATCGGCTACTAGCTCTTCCATACTTGGTTGCCACGTTGCAGGGTTACTTGGATCAAAGCCCGCTTCGCTGTCACGGCCATCTAAATATACGCTTTGATTTGCAAAGTCGGGGTTGTTATTTATCCAATATTTCACATCATCAAGATTAAACGATTGCGGGTACACATCACTGCTTGGTACGTTCAATTGCGTGTATTCATCAAGCATTTTTTGCGCGTATTGCTGTTGTGTCATTCCCTCAAAAGGCATGCTAACTTGCGGCGATTTTAGCTCTGGGGTCATTTTTACACCCAGGCTTTTAAATAACTCAATACTTTGTTTATGAGTTACTAATGTTCCACCTGTGGCGTATAAATCGGTGCGCCAGCTGGGCGTGCCCTGCATATATTCACCAACAGTAGTGGCTTGGGTGTTGGCGCCATCCATTTTACCTTCAAGCGTTAAAAATTCGCTCAGGCTGATATCGCTTGTGCAGCATTTAGCGGTGGCAGGCGTGCCACTGGCCGCGTTAGCTGGAGTAAAAGGCACACTGCACTTAGCGGCAAGTTCAGGAATGGCTAATATATTGGTGGTGGTGTGCAAATCGCACTGAGAGTGGCGACACACGAGCTCTTTGTCGCTGGTAAAGGTTACATCGCACTCAACAATACCTGCGCCCATACGCGCCGCAGCTATATAAGACTCCTTTGTATGCTCAGGGTATTGCATTGGCGCACCACGATGACTAATAGAAAAATCTGTACGGTAAAATGGCCCATCTGTACACGATTCTAATTTTGTTTTTAAATCGCTTTGTGCCATATCGTTAATTAGGTAGTCGGCACGAGTACCTAATTGAATATCAGGCGCCTCGCCTTTTGCAACTTCAACAATTACAGGCGTCGGTACTTCAACAACCTCAACGGTGGTATTGGTAACGACTACGTCTTTTTCTACAACTTCGACATCGTCGTCGCAGCCGCTCAGTAGTGCAAGTATTACTGAGCTTGTTATTAGGGTGAGATGTTTCATGTTTGTTCCTTAACGTTATTTTATTCAACCCTAATCGCGTTCAATGACAAATTAGCTACAAGGATGTGACGTTCTGTTTATTTGTCCCCAATTGATTAATTACCAGTGCCGCTAACATAATTGCACCCCCCATACTTAAGCGCATAATTTCGGCATTTTTATTCCATATAAGCACGTTAACAATAATACCGGCAGGAATAAGCACGTTGTTCATAACGGCTAATGCTCCCACATTTACTTTTGTTGCCCCTTTGTTCCATAAAAAGTAACCAAGGCCCGAGGCTACAATACCTAAATATATTAAAATACCCCACTGGGTAAGTGTACTCGGTAATTTGCTTGTATTGCCAAATAAAGCGTAGCAAGCACTCGCCACTACTAATGCGCCAATAAAAAACCAACCAAATACGGTTTTGTCATCCAGCTGATTAGTGGCCATTAAACGTTTATAAGTTACTTGTCCGGTGGCAAAACTAATATTGGCACCCTGAACCAGTAATAAACCGATGATGAAATGACTATTGAGGCTTTCCCAGCGAATAGCTACCGCGCCTAGTACGGCAATAAGCGCAACCGCAAAAAAGCGAGGGTTAAAATGCTTATTAAGTGCATCGTTTAAAAGCGTTATATAAAGCGGCGTCATAACGGTAAAGAGCAACACTTCGGGTACGCTTAAAAATAAAAAGGAGTGATAGTAAAAGCTGTACATAACACCCAGTTGCACAGCGCCTATCAGCATTAGCTTAAGTGCGAGTGGTTTTGAGGTAAGTTTAGGTTTTAAAAAGGGTAAAAAAACCAATGTGGCTAATGCAACTCGTATTAATACGCTAAACCACGCATCAACTTGGCCTGCTAGGTACACACCAATTAAACTAAATGAAAAAGCCCAAAGTAGGGTAACTGCAAATAAATAGCCCATAATTGTCGTTTTTTATAATTTATAGTGTGGCTAGTTTATCTGTTATAAACAATAAAAGCCCGCAAGCGGGCTTTTATAAGGTTAAAATTAATAAACGAGGTTATTAATCAACCAAACCACGGCGCTTAAGAAGTGCGTCTGTCGTTGGTTTTTGGCCTCTAAACTCAATGTAGCTTTGCATTAAGTCGCGGCTGTTACCTTTTGATAGGATTTCTTCACGGAACTTGTCACCGTTTTCACGGGTTAGACCACCGTTATTTTCCATATGTGCAAACGCATCGGCTGCAAATACTTCAGTCCATAGGTAGGCGTAGTAACCTGCTGAGTAACCACCGGCAAAAGTATGGCTAAAGTAGTTTGATTTATAACGCGGTGGCACTGGGTAGTAATCAATACCGTGTGCTTTTAGCGCATCGCTTTCAAACTTTTGAACATCACTGATTTTTTTATCAGAACCAAATGAGTGCCATTCCATATCAAGTAAAGCAGCTGCTAAGTATTCAGTAGTACCAAAGCCTTGGTTGAATTTTTGCGATGCTAATACTTTATCAAGTAATGCTTGTGGAATTGGCTCACCCGTTTTGTAATGCTTAGCGTAGTTAGCAAGTACGGTAGGTTCAATCATCCAGTCTTCGTGTGCCTGTGAAGGAAATTCAACAAAGTCACGTGCTGTAGCAGTACCCGCTAGGCTTGGGTATTTAACATTTGAGAATAAACCGTGCGCAGCATGACCAAATTCATGGAACATAGTCGATACTTCGTCGAAGGTCATTAGCGTTGGCTCACCTTCAGCTGGTTTTGGAATGTTTTGTGCGTTGTAAATAACCGGTTTAGTGCCTTTTAAGCCGCTTTGGCTTACGTATGCACTCATCCATGCACCGCCACGCTTACCTTCGCGTGCGTATGGGTCCATGTAAAATAAACCAATAGCGCTGCCATCTGCGTTAAATACTTCGTACGCTGTTACATCTTCGTGGTAAACAGGTAAGTCTTTACGCTCTTTAAAGGTGATACCGTAAAGCTTGTTCATTGCGAAGAATAACCCATCATGGATCACAGAGTTCATTTCAAAGTATGGCTTAACTAGCGCAGGATCTAGGTCGTACTTTTCAGCACGTACTTTTTCTGCGTAAAACGCCCAGTCCCATGGCTTAAGCTCAAAGCTTTCGCCAGAATCGTTAATTACTTTTTGGATAGCGGCCGCTTCTGCTTTGGCTTTTTCAACAGCTTTTGGTGCAAGGTCATCTAAAATGCCGTATACGTTGTCGGTTGTTTGTGCCATACGCGAAGTCATTACATACGATGCCCAATCTTTAAAGCCTAACAGCTCTGCTTTTTGTGCACGCAGGTTAGTTTCTTCAATAATGATAGGGCCGTTAGTTTTAGCAGCACGGTTTGTAGAGGCTTTAAAAATTTGCTCGCGTAGTTCACGGTTTTCAAGGCTTGATAAGATAGGCTGCTGAGTGGTATTAACCAAGGTGATCATGTAGCCGTCTTTGCCTGCTTTTTTAGCTGCGGCTGCAAGGCCTGCAATTTCACCTTCAGATAGGCCAGCAAGTTTAGATTTGTCTGTAACAACAATAACGTCTTCTTTAAACGATTTTAAAATGTTTTGAGAGAACGCAGTAGATAGCTCTGCAAGCTGAGCATTTATTTCACGCATTTTTGCTTTTTCAGCATCACTTAACTTAGCACCGGCTTTTACAAATTGCTTGTAGTAGAAATCAACTAAGCGTTGATCTTCAGCGTTAAGCGCATCTTTATTGTCGTAAATAGTTTGTACACGCTTAAATAACGCACCATTTAGGTAAATGTCATCAGAGTGAGCAGATAATACCGGCGCCATTTTTTTGCTTATACGTTGGTATTCGTCATCTGAAATTAAACCCGATAGGTTGTAAAAAGCAGCAGATACGCGGTTTAACAACTCACCAGATTTTTCCATCTCAACAAGTGTGTTTTCAAATGTTGCTGGTTCTGGGTTGTTTGCAATAGCTTGAACTTGCGCAGTGTGCTGAGCAATACCTGCATCAAAGCCTGCTTCGTAGTCTTTTGTACCAAACTTATCAAACTCTGGTGCCATGTATTGTAATGGGCTTGGTTTGAATAATACATTGTTTGCGTTCATATCTTGCACTTGTGCTGCGCTCTCTTTAGCTGTGTTCTGAGTTTCGTTAGATGAACAAGCAGATAGGATTAGGGCACTAGCAATAGTAGTGGCGATCAGTGTTTTACGCATAATAACTCCATAAAAAGATGAGCCGAAATAGGCTTTTCGAGTCGAAAACCCAGTTAACTTATCAAATTTTGGCGTTTATACAATAAAGTTTATCGGTATTAAGCGGGATTTAAACGCAAATTAGCTACTAAAAATGCGATTTGGAGGTAAAAGTAGCCTTAAAAATAAACGTAAGGCTACTTAAATATTGTATTGTGTGTGTTTTTTAAAGGCTAGTTATAGCCAAGAACAAAGCGTTTTTCAGAACCAAAGCTATTAGATTGCTGGCCAAATTCTTTATTAATAGTAGCAAGTGTTTGTTCTTGCTCAGCAAGAAGGCACAAAATTTTATTGCGGTAATCTAGGCTGCTTTCAAACAAATTTAAATCTACCTGCGGCTGCAAAGTAGCGAGTCTTTGATTTAGAGTAAGTTGTGACATATGTAATCTCCAGTGCTTGTACACTATTTATATAGCACTCGGTGCAATAAAGAGTTAATAAATTGTTTAAACAAAAACGTTAAACCTATTAACTTAGCGTTTTAACACTATTATGCCGTGCTAAGCTTAGCGAAGACTGAACCACACTCATTTTTACTGAACAAATAACAAACAATAAATAATACTTTGGAAAACACATGACGCTCGAACACATTCAACATTATCTCAGCTTGGTTATTTTTACCTATAACGATGTACACATCACTGTGGCTAAGGTTATACAAGTTCCTTTAATTTTATTTGCTATGTGGTTTGTAGTAACGCGCATTGGCAAACTTATTAAAAAAACACTGTTGGCAAAAAAAATCAGCCAAGACGCGGTCCATCTATTTACGCGTATTTATTTTATTTTGAGTATCGCAATATTAATTTTCACCTCGTTAGAGGTTTTAAGTATTCCGCTTACGGCCTTTGCATTTGTATCAGGGGCTATAGCCATTGGAGTCGGGTTTGGTGCGCAAAACATTATTAATAACTTTATTAGTGGCTGGATTTTAATGTGGGAGCGGCCAATTCGTATTGGGGACTTTTTAGAAGTGGGTAATGCAAAGGGCGTAGTAGAGACTATTAATACGCGCTCTACCCGCATTCGCCGTAACGATGGTGTGCATATGTTAATCCCTAATTCGCAACTATTAGAAAACACAGTGACTAACTGGACCTTAATAGACGGTAATGCCCGCTCCTCGGTTAGCGTAGGTGTTGCTTATGGCAGCGATGTATTGTTAGTTAAAACGTTAATTCAACAAGTGCTTGATGATCATGATGCGATACTAACAAATCCAAAAGCCTCTGTTTTATTTGACGACTTTGCTGATAGCTCACTGGTGTTTAATGCAATTTTTTGGGTTTGTGCAGAGTCAGAAACCATGCTCAGAAAAGTACGTAGTGATATCCGTTTTAGTATCTATGCTGTTTTTGAAAAACACGATGTGGTGATTGCGTTTCCACAGCGCGATATTCACATTGATGGAGAAATTGCGTTAAAGCGTACTCAATGAATTTAGCCTTTAAAATTTAGCAAGCATTAACGGGTTTTAACTGCGCGTTTCTAGTTTGGGTTTATTTGTAAAAATACGCAGTTTGCTACTTTAAAGTGACTTTTGAAAGAAAGGACATATGTCCGCATTATTAGTCTTTTGCATCTAAAAGCGGGTAAATAAGCTATAAAATGAGGTTAAATGTTGCAAAAAAGTTTACTTTTTTGTACATATTTATGCAGTAAATTTGTAATACGATGGTATAATCTTCATCGTTCGTTCAGCCTCATTACTCCGTTTTTGTACTCTCGGTGATGAGGTCCGCGCGCCATAAAGCTAGACGCGAAAAATTGTACGAGCCCGCAATGAATACATTGCGCAACACAAAAAACCGTTGAACAAGAGTGCATACAAAAGGTTTATACCCGACATGAAAGCAATCAAAAAAACTGCAATAGCGACCATAATTAATGCTGCTTTATTATCTGCAGCTGGTACCTCTGTTTCTACTCTTGCTGCTGAAGAAGAAACTGTAAAAAAAAATAACCAATTAGAAGTTATTCAAGTTACTGCTCGTAAACGTGTAGAAAATGCACAAGAAGTGCCTGTTGCTGTATCTGCATTACAAGGTGATAACCTTGATGCTTATAGTTCTGCTGGTATGGATATTCGCTTTATGAGTGCGAAAATCCCAAGTCTTTCAATCGAATCATCGTTTGGACGTTCTTTCCCTCGTTTTTATGTTCGTGGTTTGGGTAATACCGATTTCGATCTTAATGCTTCACAACCTGTTTCATTAGTTGTTGATGAAGTGGTTCAAGAAAATGCCATTTTAAAAGGCTTTCCAGTATTTGATGTTGAGCGTGTAGAAGTACTACGTGGTCCACAAGGTACTTTGTTTGGCCGTAATACGCCGGCTGGCCTAGTTAAATTTGATACTGTTAAACCAAGCCAAGAATTTGAAGGTTACGGTGCTGTTTCTTACGGTAGCCGTGGCGCTGTAGATACAGAAGGCGCTGTAGGTGGTGCATTAACTGACCGTTTATCTGCACGTGTTTCTTTGCTATGGCAAGATAAAGATGATTACATCGACAACCAAGCGCCTGGCTTTGAAGCGAAAGACGAGCAGGGCGGCTACACAGAAAAAGCAGCGCGTATTCAGTTTTTATACGAAGGCGATGACTTTACTGCTCTTCTAAACTACCACACGCGTGACCTAGACGGCTCACCAATTGCGTTTCGTGCAAACGTTATTGAATCAGGCTCAAACGATTTAGTAGACAACTACGAGCATGATGTTGTTTATCAAGATGCCGCTGTACGCAATACCCAGCAAGTTGAATCTGAAGGCGCAAGCTTAAAGCTTGAGTGGGATATTAGCGATGAATACACGCTAACCTCTATTTCAGGTTGGGAAAGTGCAGAAATATACTCACGTGCAGATATTGACGGCGGTTACGGTGCTTCTTATATCCCTGATTACATGGGTCCAGGTTTTATTCCGTTTTCTTCAGAAAGTGCGGATGGTATTCCAGAGCAAGATCAGTTAACGCAAGAGCTTCGCCTTGCTAGTAACTTCAGCGGTGACTTAAACTACCAAGTTGGTCTTTTTTACTTTGATGAAGAGCTTACAATCGAAAACTTTAGTTACGATACGTTCTCTTCACCTGCTGGCGCTTTAAACGGTTATGTTCAGCAACAACAAGACACGACAGCATGGGCTATTTTCGGCTCAGTAGATTACATCTTCTCAGATAAGTTAAAAGTAACAGCGGGTCTTCGTTACTCTGATGACGAAAAAGATTTTGTTGCAGACCGTACAATTAGCCCAATTGGCGGTGGTGCTTTATACGTAGAGCGTAGTGTAAGTGACAGCCACGTAAGCTGGGATTTATCTGCAAACTACAAAGTTAATGACGATGTAAACTGGTACAGCCGTGTAGCAAACACGTTCCGTGCGCCTAGCTTACAAGGTCGTATTTTATTTGGTGATGACGTAACAACGGCTGAGTCAGAAACCGTTACTTCATTCGAAACCGGTATTAAATCAGACGTTCTTGATGGCCAAGGCCGTGTAAATGCAACGGTATTTTACTACACAATGGACGACCAACAGCTTACTGCGGTAGGTGGTGGTGCTAACTTTAACCGCCTAGTTAACGCTGATAAAACAACAGGCTACGGTTTTGAGCTAGATACAGAATGGGTATTAAGCGATGAGTTTAATGCAACATTTAACTTAAGCTACAACAAGACTGAAATTAAAGATGATGAGTTAGCTGTAGCGGTATGTGCTCAATGTATCGTGAATGACCCTATTAATGATGCTGGTTTAGCTGTGCTAGATGGCAATAGCTTACCGCATGCTCCTGAGTGGATCTCTAACTTTACCCTTCGTTACAACAAAGAGCTTGAAGATGGTAACTTCTTTGCGCTAGGTGATATTTCTTACCGTAGCGAAATTAACATGTTCCTATACGATTCAGTAGAATTTGAAGGTAAAGCATTAACAGAAGTAGGTTTACGTGCAGGCTACGAGTGGGCTGAAGGTGACTACGAGTACCAAGTATCTGCATTTGTTCGTAACTTATTTGATGAGCAACAAGCAATTGGTGCGGTAGACTTCAATAACAATACGGGTATTGTTAATGAAGAGCGCTACATTGGTGCTGAATTTAAAGTTAACTTCTTCTAAAGATAACCTTAAATTTTATTAATTTTTAAAAGCCTGCCTAGTGCAGGCTTTTATGTTTTTATAAAGCTGGTAAAGTAGCGTTAATTAACTTTAATGAGATAGAAAAATGGCTGGATTTTGGAACTACCGTGTAATTTTTTGTGAAGCAACGAAAGATGAAGCAGCGCAATACCAAATACACGAAGTAGAATATAACTTAAATGGCAAAGTAACTAATTGGTCAGAAACAGGCGCAGCACCTTTTGGTACAACGCTAGATGAGTTAGCAGCTGATGCCGATCGTTTAAAAACGGCGCTAGAAAAACCAATACTTAAGGTTGTGCGCAAAGCCCGAGGCTACGAACTGGTTGATGTTGAAACCGGTGAGGAAGCATTTGCTGAGCCACCTGCTGGCTTAACAGCATAATATTATAAAGGCGCCTAGGCGCCTTTTTTAACGTTAAAATTTAAGGAATGAGGATGAGCTTAAACGCAGTATTGTTTGATATGGATGGCACGCTAGTTGACTCTGAAAGCATGCACTTTGAGTGTTGGAGTCAGCTGCTTGCACCCTACAATGTAAGTTATAACGAAGTGGAGTTTTGTCAGCGCTTTTCAGGGCGCCCAACGTTAGAAGCAGCAATTGATATTAAAAATGAGCATAATTTAGACGTCAGCGCACAGTTTTTAGCAGATGAAAAATATCGATTATTTGGTGAATACGTAAAAACTAATTTACCGCCTGTTATGCCTTTTACTGAGCAAACCTTACACGCTGTTAAAAACAGTGGGCTAAAAATGGCGTTAGTTACCGGTAGTGCTCGCAGCGAAGCTATGCCTATTTTAAAAGGGCTAGGTTTTTATGAGTTATTTGATACTGTAGTGACAAAAGACGATGTAACAAATCCAAAGCCAGCAGGCGATCCTTACCTTTTAGCGCTTGAGCACATACATGTAGACCCAGAGCATGCAATTGCTGTTGAAGACACCTTTACGGGCGTTTGTGCTGCAACTAATGCACAGGTTAGAGTCGTTGCGATTGCAAATCATCATACAATTGACCATGACTTTAGTAAGGCGACGTACAAAATGGCTGACCTAGGTGAGTTTTGGCAGTGGGTCGAATCTCAACTATAGTTAAAGCCTTATTTTATTTGCAGGGATGCAGTAATGGCTCAGCTAAAGTACTTACTTTTCATTGTCAGCTTAATTGGCTCATCGCTTGTTTTTCCGGCGCAGCCTCAGGTGTTATTGGCAAAAGTATATGATGAAGCTAAACATGGCAATATTAGTGAATACCTCGTTAGTGAAAAATTTGATGGTGTAAGAGCAATATGGACGGGCGATAAATTTATTACCCGTAAAGGAAATGCGATTAACGCCCCGAATTGGTTTACGGCGCCATTACCAAATGTTTGGTTAGATGGGGAGCTGTGGATAGCACGCACTCAATTTTCTTTGGTCAGTGGGATTGTAAGAACCAAACGCCCCAGTAATTCAGATTGGCACGCTATACGCTATCAAATATTTGATATGCCAGACTCAACCCTTCCTTTTAGTGCGCGTTATAAAAACTACCAAGCCTTGGTAAAACAAATCAATAAGCAGCATATAACTGCAGTTAAGCAACACCGCTTTACTAGCACAGCCCAATTAACAGCGTACTTTGAAGATTTAACTAAGCAAGGGGCTGAAGGGGTGATGCTGCATTTAGCCAATGCTAAATATAAAAGCGGGCGCAGCAATACATTATTAAAGTTAAAGCCCTATCTTGATGCTGAAGCGGTTGTGATTGCACATTTACCGGGTAAAGGAAAATACACCGGTATGTTAGGTGCATTAAAAGTAAAAACACCCCATGGGCAAATATTTAAAATAGGCACGGGCTTTAGTAACAAACAGCGCCAAACACCGCCGGCTATAGGCAGCACGGTAACGTATCGGTACCATGGGTTAACAAAACATGGCTTACCACGTTTTGCGAGCTTTTTAAGGGTGAGGGAGGGTCATTAGCGTTTATAATTTTGGCAAAGTATGCTAAATTGCGCGGCCTTTTTCTAATGTATGGTGAAGTATGTTTGTAGGTTTTGATTACGGTAGTTCTAATTGTGCCATGGGTGTTATGGAGCAAGAGGAAGTACAGTTAGTGCCACTTGAGCAAGGAAAACATTATTTACCTTCTACTCTTTATACACACCACAGCGCATTAGTTGTCGACTTTGTGGCAAAGCATGTAAAAGGCACAGCCCACGAGCATGACTTTTTAACGCAGCGCCAAGCTTTATTAAATACACTCCCGCGTATTAAGTCAGATCTTGATTTACAACCTACAGATGAAACGCTTTTTATTGGCCGTGAAGCCATTAGTGAATATGTGCAGTTTCCTGAAGAAGGCTACTTTGTAAAATCTCCTAAATCGTTTTTTGGTGCCACAGGCTTAAAGCAAGGGCAAATTAATTTTTTTGAAGATATTGCTACCGCAATGATTTTAAAAATAAAGCAACGCGCAGAGTTTTCACTTAAAACCCCCCTTACGCAAACGGTTATTGGTCGTCCAGTTAACTTTCAGGCCGTTGGCGGTGAGCAGTCAAATCAGCAAGCTGTAGGTATTTTAGAGCGCGCAGCTAAGCGTGCGGGCTTTAAAGACGTTGAGTTTTTATACGAACCGCTTGCAGCAGGGATTGATTACGAAAGTAGTTTAGTGGAAGACCAAAAAGTGCTGGTTATTGATATTGGCGGTGGTACCAGCGATTGCTCGTTTGTACAAATGGGGCCAAGCTTTAGAGGCAACAGTGAGCGCGATAATGACTTTTTAGCCCACAGCGGTAAGCGAGTTGGCGGGAATGACTTAGATATAGCGCTTAGTTTTCATGGTTTAATGCCATTGCTTGGTTTAGGCAGTACCTTTAAATCGGGCCTACCTTTACCAAACCAACCTTTTTGGCAAGCCTGTAAAATTAATGATGTAAATTTACAAAGTCAGTTTTATAGTGAAAGCCACTATCGAGAACTCACTGCCCAATTACGCGATGTCAGTGCACCTGCGCTTTTCAAACGCTTAATTCATTTACAGCAAAATAAACAGGGCCATCAGTTAGTACAGCAAGGTGAGGCGGCTAAAATAGCGCTTTCATCGGCAGATGCTTTTGATTGCGATCTTCGCTTTTTAGATAATGACCTTAGTAAAAACCTATCGGTAAGCGATTTAGCGGTTGCAGTAGAAAGTAGCATTAGCCAAATAGTAACGTTAGCAAAACAAGCAATTACCGATGCAGGAACCACCCCAGACGTTATTTATTTAACAGGGGGGAGTGCGCAGTCACCACTTATTAAAGCCGCGTTAAGTGAGCATTTAGGTGATATTAAAATGCTGAATGGCGATCACTTTGGTAGTGTAACGGCTGGCCTAACAAAATGGGCCAGCATGCTTTATAAGTAGCTTAAAAGGCTTTAAAGACTAATTTGTCGGGTTGCGAGGTATTTTTCGTAATCTGGCAAAGTACGTTCAAGCTCAGTGTCCATTAAGGGCGAGCTTAATAACATGTCGGCGCTGACTTCATTACAGGCCACAGGAATATTCCAAACAGCAGCTAAACGCAGTAATGCTTTAACATCAGGGTCGTGTGGTTGCGATGCCAACGGATCCCAAAAAAACACCAATACATGAATTTCGTGCTCGGCAATTTTAGCTCCTAGCTGTTGATCGCCCCCCATAGGGCCACTTAATAGCTGAATAACCTCTAGCCCGGTGGTTTTTTCGATTAAATGGCCTGTGGTGCCAGTACCGTATAAGGTGTGTCTGCTTAAGGCTTCTTTGTGTTTTTCGCACCATAATTTAAGCGCGGCTTTTTTACCATCATGCGCAACTAAGGCAATATTTTTATTAGCGGGTAGCGATTGTTTTTTTTGTTCCATGCTGCATCTTATTTTGTTGAGTAACCAAGGTTTTGGTTAAGTAATACCAATTTAGTGTAATTAGTATAATAAATTAATGGCCAGTGCAATAAATACCATGCCAGTCACTCGGTCTATCCAAAGTTGGCTATGTGGGTATTTTTTGAAAAATTGCGCTATTTTGTCGCCAAAATAAATATACGTACAGTCAATTGGGAAAGCAAAAATAGGGTAGAGCAGACCAAAAAAAGCTAATTGAAACGTTGCCGATGATAAGCTTGGGTCTACAAACTGAGGGATAAAAGCAATAAAAAATAACGCGACTTTAGGGTTTAATACCTCGGTCATCATGGCTTGAAACATGACATTTGGCTTTTTACTGGTGCTTACATGAGGCTTATCATCACTAGCGCAATCCACGGTATTTGGCTGCGAAAAAGTGCTTTTAATCATCACAAGCCCTAAATAGCACAAATAAGCCGCGCCTAAGTACTGTACTGCACTATAAGCGGTGGGCGAGGCTTTTAATACCGCGCTTAATCCAATAACAGCAAAAAATGTGTGTATTACTCCACCTAAAGCAAAGCCAAATGCGCTTTGCATACCTGCCGCTCTGCCATTGGCAAATGTTTGCGCCATTAAAAATGCGTTTGATGGCCCAGGGGCCACCGCCATTAAAAAGCTCGCTAGTAAAAAGGATGCTAAAAAATCAGGGTTGATCATGTATTAACCGGGTGCAATGTATGGGCTTTTTTACTCATTAAAATTAGCCAAAGTGGTGCCAGTAACAATAAATGAAAAGCAATTAGCCAAGGTGTGCTAAGGCCTAAATATTGCGTTAAAAACACAAGCACACTAGCGCCACTCATTTGCATAGCACCAATTAAGGCAGAGGCTGTACCGGCTTGTTTTGGAAAGCGCGATAACGCCATACCAGCCGCAGAGCCTAAGCTCAGGGCAAAACCAAGTGCAGCAATTAAAATAGGTAGCATAAGCGCAATGGCCGATTCTATATGGCTAAGTGCAATCATTAATATGCCAGAGGCTACCAATACTGTAACTCCAACGCGCAGGGCTTTTTGGCTATTACGTTTAATATAAATGGGCGTAATAAAGCTGGCTACAATACTTAATACGGCATTGAGCGTAAACCAAAAAGTAAAGTCGGCAACGGTGCCCCCTAAGTGCGTAATGATCCACCCAGGTGCCAAGGTGACATACACAAGAATCGCCGACATGGCGACCATACACAGTAAGCTATTAAATAAAAATATCGGTGTTTTTAATATTGGCACAAAGCGGCGTAAGTCCAATATATGCCCTTGGTAGTGACTATCAGCAGGGCGGGTTTCTCTAAATAAGGTGAGCGTAATGACTAGGCCCGCTAACGCAAACAAGGTTAAAAACATAAAGTTCATGCGCCAGCCAAATTGCACGGTAAGCCAAGCACCTAAAATAGGCGCAAGCGCAGGAATAAAACACACAATTCCATTTAAATAGGTAATCATTTGCCCGCTGCGTTCGCTGCCGTATTTATCACGTACAATGGCAAAAGCAACAACAAACGTAGCACATGCACCTAACCCTTGCAGAGCGCGTGCAAACATTAATACAGCAAAAGAGGGTGCCATGTAGGCAAGTAAGGCTGAGCCTGCATACAAACTAACACCTACAACCGCTACCGGCTTTCGGCCAAACTTATCTGCTAATGGCCCTGCAATTAATTGCCCTAAACCCACAGTAAGCATAAAAATAGCCACTGTTTGCTGAACCTGTTGTTCGGTTACGTTAAATTGCGTGGCAATAGTTGGAAAAGCGGGAAGATAAATATCAATTGCCATAGGGCAAAATATTACGAGTAACGCTAAGATGAGTAATAAAATTAAGTTAGGTTTAGCGGGCTGTGTTTGCATTAGGTCTCCTTTTGCTGGCTATTTTAGGTGCCCGCATATAAAAAAGAAAGGGCTTATGAGTGAGCCACGCTTTATTGTGATAAATATTTCATGACATTAGGATTAACAGCGCGGTGAATTGCGCTTTTTTTAACTGGTCTGATGTGTTAGTTTGAATTTATAAACACAAAATGGGAAATAACAATGAGTAATAAATCAGCCCTTTTAAAAACCTGGCTTAAATTTAAACGCTTACCTTTTGGCAATTGGTTGTTTAGCAAAGCGGTATGCATAAAAGCCCCGTATTTTGGCTCAATGAAACCTTACGTACTCGATTTAAGAGAAGGGCACTGTAGCGCTGTCGTAAAAAACCGCCGTAGTGTGCATAACCATATTGGGACTATTCATGCTATTGCACAATGTAACTTAGCTGAGCTGTGTGCTGGTGTAATGGTAGATGCCACCGTGCCTTATAAAACGCATCGCTGGATCCCAAAAGGAATGACGGTACACTATTTAGCAAAGGTTGATACCGATGTAACTGCTATTGCAGAAATCGACTTGCCTCGCCAATGGGTAGATAAAGAAGATTTAGTGGTGCCAGTTAAGCTTTACAATACCCGCAATGAACTGGTGTTCACTGCAGATATTACGATGTACATAACCGAGAAAAAGTAATGAGCGCTTAATTAGATTTGGCTTTATCAGCGGCTTGCTTATTAACAAACGACAAGTCGCTATCAGCATCATCAAGCAAAGTTTTTACTTCTTTAGCCGGCTTTAAATCTTCGCTAATAAGTTCCGGTTCTTCTTTTTCAAAGCGCTGTTTTAAGCTGCCTTCAATAATGGCTCCCGCATCAATACTTAGTGTATCGTGAAAAACATCGCCATGTACGTGAGCGCTGCTTTGAATATTCACTTCACTTGCGTTTAGTGAGCCAATAATTTTACCTTTTACAATGACACTTTTAGCTTCAACCACACCTTCAACAATGCCGGTAGAGCCAATTACCAGGTGCTCTGCCTTTATATCGCCATCAATTCGGCCATCTAGCTGCACTTCGCCTTGGCTGGTAAGTGTGCCAGTTAAGCGCACATCTTCAGAAATAATAGAAGGGGTATGATTTACTCTTTTTAACGTAGTTTGACTACTTGGTTGCTTTTTTTTACCGAACACGAGAAAGCGCCTTTGTTATTTTTAGAGGATTGACATGTTTGCCATCGAGTAACACTTCATAGTGTAAGTGGGTACTGGTACTTCTGCCAGTACTGCCCATTAATCCAATTACCTCATTTTTAGCAATTGTTTGGCCTTTTTTCACTTTAATTTTATTTAAGTGGCCAAAACGGGTGACCAAGCCATTTTTGTGCTCTAGCTCGATAAAGTTACCATAGCCGCCATTTTTACCTGCGCGCAATACACGTGCATCAGCAGGGGCAAAAATTTCGGTTTTATGCCAGCCGGCTAAATCAACACCTTTGTGAAAAGCGCGGCGGTTGTTCATCGGATCTTTACGTAACCCAAAGTTGCTCGAAATATAGTATTTAGCCGCAGGCAAGGGCAGTGAGTTAGGCAGCTCTGTTAAAAAGTTTTCAAGGTTGTTAAGTAATAATAGCTTATCAACAATGGCTAAAAACTGCCCTGGTATTTTAGTTTCATCAAATACATCTAACGGGCCACCTTGCGCAGTGGTTTGTGCGCCCAGTGCTAAATGTTGTTCAAGGGCTGACTCTAAGCCTGCGCCTTTTAACATCGCTAAAATTGCATCATGGCGTTTATTAATTTGCGCATCAATAAGCGCAAAATTATGCTCGTAGTATTTATTTAAGCGCTCATAACGTGCGGCAAAAGTGATTGGCGTTAGAAGGCTGGCGTGTTTGTTTTTCGGCTCTTCATCTACAAGTGGTTCATGAAACTCGCCTTTGTCTTGATTAACAGGCGATTCAAGTTGTTCTTCTAGTTTTATTGTCTCTTTACTAATAGATGCGGGGAGGGATTCAATCATACCTTGCAAAAGTGCCTGCTTTTGCTCTAGTACAGCAAGTTGTTCTAATTGCTTAGCGTGCAGTGCTTTTTGTTCTTGGACCTGTTTTTGCCACACTTGTTGTTTGTCAATTTGGCTTTGTTCTATGTCGGTAATTTTATTTGTTTGGCTATAAACACGAAAACTAGAAATACCGACCCAAGTAATAGTGCCTAAAATAAGCAGTACTGTAAAAAGCTGAAACCAAGGCGCCAAAACAACATGCTTAACTTCGCCATTTTGACGAATAAGCAACTGACGGGCTGGGAAAAATTTTTGGTAAAAAGACTTAATAAATACTGACATGGCACATAAACACTCGCTATTAACCGGATTAATGTATCAATTTCAGTTTAAAAAGCCAGAAAAAATTTGTAACTGTTCAAAAATTAATAAAAAAGGGCTGCTATTTAGTAGCAGCCCTTTATTTAAAATAGTCACAAATTAGCTAGCTTGTTGCTCGTCGTTATCTTTTATTGATGCTACGTTGTCGGCTTTTTTAGCTTTAGCTGTACTTTTTGTTGTGGGCTCTTTTGCGCCTTTTAACACCGCCATAAAGTCATCTTTACTCTTTGCAATTTCAAGCGCAAGCGATTCAACCTGTTGCTCGCTCAGTGGCACATCTACTTTTTCCAGCATTACTTCAAGCGATTCTGCTATATCGAGCATTTTGTCATAGGCATCCGCTTCTTTTTTAGTAGTAAACGTCATTCGCTCAACTCCGTTTCGTTCTACAACATATTTAACAACAACAGCCATGATCTCTCCTGCTTGATTGCGTGGTAATGTGGTTACTGACCCGTAGGTCACTGTTTTTATATACAGTAAATGTTTGTGTGTAAAATTGCAAGTATTCGGTGCATTTTTAGCTTGTCATCAATTTGACAAAAAAGCGTAACTTTACTTTAGTTAAGCAATCACTTGTTGTACCAGCTGCATTTTAGGTTTTCGGATTTAGGTGATTATGCACTGGAAATAATGTAAGTGATGCGCGTTGCTCCTTATTTAACATTATTTCCTCAAATAAAAATTAAGCACATGTTTAAAGCCAAATTAGCCGTTTAACTATAACGCTTTGGTATAAACAAAAATAAGGAATGACAAATGAAAAATCTATTAACGCTACTTATTATTAGCTTTTTAAGCTTTAGCGCGTTTACCCACGCTAACCCTGTTGAAGATAAGCCTATGGTTGAAATGCCGCAAGCGCCGGTTATTAATATTAATAGTGCCGATTCAGAAATGCTGGCCAAGTTGCCTGGTATTGGTAAGAAAAAAGCGCAGGCTATTGTTGATTACAGGGTTGAAAATGGCGAATTTGCCCAGCTGAGCGATTTAGCTAACGTAAAAGGAATAGGTAAAAAGCTTGTAGCTAAACTAGAAGGAAAAGTGTCTTTATAATAGGCAGGGCGCTAAGCGCCCTGTGAATACTGCTCAAGTGCTTTGGCTAAATATTTTTTAGCGAAGTTTATTTCAATCGGGGTTGTTAAAAGCGGGTAACATAGGCCACCTAAAATTAAAAAGGGAATGAGTTCCCACCCTTTAAAAACAGTAAATAATAAAAACAATGGGCTGAGCAATATCAGCTTTACTATTCTTAATAACACTCTATCGGTGGCAGGTAGCATGCTTAGCGCAATAGCAACAACGGCTTGTCGCTGCCTCACTTTAAGGTGCTTTAGTTCAGGCAGCTGACTGGTAAAAAACGTAAACATATTAAATAGTCTTTTTAGTAAGTAAGCGAGTGGTAACAATTACAAAAAGCGTGATAGTAAATAACGCAAATAGTATTTCCATCCATGCTGGCATACTTAATCCCGCAAATTGCCAATCGATATTACCGCAATCCCCTGTGGCTTGAAAAAAGCTTGGGATCCATTCATGCAATGGCATAAATGAAGGAAAGTTTGGCTCAAACTCACAGCTAAACGCAAAGGGATCGGTGGTTGTTTGCATTTCAATGTGCTCACGTGCAATAAAGTAACCCCACACACTTGATACACCCCACACTAAATAAGCGATAGCGCGTACTAATTTACTTTGTGGTTTAGTTGCGCCAATAATGCCTGCCCCTAATAAGCCTAATACCGCAGTTCGCTGGTAAATACACATAATGCATGGAGCAAGTCCCATCTGGTATTGAAAAAACAGTGCGGTGACTTCTAATAAAAATACAATGCCTGTAAATAGTAGCCATGGAGTACGTTGAGTAGGGAGTTGTGCTAGCCAGTTCATAAAAAATCCGCATTGAAATAAGACGTTGAATTATGTACTAGGATAAAGTAACGAGCAACAAAAAGGGTAAAAAAGCTACCGAAGTCGCTTTTTTTAAGATGAAATTAATAAGCGGTTATGGCCAATCCTATTTAGGGAAAGGTTAAGCTTAATTTGCTAAGTGAACATGTAATATAAGATTGGTTCGCTAAAAAGGCTTGTTTAAACGTTACAGTTAACAGGCTCTGCTGTATGCGACTTTTGAATGTGCTTGTTGCCGCACACGGGAATTATTGTAGTAATGCAATGGTTAAGCAAAAACAGCAATAGCATTAATGTACCTACTATGAATAGGGTTAATTTATTTAGCTAATTAGGCCTAATTTAAGCATGTTGAATTTTATTATTTACTATTGCGAAATTTTCAGCGGTTGGTTGGCACTTATATCCACGAGTTTACTTGTTAGTTATATTTCATCTGGTACAATCTGTCAGTTATTCGTATAAAACGATGAGTTGTGATTAATTCGAGTGGGAATTGAATGAGAATTTTTAAAGCTAAAAGCCCAGCAGGATTTGCTGAAGAGTATATAGTTGAATCTATCTGGAACGGCGATTTCCCTCCAGGTTCAATTCTACCTGCAGAGCGTGAGCTTTCTGAGTTAATTGGTGTAACCAGAACAACCTTACGTGAAGTACTGCAACGTTTAGCACGCGATGGCTGGCTAACTATTCAGCACGGCAAGCCAACCAGAGTGAATAATTTTTGGGAAACATCGGGTTTAAACATACTCGAAACGCTGGCGCGCTTAGATGAAGACAAAATGCCAGAGCTGACCGATCAGTTATTATCTGCACGTACTAATATTAGTGCTATTTATACCCGTGCAGCGATAAAGCTTAACCCTGAGCGTGTTATTGAGATTTTATCAAAAAGCGATGAACTTGAAGACACTGCGCAAGCTTTTGCAGATTACGATTACAAAGTACACCACGAATTAGCTGTCGCTGGTAATAACCGCATTTACGTACTTATACTTAACGGTTTTAGAGGGTTTTACTTTAAAATTGGTTGTCATTATTTCTCAGACGCAGGCACTCGCCAGTTAGCACGTCAATTTTATAAAGACCTAACAGTATTGGCTGAAAACCGTGAGCATGATGGCGCGATTTCAATGATGCGTAAGTTTGGCCATCAAACCGGTGAAATCTGGCAAAATATTAAAGGCGATATGCCTTCCGATATCATGGATTAGCCCATTTTTAAAACCTGCAAATGCAGGTTTTTTTATAGGCGTAATAAAGTTTTAATATCTGTTCGGTATTTTCGATTGTGCACATCGCTAAATACGATTGTTCTTTTTTCCTTATTAAATTTAAAATGCCACGTAATTATGTGTTGGCGCTATTGTTTTTTAATTTTTAGCGCCCATATAAGTATCAGCATTGCGTATGCAATCGACAACAAACTCAAAATATTTGGAGAATAAAATGGGTGTATTAGTAGGCCGCCAGGCACCAGACTTTACCGCTGCAGCTGTACTAGGTAATGGTGAAATTGTAGATAGCTATAACCTTCATGAAACAATTAAAGGTAAAAAAGCAGTAATCTTCTTTTACCCACTAGATTTCACGTTTGTATGTCCTTCAGAACTTATCGCATTTGATAAGCGTTATGAAGAATTCCAAAAGCGTGGCGTAGAAGTAATTGGTGTTTCTATCGATTCACAATTCTCACACAACGCATGGCGTAACACTGCTGTAGCAGACGGCGGTATTGGTAAAGTTCAATACGCACTAGTTGCAGACGTTAAGCACGAAATTTGTAAAGCATACGACGTTGAGCACCCTGAAGCGGGCGTTGCATTTCGTGGCTCTTTCCTAATCGATGAAGAAGGTAACGTACGTCACCAAGTAGTGAACGACTTACCACTTGGTCGTAACATCGACGAAATGATCCGCATGGTTGACGCGCTAGCATTTCACAGCGAAAACGGCGAAGTATGTCCTGCTGGTTGGGAAGAAGGTAAAAAAGGTATGGACGCAAGCCCTGAAGGTGTTGCTAAGTTCCTATCTGAAAACGAAGGCGAGCTATAATTTAGCCCCTACGTTTTAATAAAAAAACCGCCAAATGGCGGTTTTTTTGTTTTTAGCATAGCCCATTTAATAATGGGCTATATTAAATTAAAACGAGAAGGTTACTTTAGTGTAGAAGTAACGACCACGTGGGTTGTGTACACCCGATGCATACCCGTAAAGGTCGGCATCGCCATCACCAATGGCAAATGGTGGCTCTTCGTCGAATACGTTATTTACACCAAGCGACACTTTAGTTGCATCACTTACACGGTAAGATGTTTGTAAATCTACCAATGCTTGCGAGTCAACCATACGCGATGTATTGCTATCAAAGTCTAAATTACCGTCAAAGTCTATATCTGGGGTATCTTCAAACTCGCCTACGTAGCTAATATTTACGTTGGTATTAAATTGGCCAATTTCCCAGTTAGTAGAGAAAATCCAGCGGTGCTCTGGGTAATTGTATTCACCCGTGTAATCGCGGCCGTCTTTTTCAAACTTGTTTTGGTACGCCCATTCTAAGTTAAATTTAAGTAAGCCTAAATCATCCAGCGAATGGTTGTAATTTGCTGATAAATCAACACCTGACACTTCTTGCGAAGAGACGTTTTCAAAGGTGCTGTATATTTTTTGAATGGTGCCTAAGCTATTACCACCACTAGGTGCTAAGCGTACACACACTGTGCTATCTTGGTTATTACACTCAGAGTTATAAATTGGGCCAAATTCTTGTTCATCAATTTTATTATCTTGGGTAATACTCCACACATCTACGCTTAAACCAAACTCAGCAGAAGGTGCCCAAATAAAGCCAACGTTCCATGATTCTGACTCTTCTGCTTCTAAGTCAGGGTTACCAGCGAATTCAATGTTGTAATCTAGCGCGTCACAATCAAGGCCAGTTGCTTCACAGCGATAAGTATCTACAAAAAACTGACTTTCTTGTGATGGACCTTAACCTACTTGTGCAAGCGATGGCGCTCTAAACCCTTGTGCCCACGAACCACGAATGGTTATTTCGTCGGTAGGTGCCCAGCGTAAAGCGACTTTAGGGTTTGTTGTATTACCAAAGTCACTGTAATCATCGTAACGTCCAGCGAGTTGTAGCTCTAGGTTTTCAGCAAGTGGGATTGAAAATTCCACATAGGCTGCGTATTGGTCGCGCTCTGCTGCAGCAGACACAGACTCAGTACCAAAAATTAAACCGCGCTGAAATTGGTCATCCGGTGTATCGGTTACATCTTCTTCACGGTATTCAATACCCGCGGCCATCATAACCACATCATCACCAAAGCTAAATGCTTCACCAGAGATGTTAGCGTCGAATGAGGTCATATGAGACTCACCGCGGCGAACTAAGCTTGTGGTAATTCTGTCAATAACTTCTGGGCTGTTATAGGTGCCACCAAATGGGTTGTAGTTACCGGCATCAATTTCTTGTTGTAAAAAGTCGGTGCGAACCCAACCTTGCGAGCGATCGCCTGTTTGAAGTGATTTACTACGGCCTTTTTGAACCGCAGCTTCCCAGCTCCATTCGTTGATTTCGCCTCTTAGGCCAGCTACAAAGCGAAGCGTGTCTGATTCAATATCCCATTGGCGAGCGCCCGCATCAACCGTACGGTAACGGCCAATTTGAATATCTTCACCAAACGGGTTGTTAGGGTGGCTAGCGGGTACTGTTAAACCTGCATCTTCATCAAGTGGAGTAGGGGCACCGGCTGCAACTGAGGTATTATGCTGCACTGCCATTTCTAAAAAGCCGGTAATACCATTATCAAAATTGTATTCAAATTGAGAAATAGCACCTACGCGCTCAGACTCAGGGGCGATGTAGCCAAATGGGCCGTAATCAAATAAACAGCTGCCGCTTGATGTGGCGTTTTCTGCAGGACAATCTGGATCAATTGTTTTTACACCATCAACATAAAAGTAGCCTGGAAAGCCACGTGAAGAGCGAAAGTCTTCGCCGCCATAAGGTGATTGGTTAGCGGTGCCTAAGCTGCCCATTTCATCTGACGAAAGCGAGGTGTTTTTAAAGTAATCAATAATAATTGAGGCGCTGCTTTTTTCGCTAGTTGTACCCCATACTAAACTTGCTGTTGTTTCTTCGTAATTTGGGCCATCGGTACCACCGTAGCCTAAGTTTAGTTCAACGCCATCTATGTCTTTTTTCAAAATAACGTTGACTACGCCCGCTACTGCATCAGAGCCATAAATTGCTGATGCGCCATCTTTTAAAATATCAATGCGCTCAATCGCCGATACCGGAATACTATTAATATCGACAAATGAGTTTGTAATACCTTCGGCAAAGGCACTAATAGCCACACGGCGGCCGTTGATTAGCACCAATGTAGCATCAGCACCTAAACCACGTAGGCTGACCGCGGCAGATCCATTTGCAGTTGAATCTTGGTTGTTGCCGCGTGTTGAGAAAGTACCGCTGCCTGCCACAGGCATTCTTTCGAGGAGTTGTTGAAGGTTATCGTAACCCATGTTTTCGATATCTGCTCTGCCAATAGATTGTACTGGCGAAGGCCCTTCGATATCGGTGCGTTTTATGCGCGAACCTGTTACTTCAATGCGTTCTACTTTTTTTGCTTCTTCAGCAGCATAAGCTGTTGTTGTAAATCCTGCTGAAAGTGCGATTGTAGCACCTGCAATTATGCTAGGTGTAAATGCAATTGATTGCTTCATCCTTAAGTCCTTGTTGATATGTTATAAATTTAGTTGCTTAACAAGCGCTGACATTAATATCATGTAACTTAAGTGTTATCAATCTACACCCTTTGCGATTTTAGTATGAGTTTTTGTAGAGTATTGAGGGAAAAATATTCAATAATAGAAACAACGAAAAAGGATAGACAAGGCTAAATTACTCGCTTTGTACCATAAAATTTGCGCACTAAAATGGGCAGGCATCTAAAGAAATTAAAAAAATAAATAAAGTGTAATAATTTATTTATATCACGCACAGGGATGAATTAAATAAAGCTGAGGGTAATTTGATCAGGTTGTTTTAAATTTAACCGGTGAGAAATTAAAAAAAACGCCTAAATAAATTAGGCGTTGTGTTTATACTTTATGTTTCATGAGGCGTTCTTTCTCACGCGACCAATCTTTATTTTTGCCGTCTTCACGCTTGTCATGCATTTTTTTACCTTTTGCTAAGTGAAATTCAAGTTTCACCCAACATTTTTTCCAATACATGGCAGTGGCAACAAGTGAGTAGCCATCTCGTTCAGTGGCACCGACTAATCTATCAAGCTCTTTGCGGCTTAATAACAGTTTACGGTATCGCATTGGATCGCAAATAACATGAGTCGAGGCGCTATTTAAAGGCTGAATTTGACTGCCTAATAAAAAAGCTTCGCCATTTTTAAGATGAATATAAGTTTCTGAGATGTTTACCTTACCAGCTCGGATACTTTTTACTTCCCAGCCCTGTAGTTCAACACCTGCTTCAAACTTGTCGTGTAAAAAATACTCATGACGCGCTTTTTTGTTAAGCGCGATGGTATTACTGTTCGATTTTGATGATTTGTTCTTAGCCATAGTGCCCTATAATATACGTATTAAGAGATGTTTTACATCGATTTTTTATATGTGCCTTTAAAATAATCTGGTGAACTTAAGACCATGAAAATTTGGGGAAACGCGCAAAGCTTGCTAAAATTCGCCCACACAGTTGGGAGTGAGTATGCCACAAATAGAAAAAAGTGCGCTGGTTATGTACAGCACTAAAGAGATGTTTGACCTAGTTAATGATGTAGAAGCTTATCCGCAGTTTTTACCTAATTGCTCAGACTCTAAAATCGTTTCGCAGCACAATAATAACATGACCGCGAGTTTAGAAATATCCAAGGCGGGTATAAAAAAGTGGTTTACCACTGAAAACACCTTTATTGACGAGCAAACCGTGCAATTAAGGCTGGTTGATGGCCCATTTAAAACTCTTAAAGGGCGTTGGCATTTTCAAGCGTTAGATAAAAAAGCCTGTAAAGTTGAGCTTAAGCTTGAATTTGAATTCTCTAGCAAGCTTATAGAATTGGCGTTTGGTAAAATATTTAATGATGTAGCTAAAAATATGGTTAGTGCATTCACGCAACGTGCAAAAGATGTATACGGAGCAAGATAATGATTAGCGTTGAGATAGTTTTTGCATTACCGACTAAAGCAACCACATTAACAGTGGAAGTAGCGCAAGGAACCACAGCCGAACAAGCTGTTATTCAATCGGGGATCATTGAAAAGTGCCCTGAAATAGACCCAACTGCGCTTACTTTAGGTGTATGGAATAGAACAGTAAAAGCGCATTACGAATTAAAAGATGGCGACAGAATAGAAATTTACCGTCCACTAATTGCAGACCCTAAAGATGCTCGAAGAAAGCGGGCTGAAAAAGCAAAAGAGGAAGGTCGAGCAAATAAAGTTACCGGTGGGCGTCCTTTATAAAGGTTATTAATGTAGTAAATAAAAAAGGTGAGCCATGCTCACCTTTTTTTAATAACTAAAGCGTTTACTGCTCTAGCGGAGTATCAAAGTTTTCTGGTCGATCATAATCACCCGAAACAGCAACTAGTTGATCATTTTCAAATTTAACCAGCAACTCTTTATGCTGCTCATTATCGCGGCCTTTGTTAAAGCTGTACACATAACGCCAGGTACTATTATCAAACGCATCTTCTGCTATTGGACGACCTAATACATAAATAACTTGCTCTCGTGTCATGTTTACACGAAGCTTATCTACATCTGATTGCTCTAAAAAGTTACCCTGTGGGATATTGATTCTATATACCCAGCTAGAACAACCTGCTAAAGAGCTGAATGTGAGAGCAACGATAAGCCAAAGAGAAAAAGTTTTTAACGACTGCATTGTTAGTTGTGATCCTTATTTTTTATAATCTGCATGATACCGATTAGTCACTGAAGGTAAAACCCTTTTAAGAAATTGTTTTTAGTTACGAGGGTTAGGGTAAAGTTTTGACCACAAACACACAAAAAAGTTTAAGTATAAATATAAGCAAAGCACACAAAGTACCCTCAACGTGGTATTTGTATATAGTGCAAACGCGTCTAGGCCACTGGTATACAGGTATAACAACCAATGTTGATAAGCGCTTAGCCACGCATCAAGCGGGTAAAGGCGCAAAAAACTTAAAAGGCAAAGGCCCTTTAGTTTTAATTCATCAACAAAAGGTGGGCTCAAAAAGCGAAGCCAGCAAGTTAGAGTGGCAAATTAAAAAATTAAGTAGGGCCCAAAAAGAGCACTACGTACAACAGCTAATGACTAAGTGAAGCTGTGGCATTTTTTAATGCTTTTAATTTATTATGATAGCGGGCTTTGTCATAGTTAAACTCGGCGTTTATACCTGCTAAACGCAAATAATGTGTTGCCTGCTTTATATTGCCGATAAAATAATATGCTCGCGCAAGGCCAAAGTGGCTTTCGTGTAACTTAGCGTCAATTTTATAAGTGCTTTTAAAATGCTTAATCGCTTGAGAGTAATTTTTAAGTACCAGTTCACTATTACCCAATGATATATGGTAATACGGGTTAGCTTGGCGCTTTTTATTGAGCTGTTTTAGCATTTGCTGACCTTGTTTAGCGCGGTTACTTAAGGTGTACAGCACAGCGAGATTACCTATGGCAGTATGGTTATTTTTATCAAGCAATAATGCATAGTTATATGCCTGTTCAGCTTCTTTTAAATAATTAAGCTGCCTAAATACAATGCCTAAATTCCCCCAGCCACCACTGTATAATGGGGCGGCTTCAACGGCGGCACTAAAGTAGCTATAAGCTAAATTATAATTTTTATTTACTAAAGCTTGAGCGCCTTTATTGTTATAAAACATAGCCGTAACAAACTCTTTGCTTATTGGGCTGGTTTTAAAGCGTTGTTTTCTTATATTCGGGTCGAAGTCTATGGTTAACTGTTTATCACGTTGATAAACCATTGTGGCTGGTATTGTTTGCATAAGCGCATTGTCAATTGATAAATTAATATGCCCTGTCAGTAAATTAACCCCTTTATTCATTGCCCAATATTCAGGAATATGGACCTTTTGAAAGCGCGCTTTTATACCTAAATAATCGGCTAAGCTATACGCTAATATCGATAACGACAGGCAATTAGCATTTAAATTAGCGTAGGTTTGCGATGCACTCAATGTGGCACCACTTTGATAGGTTAATGAGTTATCGCCGTTTTTTAATAAAAAACTTAAAATACTGTTCGCTAAGTAATGCGCGCTGCGCTTACTGGTTAAGTGGGCATCAAGTTGGGAAGTGATTGTTTTGTCGAGCTTAAATATCTCTTGCTTGGTTTCAACGTTAATACGGTTAAATGTTGGATGGTTTGCAAGGGCTAGCGGTGGAGGTTCACGCACCGTGGTGTTACATGCGCTTAAATATAAGCAACTACTTAGTAATAATGCGTTAAAACAAGATATGTTCATAAACCACCTCCAACATATTACATCTATAAGTGTAGATGCAATATGCGTAGGTGGTTTATTAAAGTGTTACAAAAGGTGTTTAGTGGTGTTTTTCAAAGGTGGCTACGAGTGCATCAAGGGTTTGAGCGCTATTTGCTAAATCGCGAATTGCTTGCTCGGTGTTTATTTGCTCATTCATAGCACGGTCACTAATTTCACTTATTTGCTCAATATTACGTCCTACATCAGCAACCACGTTACTTTGCTGCTCAGTTGCGGTGGCAATTAAGGTAGCCATGTCGTTTATTTGATTTGCTGTTTCGCTTATCGCATCAAGTAATTCAACAGAGCTTTGCATTGCGCCTACGCTTTGTTGGGCTTTTTGCTTAGATTGACTAATATCGTTTACTACATCTTCAGAAATAGTGGTTAGCTCTTCAATCATTGACTGAATTTCGGTGGTTGATTGCGAGGTACGATTAGCAAGCGCGCGTACTTCATCGGCCACCACTGCAAAGC